>NZ_JBHWKX010000078.1:0-30433 GCF_042730885.1 Streptomyces sp. NPDC059909
CCGTTGTTGTTGCCGCCCTGGTTGTTGTCACGGCCGTTGTTGTTGCCACCCTGGTTGTTGTCGCGACCGTTGTTGTTGCCACCCTGGTTGTTGTCACGGCCGTTGTTGTTGCCACCCTGGTTGTTGTCGCGACCGTTGTTGTTGCCACCCTGGTTGTTGTCGCGACCGTTGTTGTTGCCACCCTGGTTGTTGTCGCGACCGTTCCCGTTGCCGTTCCCGTTCCCGTTGCCGTTCCCGCCCTCGCCGAAGTTGTCGCCGGAGCCGCTCTCGCTCCCGCCCTCGTCCCAGTCATCCCCGTCGCCACTACGGACCCCGGCCCCGCCCTCGTCACGGTTCGCACCGTCCGCCCGCTCGCCCTTCGGGCCGTGCGCACCCCGGTCCCCGGAGAGGTTGGCCGTCGGGAAGGCGTTGGACGTCACGGTGCCGCCCTTGTCGCAGCCGTCGACGAAGATGTTCAGGATCCCGCCCTGGTGGACCGCGGACGGAGAGATGTTGACGCTGGTGGGACCGCTGCCACCCCCGTTGGCAGCGGTCAGCGGCGCTGACAGGCCGACGGCCGCGCATGCGGTGAAGGTCACCGCGAGAGTGCGTGAAGCACGCATGGTTGAACCTCCAGTGGAGACGCGCCCCGGAACGGTGCTCCGGGAGAGTCGACGAGAACGCCCTCCAACACGAACACTCACCGTCCAGCACATTCGCCGCATTTTGGGACTGGTCCACCCCAGTGAGCCGACACGCCGGTACGAGGAGCTCTTATCTGACGGATCCGCAGGTCACGTACTGTCAGAAGCTTTTATATGGCGATGTACACGGATGGCTCACCCCAAGTGGCCGTACCACCCGTTCGCCCCTCTCCGGTCGCCGCCCGGCGCGTGCGTGCTTAGCGTGCGTGCAGACGATGAGATGGGAGAACCATGGGCCGCCAGGACTACACCGGCTCGGAGTCGAGAAGACGCTCACCGTGGGGCGTACTTGCTCTCGTCATGCTCACCGGCCTCGCGCTGGTGCGGAACGGGATCGACATGGGGATGGGCCCGCCCCAGCCGGCCGTCGCCGCGGCGCTGGACAGTCAGCGCTACGCGGAGTCGGTCCCGCTGAACGGACCCGTCGAGCCGCTCCCGTACGCCCCCGCGTCCCGGATCGCGATCCCCGCGCTCAGGGTCGAGGCGCCGACCATCGACGTGGGTCTCGACCCCAACGGCTGGATCGAGGCTCCGCCGCCGCAAGACCCCAATCTCGCGGGCTGGTACCAGAACGGCATCGCCCCGGGGCAGCAGGGCACGGCGGTGGTCGTCGGCCATGTCGACAACGCGGCCGGGCCCGCCGTCTTCTACGGTCTCGGCGCACTGCAGAAGGGCCAGCACGTCGAGGTGACCCGCTACGACGGCAGGACCGCCGTGTTCGAGGTGTACGGCGTCGAGGTGTTCTCCAAGAACAACTTCCCGGGCGCCCGTGTGTACGGCGACACCGGAACCCCGGAGCTGCGCGTCATCACCTGCGGCGGCGGCTACTCACGGGCCGGAGGCTACGACGGGAACGTCGTCGTCTTCGCGCGCATGATCGCGGCGCAGTGACCGCTCACGAGGGGGCCGCCGGCTCAGCTCGTCGGCGGCCCCCTGTGCCTGCGTCCCGCACCGGGCAGGCACCCGACCGCGTCCGCATCCTTCAGCGGAGCGGCACGGTGATCCGGTACCCGGACCGCAGCAATGCCGGCAGATAGCGGCGGAGCGCCGCCACGCTCTGCGAGCGGTCGCCGCCCGCGTCGTGCGAGAGGACGACGGCGCCGGGCTCTGCCCCGTCCAGGACGCGGCTGACGATCTCTCCCGTGCCGGGCTCACGCCAGTCGAGCGTGTCGATGGTCCAGGCGAGCGGCTCCATGCCGAGCTCTGCGCCGATCTCGAACGAGCGCTTGTTCCATGCCCCGTACGGTGCGCGGTACCAGAGCGGCGGGCTGCCGAGGATCTTCTCGACGATCTCGCTCGTGCTGCCCAGTTCGTCGCGAATACGGGATTTCGAGAGCTTCGGCACCAGCGGGTGCGACCAGGTGTGGTTGCCCACCACATGCCCGTCGTCGGCGATCTCGCGCAGCAGGTCCTGGTGGTCCGCGGCCATCCCACCGCAGACGAAGAACATCGCCCGGACGTCGTGCTTGCGCAGGATCTTCAGGACGTCCGGCGTGTAGCGGGGATCAGGGCCGTCGTCGAAGGTCAGCACCATGGAGCGGCCGAGCGCCGGCATGTTCAGGAACGGCTCTTTCCGGACCGGGGTCACGGCCCTCGTCAGGGGGTTGGACCCGAATGCCGTCATGGGCTGCAGCCTGTACGCCGACGCGTTGGTCACCCTGGCCGAAGCCTGCGGGCCTGCCGCCTGCGGACCCGCCGCCCCCTGCGGGCCGCCCGCCGACGCAGGGCCCCCCGCCGCCTTCGGGTCCGCCGCCGCTACAGGAGCCTCGGGACGGTTCGGGGTACGGGTCCACTCGGTGCTGAACAGGGGTGCGACAGTGGCGGCGCCGACGCAGGCGGCGGCGATGCGCAGCACCGACCGCCGCGACCGCGGCATCTGATCCTTCTCCATGAGCAATGGCTGCCACGGGCACAGTAGGGCGGGCCTCAGCAACACCGGTTCGGCCTACGAATACACCCATTGGGAGCAGCAGCCGGCGGCCGGTCCGCGCGGTCGCCGGGGCGCCCGGTGATCAGTGGCGGCGCACCAGGGGGAACGGCAGTGTGTCGCGGATGGTGAGCCCGGTCAGGAACATCACGAGCCGGTCCACCCCGATACCGAGTCCGCCGGTCGGCGGCATCGCGTACTCGAGCGCGTCGAGGAAGTCCTCGTCGAGCTCCATGGCCTCGGGATCGCCGCCGGCGGCGAGCAGCGACTGAGCGGTGAGGCGCCGCCGCTGCTCCACGGGGTCCGTCAACTCGGAGTAGGCGGTGCCCAGTTCCGTACCGAAGGCGACGAGGTCCCAGCGTTCGGCGAGGCGCGGGTCGCGGCGGTGCTGGCGGGTCAGCGGGGAGACGTCGGTCGGGAAGTCCTTGTAGAAGGTGGGCAGCTGGGTCTTCTCCTCCACCAGCCGCTCGTACATCTCCAGGACGACGTCGCCGCGCGTGTCGTCGGGGGTGTGCGGCACGCCGGCCAGATCGCAGAGCCTGCGCAGGGTGTCCTCGTCCGTGTCGGCGTCCACGTGCTCGCCGAGGGCGTCGGACACCGCGTCGTAGAGCGTCTTGACCGGCCACCACCCGGAGATGTCGTGGGCGACGAGCTTGCCGTCCGGTCCCGTCTTGTGTGCGACGGGGGATCCGAAGGCGGCGGTGGCGGCACCCTGGATGAGTTCACGGGTGAGGTCGAGCATCACGTCGTAGTCGGCGAAGGCCTGATACGCCTCCAGCATCGTGAACTCGGGGTTGTGCTTGTACGAGACGCCCTCGTTGCGGAAGGTGCGCCCCATCTCGAAGACCTTCTCCAGGCCGCCCACGCACAGGCGCTTCAGGAACAGTTCGGGGGCGATGCGCAGGTAGAGGTCCATGTCGTAGGCGTTGATATGGGTCGTGAAGGGGCGGGCGTTGGCGCCGCCGTGGATCTGCTGGAGCATCGGGGTCTCGACCTCCAGGTAGCCGCGGTCGAGCAGCCCCTGGCGCAGCGCCTGCACGGCCGTGGAGCGTGCGCGGACGACGCTGCGCGCGTCGGGGCTCGCGACGAGGTCGAGATAGCGGCGGCGGACGCGGGCCTCGGGGTCGGCGAGGCCGCGGCGCTTGTCGGGCAGCGGGCGCAGGCATTTGGCGGTGAGCTGCCAGGCGGCGGCGAAGACGGTGGGCTCGCCGCGGTCGCTCGCGCCGAGCTCCCCGGTGGCGGTGATGTGGTCGCCGAGGTCGGCGTCGGTGGTGAACGCGTCGAGGACGGCGGGGCCGGATCCCTCGCGGGTGAAGGCGATCTGGAGGTCGCCTGACCAGTCGCGCAGCACGGCGAAGACGACGCCGCCGAAGTCGCGTACGGCCATGACGCGCCCGGCGACGGTGACCTCCTCGCCGGTGCGTGCGCCGGGCGCGAGGGACGGGTGTGCGGCGCGGATCGCGGCGAGTGCGCCGGTGCGTGCGGCGACGCCGACCGGGTAGGGGTCGATGCCCTGCTCGCGCAGCCGCTCCAGCTTGCGGTGGCGGATCCGCACCTGCTCGGGCAGTCTGCGCTCCCCCATCGGACGCACGGTGTCGGGCCCGGCCAGGTCCAGCGCGTCGATGGCCGGCAGTCCCGCGGTGCCGGCGACGGGCCCGGTGACGCCGTGCGGCCGGCCCCTGCCCCAGCGTCTGCGCAGGCTGGGTACGGAGACGAAGCCCTCGGCGATCCCGGAGGCGAGGCCGACGCGGGCGAGGGAGCCGGCGTCGCCGTAGCAGAGGAACCGCGGGTACCAGGCGGGCTGGTACTTGACATTGGACCGGTAGAGCGCCTCCAGCTGCCACCACCGCGAGAAGAAGAGCAGCAGCCTGCGCCAGAGCCGCAGGACGGGCCCCGCGCCGATCCGGGCGCCTTCCTCGAAGGCCGAGCGGAAGACGGCGAAGTTGAGGGAGATCCGGCGGACGCCGAGCTGCGGTGCCTGGGCGCAGAGCTCGGCGACCATGAACTCCATGATGCCGTTGGGTGCCGTGTCGCGGTCGCGGCGCATGACGTCGAGGGAGATGCCGTCGCGGCCCCAGGGGACGAAGGACAGCAGCGCGACGAGCTTGTCGTCGGCGTCGAAGGCCTCGACGAGGAGACAGTCGCCGTCCTGCGGGTCGCCGAGCCGGTCCAGCGCCATGGAGAAGCCCCGTTCGGTCTCGGTGTCCCGCCAGGCGTCGGCCTTGTCGATGACCTGCTTCATCTCCACGTCGGTGAGCGCGGAATGGCGGCGGATCCGGGCGGTCGCGCCGAGTCTGCGGACGCGGCCGACCGCCTGTCGGGCGACCCTCATGTCTCGCCCGTCCAGGTCGAAGCGGTCCACGTACAGGATCGCCTCGTCGCCGAGCTGGATGGCGCCGAGCCCGGAGCGTGCGTAGGCCCTGGCGCCGTCCTCGGACGCGCCCATGACGGCGGGCGCCCAGGCGTAGCGGCGGGCGACGTCCAGCCAGGCCTCGATCGCCGGCGTCCATGCCTCTTTGTCACCGACCGGGTCGCCACTGGCCAGGGCGACGCCGGCCTCGACGCGGTAGGTGACGGCGGCCTTGCCGTTGGGTGCGAAGAGGACGGCCTTGTCGCGGCGGGTGGCGAAGTAGCCGAGGGAGTCCTGGGAGCCGTACGCGCCGAGGAGCGCGCGGATGCGGGGCTCCTCGTCGCCGTGCAGGGCCGCCTCCATGCGCTGCGAGCGGAAGAGGGTGGCGGCGGAGTTCAGCAGGGCGAGCGCGCCGAAGAGGCCGAGGAGGAAGAAGAGCGCGCGCGGCGGGGAGCCGTCGAACTGGGCGCTGGAGACCAGTCCGCCGAACACCCGGTTGGCGGACCACAGCAGCCGCTGTTCGGGGACGAGGGTGCCCGGGAAGAGCTCGACGAGGCCCCAGCCGACCAGGACGCCCGCGGCCAGTCCCAGGACCAGGACGACGATCGCGCGGCGCAGCGAGCCGCGCCGTGTCTCGGCGTAGAACTCGTGCCGGGCGATGACGAGCACGGCCAGCGCGACGAGGCACAGCACGAGGTTGGCGATCCAGTCCCAGTCGCGTGCGACGGCCAGCAGCAGGACGTCGGTGATGACGATGAGCGTCAGATAGGCGACGACGAGCCACCAGGCGACCTTCTTGCGGGCGCCGATGGCCGCGGCGAGCAACAGCAGGAAGACGGCGTAGGCGAGGTTGGCGCTGACGGGTACGGCGACCTGGTCGAGGAAGAGCGCGACGGGGCGCAGCAGCCTGCGCAGGGGCGCGATCAGGGCGATGACCGCGCAGAACACCCCGAGCAGGGCGAAGAACATCGCGAAGCCTTCGGGCACCTTGCCGATGAAGCCGCGTCGGGCGGCGAGGCGCTCCTCCACGCTGACACTCATGCTCCGCACTCTAGGGAGACCCCTGCCGGGGCGCCTGTCGGCAGGGATAGCCTCAAGGCGTGAGTGAACGACAGCAGTCCCAGGGTTTCGAGCGTGGCACCGACGGTCCGAAGGTGATCGTCACCGGTGTCGACGGTTCCGACTCGTCGCTGCGGGCCGCGGCGTATGCGAGCGGGCTGGCCCGGAGGCAGAACGCCCTGCTCGCGATCGTCTACGTGCAGCCGTTGATGCCGGCGGGCGCTGCGCTCGGCGCCCCGGTGGCGGACACGACCGGGGAGATCGCGGAGGAGCTCGCCGCGGAGATCAGGGCGGCGGCGGAGCGGGTGCGGGGCATCTGGGACGTGCGCTGGGAGTTCCACACCTTCCGCGGTGATCCGTACAGCGGACTGGTGAAGGCCGCCGACGATCTCAAGGCGGACGCGGTGGTGGTCGGCGCCTCGGAGTCGGCGGGGCACCGGATCATCGGTTCGGTGGCGGTTCGGCTGGTCAAAGCCGGGCGCTGGCCGGTGACCGTGGTCCCATAACCCGCCCGGAATCATCACTTCCGCTGCCGCATGTCGCCTTCCGTCACCCGCTCCGCTGGTCCATCATGAGCCGCCGTTGTCCGACAGCGGTCCGCGAAGAGGTGACTCATGGCAGGGCTCCGGATGGGGCAGGGCGTGCTGCGCCGCAAGCCCATCGAACTGATCGAAGAAGGTCCCCCGAGCGAGCAGCTCACCAGAACGCTGGGCCTGTGGCAGCTCACGGCCATCGGCATCGGCGGCATCATCGGCGCGGGAATCTTCGCCCTCGCCGGCGCGGTCGCGAACCAGACGGCGGGCCCCGCGGTCCTCCTCTCGTTCCTGATCGCGGGCGTGGCGAGCGCCGCGGCCGCCTTCTCGTACGCCGAGTTCGCCGGCATGATCCCCAAGGCGGGCTCGGCCTACACGTACGGCTACGCGGTCCTCGGCGAACTGGCGGGCTGGTTCATCGGCTGGGACCTGCTGCTGGAGTACACGGCGATCGTGGCGGTGGTCGCCATCGGCATCTCCGGGTACTTCGGCTTCCTCCTCGGCCAGCTGGGGATCGATCTGCCCGCCTGGATGCTGGGCGCGCCGGGCACGGGTGAGGGGCACAAGGTCGATCTCTTCGCGATGATCCTGTGTCTCTTCATCGCCTATCTGCTCACGCTCGGAATCAGGAGCGCGGCACGGTTCGAGACCGCCGTGGTGGTGCTCAAGGTCCTGGTCGTGCTGCTGGTCATCGTGGTCGGCTTCTTCTACATCAACACCTCCAACTACACCCCGTTCTTCCCGTTCGGCGTCAGCGGGGCGTTCACGGGTGCGGCGACCGTCTTCTTCGCGGTGTTCGGGTACGACGCGATGTCGACGGCGGCCGAGGAGTCCAAGGACGCGCAGCGCCACATGCCGAAGGCGATCATGTACTCGCTCGCGATCTCGATGGTCCTGTACGTGCTGGCCTGTCTGGTGCTGACGGGTATGCAGAACTACCAGGACATCGATCCGGAGAGCGGCTTCTCCACGGCCTTCAAGTCGGTGGGGCTCGACAGTCTGGCGACCGTCATCGCGGTGGGCGCGATCATCGGCATCCTCACGGTGATGTTCACATTCATGCTGGGCGTCACCCGGGTGTGGTTCTCGATGAGCCGCGACGGTCTGCTCCCGCACTGGTTCGCGAAGACCCATCCGACACGGCACGTGCCCGTGCGCGTGACCTGGATCGTCGGCGCGGGGTCGGCGCTCATCGCGGGCTTCCTGCCGATCGGGGAGGCGGCGGAACTGACGAACATCGGCATTCTGCTGGCGTTCGTGGTGGTGTGCGTCGCCGTGATCGTGCTGCGCTACCGGCAGCCGGAGCTGCCGCGGTCGTTCCGCTGCCCGGGTATGCCGTTCGTGCCGGCGATCGGTGTGGCGTTCTCGATCTGGTTGATCACGTTCCTGGCCTGGCAGACCTGGCTCCGTTTCGTGGTGTGGCTCCTGGTCGGTCTGGTGATCTACTTCGCGTACTCGTACCGGCACTCGAAGCTCGCCGAGGCGGAGGCGCAGGGCGGGACCGGAACGGGGACGGGGCCGGGACCTGGCCCGCAGTGACCCGGGGGCAGGCTTCGGGCGGCGTCAACGGCCCATGACGAGACCGTCGGCGGCCGCCCCGCGGCTGAGGACGACGTCGCGGATCCGGTCGCGTACGGCGGTGTGGCGCGCCGCACCGCCGTCGATCGCCGCGTTGAGGTTGATGACGCGGCCGGCGGCCGTGTCCATCCACTGCGGGATGAACTCGGCCTTGGTCACCTCCCAGCGCCCGTCGGCCCGGGCGGGGGGCGCGAAGGTGAAGCGGCCGATGGTGCTCTGGTTTCCGCGCGGGTCGTGCCGGCCCTCGTAGTTGGTCATCGGGCCGGCGATCTGGTCGCCCATGCCGTACACGACCCAGGTGCCGTTCACCTTCTCGTACGCCTGCGGGATGTGGGCGTGGGTGCCGACGACGAGGTCGATGTCGGGGCGGCCCGCGGTGCGCGAGGCGGTCAGGGCCCTGCCGAGCCGCAGTTGGCGTGCGTCGGGTGCGGTCTGCCATTCGGTGCCCCAGTGGACGCTGACCACGACGACGTCGGCGCCGGCCCGGCGGGCCGCGCGCGCGTCCTCGACGATCCGCCGCTCGTCGATCAGATTGACCGCCCAGGGCCGACCGGCCGGGAGCGGGTACCCGTTGGTGCCGTACGTGTACGCGAGCTGGGCGACCTCGGCGGTCCCCGCGCGCAGCCAGGCGGGCTCGCGGGCCTCGGCCTCGGTGCGGGCCGAGCCGGCGTGTTCGATCCCGGCACGGTCGAGCGCGTCGAGCGTGCGCCGCAGCCCTTCGGCACCGTCGTCCAGCGTGTGGTTGGAGGCGGTGGAGCAGGAGTCGTAACCGGTGACCCGGAGGGCTTCAGCGATCTGGGGCGGTGAGGTGAAGGCGGGGTAGCCGGTGTAGGGCCCGTCGTCGTCGCCGTACACCGTCTCCATGTGGCAGATGGCGAGATCGGCGGCGGAGACGACGGGTGCGACGCCCGCGAGCATGGGCCGGAAGTCGTAGCCGTCGCCGCGGGCGGCCTCCCGCGCCTGGTGGATGACCGAGTCGTGCGGGAGCACGTCACCGCTGGCCACGAGCGTGAAGCCGCGGGGAGCCGGGGTGGCGGGAGTGGGGGCGGGGGCGGACGCGAGAAAGGGCGCGGGGACGGGCCGGCGGCTCCCGGCGGGTCCGGCCTCGTGCACGGGCGGGCGGTTGCTGCGGGCCCGTTCGGGGCCGCCGCCGCAGCCCGCCGCCGGTGCCAGGAGTGCGACGGCCAGGACCACCGCCGTGCGGCGTACGTGTGCGCTCATCGGCGGCTCCATCCGAGGGACTCAATGGTCAGTCAATCATCAAAGCCGTCAATATGACTTACCGAGACGGAACGGACTACTCCCTTCCGGTCGACCGTTCGACGCACCACTCGTCGAACAGTGCGACCGCTCAACGCACATGCCGGTACAACGCCTGTCCCTTCGCGCCGCCATGCGTTCGGATACGCCACGTAACACCGAACTCTCCGGACTTCTGTGCGAAAGGATGCCGACGATGGCGACGGCGACCGCGACGGTGACGAGCGCGACGGCGACGACCGACGAGCGGGCCCTGGCCGAGCTGCAGCGCGAACACGGTCCCGCCCTGATGAGCTTCCTCATCGGCCTGACGTACGGCGACCAGCAGCGTGCCGAGGACCTCCTCCAGGAGACCCTGGTCAGGGCCTGGCAGCATCCCGAGGCCTTCGACGGGCCGTACGAGTCGATGCGGCCGTGGCTCTTCACGGTCGGCCGCCGGCTCGCCATCGACGCGCGCCGCTCCCGGATGGCCCGGCCCACCGAGATCGGCGACGCCGTCCTCGCCACCACCGCGGATCCGGCGGACGTGACCGATCGCGCGGTCGCCGTGCTGGACGTCCGCGCCGCCGTGCGGTCGCTGAGCCCCGAGCACCGGGCGGTGCTGGTGCAGATCTACTTCCAGGGCAAGAGCGTGGCAGAGACCGCCGAGGCGCTGGGCATCCCGGCGGGCACGGTCAAGTCGCGTTCGTACCACGCCCTGCGTCAGCTGGCGCGCTGCCTGCCCGGGTACAGCCGTGCGGCGGTGACGCGGTCCGCAGCCGCCTGACGGCCCTGGACCGGGTCACTTCAGCCTCCGCCGCCCCTCCGGGAGCCTGGCCTCCCTGGGGCCACGTTCCGCGTCAGCCCGATTCGAAATCTGCCGGCCGAGTTGAGTAAAGAGGGACCCTGACGCGTGTCTCCCGGTGGAGGCTCGTCGTCGACAGCCGAACCGAGCACATCCGGGAGAAGGTGGAGAAAGTGCTGCCCGAGAGTACGAACGGCACCGGCGGAGGCGGTCTGGCGGTCCCCATGGCCTGGCTGTGTGCCGAGTACATAGCCGACGAGGTGCTGCGCACCGGCGGCCTTGTGGAGACCGGTTCGCTCGAGTTCAGAGCCGGCCGGGAGACCCTCGCCCTGACGGTCTACCTCTGCGACGGCCCGGACGAGCCGGCCCTCGTCCGGACGGTCTCGCGACTGGACGAGTGGCTGTCGCGCACGGCGTACGGGCACCCCTGGCCGGAATGGGTACGCGAACGGATGGCCGCCCGGGAGGCCTTCGCGCGTGATGTCACCGGCCCCGACCCTGATCTCGCGCTGGCTCAGGAAGCCTGGCGGTGGCTGGAGCGGACCGAGCTGCTCGCCGCCGATCTCGGCGAGGAGTCCGGGCTCTGGCACCCGGCCCTGCCCCCGGCGTCCGCGGTGGACGAGTCGGCGCGGGTGTGGATCCCGGCCTGGCGGCTCGGGCTGCCGCTCGGGCATCTGGCGATCCACCTGTACTGAGCGGGGTCACCGCGTACCGGAGTTCTTGTGCACGCCGGCCCGGTACTTGGGGATCCGCACCGTGATCTTCGTGCCCGCCCCGATGCCCGTCTCGATCACCAGGCCGTGGTCGTCGCCGTACACCTGCCGCAGCCGTTCGTCGACGTTGCTCAGCCCGATGCCCGACGACCGGGTGGACTCTCCGGCGAGGATGCGCCGCAGCTCGGCCGGATCCATGCCGACGCCGTCGTCCTCGATCGTGACGACCGCCTCGGCACCCGCGTCCTGGGCGGAGATGGAGACGCGGCACTCGTTCCTGGAGTCCTCGAGGCCGTGCTTGACGGCGTTCTCGACGAGCGGCTGGAGACAGAGGAACGGCAGGGCGACCGGGAGCACTTCGGGGGCGATCTGGAGGGTCACCTTGAGCCGGTCGCCGAAGCGGGCGCCGGCGAGCGCCAGGTACTGCTCGATGCAGCGCAGCTCGTCGGCGAGATGGGTGAAGTCTCCGTGCCTGCGGAACGAGTAGCGGGTGAAGTCGGCGAATTCCAGAAGGAGTTCGCGGGCCCGCTCCGGGTCGGTGCGGACGAAGGACGCGATGGCGGCGAGCGAGTTGAAGATGAAGTGCGGGGATATCTGGGCACGCAGTGCGCGGATCTCGGCCTCGATGAGCCGCGTACGGGACCGGTCGAGCTCGGCGAGTTCCAGCTGTACGGACACCCAGCGGGCGACCTCCGTGGCGGCCCGTACCAGTACCGCAGACTCCTTCGAACCGTAGGCGACGAGCGCGCCGAGCACCCCCTCCTCGCCGGTGAGCGGGGCGATGACGGCCCAGCGCAGCGGGCACTCCAGATCGTCGCAGCCGGTGCGGATGCTCTGGCTGCGCCCCGAGTCGAGCACGTCGGTGACGCGCCGCATCACCCGTTCCTCGTGGTGGTCGCCGCCGAGACCGTCCCAGGCGAGGACCGTCTCGCGGTCGGTGAGGCAGAGCGCCTCGGTGCCGAGCAGGGAGCGCAGCCGGCGCGCGGCCTTGCGTGCGGTGTCCTCGGTGAGTCCGGCGCGCAGCGGCGGGGCGGCCAGGGACGCGGTGTGGAGGGTGTGGAAGGTGGCCCGCTCGACCGGAGTACCCAGGTCGAGGTCGGGGTCGGCGTCGCGCCGGGCGGTGAGCCGGCCGAGCCCGAACCCCGCCGCGAGCAGCACCGCCGCGGCGGCACCGAGCGCCGCCAGCGCCATCCCGGTCATCGTTCCGCTCCTTCGGGCTGCGGCCGGCCGACGAGGTCCTCGGGCAGATGGAGGCGCGCCAGGATGGCGGCCGCCCCGGAAGGTACGTGCCGGGGCGTCGCGAGCGAGACCACCACCATGGTGAGAAAGCCGAGCGGCACCGACCAGACGGCGGGCCAGGCCATCAGGGTGTGCGGCCAGCCCTCGGGGGCGAGCCCGGCGCGGGTCGCCATGACCGCGGTCAGCGCCGCCCCGCCGCCGATGACGAGCCCGGCCGCGGCGCCCGGCGGCGTGAGCCGCCGCCACCAGATCCCGAGGACGAGCAGCGGGCAGAACGAGGACGCCGACACGGCGAAGGCGAGTCCGACCGCGTCCGCGACCGGCACGTTGGTGGCGACGATGCTCACGGCGAGCGGCACCGCCATCGCGACGACGGTCGCGAGCCGGAAGTGCCGCACCCCGCGCGAGGGGAGCACGTCCTGCGTGAGGACTCCGGCGACGGACATGGTCAGCCCGGAGGCGGTGGACAGGAACGCGGCGAACGCGCCGCCCGCGAGGAGCGCGCCCAGCAGATCCCCCGGTATGCCGCCGATCATCCGCTCCGGCAGGACGAGGACGGCCGCGTCGGCCTGGCCGGTGAGGGCGAGTTCGGGGGCGTAGATCCGGCCGAGCGCGCCGTAGACGGGCGGCAGCAGGTAGAAGGCGCCGATCAGCCCGAGCACGACGAGCGTGGTGCGGCGCGCGGCCCGCCCGTTGGGGCTGGTGTAGAAGCGGACGGCGACGTGGGGCAGTCCCATGGTGCCGAGGAAGGTCGCGAGGATCAGTCCGTACGTGGCGTAGAGCTGGTAGCCGTCGCGTCCGCCCGCGAGCGGCTGGGACCAGCTGAACGGGTCCGCGCCGGTGGTCGCCCGCTCGGGCACCTCGGAGCCCTGGGGGAAGGTGAGGCGCGTCCCGGCGTCGATGCGGTGGGTGCCCTCGTCGAGGGTGACCCGGTCCGCGTCGTGCCGGGTGCCGTCGATGCTGCCGGAGACGCTGACGGTGAGCGGCTGCTCCAGCTCGACCCGTACGGTGTCGTCGATCCGTACGACGGTGTGGTCTCGGAAGACGGTGGGCGCGTCGAACCGGGCGCGTGGCGCGTCGTCGCCGAACCAGGCGGCGACGAGGAAGAGCGCGGGCACGAGGAGCGCGGTGAGCTTGAGCCAGTACTGGAACGCCTGGACGAAGGTGATGGAGCGCATCCCGCCGGCGGCGACCGCGCCCGTGACGACGACGGCGACGACGAGTCCGCCGACCCAGTCGGGTGCGCCCGTGAGGATCTCCAGGGTGAGCCCCGCGCCCTGGAGCTGCGGCAGCAGATAGAGCCAGCCGATGCCGACGACGAAGAGGCTGGCGAGGCGGCGCACGGTGGCCGATTCGAGCCGGGCCTCGGCGAAGTCGGACAGGGTGTACGCCCCGGAGCGGCGCAGCGGGGCGGCGACGAGCACCAGCAGGACGAGATATCCGGCGGTGTAGCCGACCGGGTACCAGAGCATGTCCGGGCCCTGGAGGAGGACCAGTCCCGCGATGCCGAGGAAGGAGGCGGCGGAGAGGTACTCGCCGCTGATGGCGGCCGCGTTCAGTGCGGGTTTGACGGTGCGCGACGCGACGTAGAAGTCGGAGGTGGTACGGGATATGCGCAGGCCGAGGCCGCCTATGAGGACGGTCGCGAGGACGACGAAGGTGACGGCCGTCACCGCGTAGGTCTGGTTCACCGGCTGTTCCCCACGCGCGCCGTCAGCGGCCTTCGACGAGCCCGGTGAAGTCGCGTTCGTTGCGCTCGGCCTTGCGGACGTACCAGCGCGCCACGAGCCACATCACCGGATAGACGACCACGCCGAGCATCGCCCAGACGAACGGCTCGGGCGAGGAGAAGGAACCGAGCACGGCGGCGGGGAAGGCGAACAGCAGCGGGAGGGTGCCGACGAGGAGAGCGAGCACGCCGAGGGCGTACAGCCCCGCGCGCAGCTGGCTGCGCATCAGGGAGCGGACGTAGACGGTGCCGAGCGGAGTCTGCTCGCTGATCTCGGAACGGGCGGGTGCATGGCCCGGCCTGCGGCGGGCTCCCCGCGGCACACCCGTGACCACCTCACGGGTGGGTGGCTGCTCTGCAGACATCGTCGTCCGCTCCCGGGATCTCGAGTCGTCTCGTTCGCGTTCGGACAGGGTCCGAAGATCTACGGAGTCTACGCAGCGGCGATGAGGGCGGGTAGGCACGAGATGGTCTCGTCCCGGTCTCGGTGGCCGGCGTCCCGTCCGAGCCGGTGGGCGCGGTGCCTGGACCCGGCCCGCCCCGGCCGCACGGCTCACCGGTCCGCGCGTTGGCGGGAGCAGTCGGCGAGGGCGATCTCCAGTTCGACGTACGACTCCTCGGCGCGGCGGAACGCGACCTCGAGGGCGGCTTCCGCCCGCGGTCCGACGAGCCCCTGCGCGGACTCCCGGATCTCGTCCAGCACATCGGCCCAGCGGCCTGCCGCGCTCCTGGCCCTGGCGAGGAGCGCCTCGACATCGTCCGGATTGCCGGGCGGCATCGCCTGCAGACCGCGGAGCTCGCACAGCAGCGCTTCGATATCGGACATCAGGCCCCTTCTCCCCTTCCCGATCAAGGGTAGGCGGGGGCGGACGGCGGCAGCGCCGATTGCGGACACCGCTCGGTCAGTGGCCCGGCCCGTCGCCGTACGGACGGGGTGGGACGGCGAGCGGCGGCGCGCACACGCCGAACGGTCGTCAGCCGCGCGCGTGGCGCATCAGCAGATCGCGCAGCTGTCGTGCGTGGCGGCGGCTGACCGCGAGCTCCGCGCTGCCCACCCGGACGGTGGTGGCACCGGCGTCCAGGCGCAGTTCGTCGATGCGGCCGAGGGCGACGAGATGGCTGCGGTGTATGCGGACGAAACCGCGGGACGCCCAGCGCTCCTCCAGCGTGGAGAGCGGGATCCGGACGAGATGGCTGCCCTCCGCCGTGTGGAGGCGGGCGTAGTCGCCCTGGGCCTCGACGTACGCGATGTCGTCGATGGCGACGAACCGGGTGACGCCGCCGAGCTCCACCGGGATCTGCTCGGGTGTCCCGCCGGGCACGGCCGTTCCCGTCACGGCGGGCGGCGTGTACGCGGGCACGGACACGGGCGCGTGCGGGTGCGGGTGCGCGGACTGACGGGGCTCGCGCGCCGACTCGGCCAGATCGCTGACCCGGCGCACCGCCTCGGCCAGCCGCTCCCTGCGCACCGGCTTCAGGACGTAGTCCACGGCCTTGAGGTCGAAGGCCTGCACGGCGAAGCCCTCGTGGGCGGTGACGAACACGATCAGCGGGGGCCTGGCGAAGCCCGCGAGCAGCTTGGCCACGTCGAGCCCGGTCAGCCCGGCCATGTGGATGTCGAGGAAGACGACGTCGATGGCGTCGTCGCCGTCGGGCCCCGCGTCCAGGGCCCGGCTGATGCGGCGCAGCGCCTCGGTGGCGTCGGTGGCCCCCTCGGCACTGTGCACCCGGGGGTCGGCGCGCAGCAGATACAGCAGTTCCTCGAGAGCCGGTTTCTCGTCGTCGACAGCCAGTACGCGCAGCATGCTGCGGAGTTTAGGCGCGGGACGGACACGGGACCACGGGTCCGGGTCCTGTCCGGTCGATCAGGCCGGATCACTGAGCGGGGTCTGGTGCATGGGGTCTCCCCAGGCCCGCAGGGCCTTGGGGACGCATCGCAAGGCGGAGGCGGGGGCCCCCGCCGAAGGCAGGGGGAGAAATCGACGCGGTGGCGGCACCTCCCGTGCCCGAAGGGCTGCGGGGGAGTCGGTGACCGACGGCAACACAGCGAGGTGCCGTGCCAGGGCACGCGAGCCCGGCAAGATCGGCCGGGGCCTATGGGGTACCGGTGTCCGGCGGCCCGGCACCGTCCTCGGGAACGTCGTGGCCTCCGGGGACGCCGTGGCCGCCGAGACCGTGCGGGCGGTCGATCGCTTCGATGCCGTCGAGCAGATCCTCGACCGTGACCATCGCGAGCAGCGATCGCGCGTCGGCGAGATCCAGATACGCCGTCCGGCACGGGTCGCAGCACGCCAGATGGCGCGCGACGCCCGCGTCCTCCTCGGGGGCGAGCGCGCCGAGCACGTACGCCCCGAGGAGCAGCTCCACGTGAGGGCCGCCGGAGGGTGGCACGGTCATGAGTTTCCCCGTTTCTCCACCTGTCGCATGAGTGCGGAAGGGTCTTTCTGCGTATTCCAGGGCGACACCACAACACACTACGGACACGACGGCAGACGCGAATCGAGGAATGGTCCATGAATCTGCGGGAGCGGCACCGGGACGTGGCCGCCTATGCGCTGGGCGTCCTCGATCCCTCGGACGCGTTCCGCTTCGAGGAGCATCTGTCGGAGTGCGTCCTGTGCGCGGTGCGGCTGGCCGATTTCACGCCGGTCTCATCGGCGCTGGCCGAGCTCGCCGGTCCCGGCCGGCCGCTTCAGGCGGTGTCGCAGTTGCCGTCCCCCTCGCTGCTCGACCGGTTGCTCCGCGAGGTCGCGGTGCGGCGCCGGCACAGCTCCCGCCGCAGGCTTCGGCTGGTGGCGGCGGCCGCGGCGCTGATCGTCGCGCTGCCCGTGGTGATGGTGGGCCTGATGGACGGGAACGGAGGCGGCGGCCCCGATGCGCGGATCGTCGCGACGGACGCGGCGACCGGTGTGCACGGCGCCGTCGATCTGCGCACGGCGGACTGGGGCACTGCCGTCGCGCTGCGCATGGCCCAGCTGCGCGGCCCGCGGACCTGCGAGCTGGTCGTGGTCGACAGGGACGGCAAGGAGCACAAGGTGACCACCTGGTCGGTGCCGGCCGGCGGCTACGGCATCGCCGGCTCGCCCGGGAACGAGAACCCGCTGGACCTCGAGGCGGCGACGGCGCTGCGGCCCGGCGAGATCGACCGCTTCGAGGTCCGTACGATGCGGGGCGAACGGCTCGTGACCCTGGACCGCTGAGCCTGGACACGGGTCGCCGCCCGGCCCGGTCACTTGAGCAGACGGGACAACCGGCGGTCGGCGAGCGGCTTGCCGCCCGTCTGGCAGGTGGGGCAGTACTGCAACGACGAGTCGTGGAACGAGACTTCGCGGATGGTGTCGCCGCACACCGGACAGGGCTCGCCGGTGCGGCCGTGCACCCGCAGGCCGCTCTTCTTCTCGGACTTGAGATTCCCGGCGGCGAGCCCGTGCGAGCGGTCGACGGCGTCCGTGAGCGTCGTGCGCATGGCCTCGTAGAGTCCGGTGATTTCGTCCTCGGTGAGTTTCGAGGTGAGTTTGTACGGCGACATCTTGGCGGCGTGCAGGATCTCGTCACTGTAGGCGTTGCCGATTCCGGCGATGAGGCTCTGGTCGCGCAGTGCGCCCTTGATCTGGCGGCGTTCACCTGCGAGGAGCCCCGCGAAGGCGTCCCGCCCGAAGCCGTCGGCGAGCGGGTCGGGGCCGAGCCGGGCGATGCCGGGGACCTCGGACGGGTCCCGCACGAGGTAGACGGCAAGCCGCTTCGTCGTACCGGCCTCGGTCAGGTCGAACCCGTCGCCACCGGTGAGCGCGGTGCGCAGCGCGAGCGGGCCCTTGCCGGGGCGGGGCACGCCGGACGGCAGGACGTCCTTCCACTGGAGCCAGCCCGCGCGGGCGAGATGGAAAACCAGGTGGAGCCCGCCCGTGGTGACGATGTCGAGGAACTTGCCGTGCCGGTGCACGGCGGTGACCTCCGTGCCCTCGACGGCGGTGAGGGGAGGGTCGTAGGTCTTGAGGACGCTGATGGCGACGGGCAGGACCTTGGCGATCTCCTTGCCGACCAGGTGGTCGTCGAGGAAGCCTCTCAGTGCGTCGACTTCTGGCAGTTCCGGCATGCCACCAGCGTGCCGCACCGGGCCGCCTGCGGCGAGCTTCTCCCCGTCCCGCCCCTTCCCGAACCGGGGGCAAGCCCCCAGCCCCCGCCGGGTCTCCACACCGGTCCCCGTTTCCGGGTGCTCCGCCTCCGAGCCTTGGGGTGCGCCCGGTACCGCGGGCGGGCCGGGGTGTCCGTCCTCAAACGCCGGACGGGCCGAAAGCGAGCCGCTACCTCGAGATGAGCCCGTTTGTCCGTCCTCAAACGCCGGACAGGCTGACAACCAGCCGTGCAGACGATTGAGACGCGGGGGCCGGGGGCGGAGCCCCCAAACCGGGGAACGGGAGCAGAGCCCCGCAACGGGCTCCGGCGCACAGCCCAGCCGGGCTTGGGGGCGAACCCCCGCCGGGGGTGCGGGGGCGGAGCCCGGAACGGGGCCTGGGCCGAAGCCCCGACGGGGTCCCGGGCGGAGGCCCCGTAATGGGGCCCGGGGCGAAACCCCGTCCAGGGTCCAGGGGCAGAGCCCCGACGGAGTCCGGGGCGGAGCCCCCGAAACACGGCCCGGGCCGAAGCTCCGACGGTGGTGCCGGCACGGGGCCCGCCGGGGATCCGGAGCGGAGCCCCGCCAGGTGCCCGGGGGCGGCCCCCGCAACGGGGGTCCGGGGCGATGCCCCGCGGGTGCCTCACCCCCAGTTCGCGAAGGGGCGGGAGTTCGCGAAGGGGCGGGGCGAGGAAAAGCCGGTGCTAACGGATCAGTGCCAGCAGTGACGCAAGCTCGTCCTCCATCGCCGCCGCGAGCCGGTCGACGTCCGGCAGGGCCTTGCCGTCGGCGACCAGGCCGACGTGGACATGGCCCCCGTACGTCGACATCGCGACGGCCAGCGACTGGCCACGGGCGAGCGGTGCCATGGGGTAGACCTCGCGCAGCGGGCAGCCCCCGAGCGACAGCGCCGACCGCGGCAGCGGCACGCTCGTCACGAGGACGTCGAAGAGCATCCTGGCGGCGTTCCCGGCCAGCGGCGCGCCGAAGCGGTGGGCCAGCGGCGGGAGTTGGTCGGCGAGGACCGCGACCGCGCCGGCGCCGCGCAGCGGGCCCGCCGCCTTGTTGCGGTCCATGGCGGTGCGGACCGCGTAGAGCCGGACCCAGGGATCGGACTCGGTGACGGGCAGCCCGAGGAGATACGCCGAGAGCCGGTTGCCGGAGCCGGGCGCGCTGCCGGGGCGGCGCCGCGACACCGGCACGAGGGCGCTGGGGTCGCTCAGCGGCAGCACGTCGCCCCGCTCGGTCATCCAGCGGCGCAGCGCCCCGGCCACGGTCGCGAGGAGCACGTCGTTCGCGGTCCCGCCGACGGCCCTGCGCATCTGCTGGACGTCGTCCAGGGACAGTACGGACGTGGCGAGCCGGCGCGTGCCGCTGGACGTGGCGCTGAGCGCGGCGGCGCCGCGCGGGTCGAGCCGGCCGGCGCGGGCGAGCGACGCACCGACGAGCGAGGCGCCGACGCCGAAGGCCCGGCCGAGGTCCTCGATCCGGCCGCGGGCCATCCCGGCGACCTGCCAGGGCCCCGGCAGCCAGGAGCGGGGCGGGACGCTGCGGGGCTTGCGGCCGTTCTTTCGGCCGCGCGGCGCGCGGGTGCCGGCGATCTCGTCGAAGATCCCGGCGCCGATGGCGACGGCGCGCATCCCGTCGGCGAGTGCATGGTGCAGTTTGACGAGCACCCCGAACGGGTCGCCCGATCCGCCCGTGAGCAGGTACATCTCCCACGGCGGCAGCCCGCGCTCCAGCGGACGCTCCATCAGTTCCCCGGCGATGCGGGTCGCGGCCCCGGCGAAGTCCCCGGCGGGCAGCCGCACCTGGCGGACGTGCCGGCGCACGTCGAAGTCCTTGTCGACGGCCCAGGCGGCCCCGCCGACGGGCAGCAGGACGTCCCGCACCCGCATCCGCAGCCGGGGGATCGCGGCGGCGCGGGTGGCGAGCAGCTCGAGGATCTCCTCGTTGCCGCGTTCACCGGCCGGGGGCTGGGCGAAGAAGGCCAGCGCTCCGAGGTGCATCGGGTGGTCGGCGGTCTCGAGATGCCAGAAAGCCAGGTCAAGGGGTGCCAGGGGCTCAGCGCTCAAGGAAGTCCTCAGGTTCTGGAAGGCCGGAACACAGGCAACGCGGGGTACACGGAAGAACGGGAGTCGGAAGCTACGAGGAGTCAGGGAGTACGGGGCACAGGAATAGGCAGTCAATCGCCTGCGATCGGTTACGGTCAAGTACAGCCACGTTACATAGGGTTACCATTCGGTAGTGATCAGGTTGCGGAGCGGTCAGGGACGCGCGCCGGGACGATGAACTCGCACCACACACATTTGCCGCTGCCGCGTGACTCCACACCCCAGATGTCCGCCAGCCGGTCCACCAGCATCAGCCCCCGGCCCGAGACCCCGGACTCCCCCGCCTCCCGGCGGCGCGGCAGCGCGCTGGACAGGTCCTCGACCTCGACCCGCAACCGCCGCTCCGGCCCCGACAGCACCCGTGCGGTCACGATCGCGCCACCGTCGGTGTGCATCAGTGCGTTGGTCATCAGCTCGTCGGCGGCGAGCTCGATCTCGTCGGACCGCTCCCCCGCGCCCCACGCCCCTACCGCCGCCCGGATCATGTGCCGGGCGGAGCTCAGCGCCTCCGGGTCGTTCTGGGCGACGTGCTGCTGCAGCCTGCCGCCGGCCCGCGGGGCGTAGGCGCCGTGGCGGCGCAGCAGCAGGAGCGCCACATCGTCCTGGCCCCCGCGTTCGTCGACCTCCTCGCAGAGCCGGTCGGCGAGCAGCTGGAGGTTGCCCGGGCCGCTGCGGACCATGGCGGTGAGCAACTGCATGCCGTCGTCGAGGTCGGAGCCCGGCTGTTCGACGAGCCCGTCGGTGTAGAGCAGCAGGGTCTGCCCGGGGTCGAGTTCGACGGTGGCGACGGGGTACTCGAGCCGGCCGAACTCGGCGGAGAGCCCGAGCGGCAGCCCGCCGTTCACCGGTATGCGGCGGCAGTCGCCGTCGTTGTCGCACATCAGCGGGTCGACATGCCCGGCCCGCACCATCTGGACCACGCCGGTCGTCAGATCGGCTTCCGCGTAGATGCAGGTGGCGAAGCGTTCGGTGTCCAGCTCGTGCAGGAAGACGGAGGCGCGGGCCATCACCGTCGCCGGCGTGTGGCCCTCGGCCGCGTACGCGCGCAGCACGATGCGCAGCTGTCCCATCACCGCGGCGGCATGCGTGTCGTGGCCCTGTACGTCGCCGATGACCGCGCCGACGCGGCCGCCGGGCAGCGGGATGACGTCGTACCAGTCGCCGCCGATGTCCCGGCCGAGGCGTGCCGAGCGGTAGCGGACCGCGATCTGCGCGCCGGGGACGGACGGGATCCGGCGCGGCAGCATGGCCTGCTGCAGGCCCTCGGCGAGATCGTGGTCCTGCTCGTAGAGAACGGCACGCTGGAGGCTCTGCGCGATGCTGCTGCCGAGCGCGACCAGCAGATTGCGCTCCTCGGTGGTGAAGCCGGTCTTGTCGCGGTAGAGCAGTCCGAGGGCGCCGATGGGGCGGGCCTGGGCGATGAGCGGCATATAGGCGGCGGAGGTGATGCCCAGTCCGCTGATGTGCGGCCACAGCCTCGGGTACGAGCCCGCGAAGTCCTCCTTGGACTCGATGAAGCGGGGTGCGAGGGTGCGGATGACCTCGCTCATCGGGTACTGCTCGTCGACCCTGGTGTAGCGCGTGCCGGGGACGAACGAGCCCTCGGGGCCCTCGGCGACCAGGTGGATCCTGCCGGACTCCAGCAGACCCATGACGAGGCTGGTGGCCCCGAGGTGCTCGAGTCCGTGGGAGTCCTTGAGGACGTCGATGACGTCCTTGACGGTCCTGGCGTGGGCGAGCGCGGCCGTGGTGCTCTCGACGACGCTGGTCTGCCGTCGGCGCTCCGCGTCGAGCTCGACGCGCGCGCCGGAGTCGGCGAGCTCCTGGGTCGCGTCGCGGACGATGCCGATGATGCGGTGGGGACGGCCGGCGTGGTCGCGCTGGACCGAACCCTGGGTGTGGGTCCAGCGCATGGTGCCGTCGCGGCAGCGGATCCGGAAGTACGCGCCGTAGGTGGGGGCGCCGCTCTTCAGGGCCTGGGACACCAGACCGTCGAGCCGGATCGCTTCGCTGGGCGGGACCCGGGAGGTCAGACTCTCGGGGCGCCCGTCGTACTCCTCGGCCGTCACGTCGAACACGTCGAGAGCGGCCTGGTCCAAGTGCATCAGCCCGCTGTCGAGATCCCAGTCGAAGCTGCCCATGTGGTTGAGGGCCAGGCTCAGATCCGGGTCGGCGGGCCAGTCGTCGGGAAGCGACACGGCACCCGCTGCCCGATCAACCATGGTGACACTCTGCCATCATTTGTCCGATTTTTCGAGCGAACGGGTGGTCCGCCCGCCCACCCGTTCCGTTCGACCGCTCGCTCAGCCCCGGCGGGCCTCACCGCCACCGGCGGGCGCCGGCACCGCATTCGGCCGGACGTCGGGCACGGTGGTCTCCGGAGCGGTCGTGCCGGCACCGCCGCGGCCGCTGCTCGGGCTCCCGGCCTGACCGCCGCCCTGACCGCTGCGGGGGGCGTCGCCCGGGCCGAAGAGGACGTCGTCGTCGGACCCGGTCACGAAGCCGTCCACGGTGCTGCCCTCCGTGTCGGACTGGCCGTCCGTGCTCCCGCCCTCCGGGAGCGTCGCCTGGTCGCCGCCGATGGGGCCGTCGGGAACGGGCGCGGGCTCCGGGGCGCCACCGGAACCGCCGGAGCCGTTGCCGTCGGGGGCCGTCGGCACACCCTGCCGGCCCGAGGGGTTCGCGTCCGGGACGATGGGCTTGGGGGCCACGGCGCCGGGGCTCGCCGCGTTCGGGTTCTGCGCGTTCGGGCTCGCCGTGCTGGAGCCCGACGGGTTCGGGTTCTGCGGGTAGGGGCCCGCCGACTGGGACTCGGGCACCTCGGTCACGTGCAGTCCGGGATCGTACGTCGGCGGCACTTCCGGTGCACGGTCGGCCTCGCCGTCGGTGCCGCTCTTCCGTGCCAGCCAGGAGTTGCTCGCCATGTCCGCGATGATCAGGCTGTCGATCATCTGGGCGGCGCGGGTGATGACCACGACGCGCCCGCGGTCGTAGCCGGGCCAGGCCTTGCCCTGCTCCTCGGGGTCGGCGGAGTCGACCACCGGCGAGGCCACGGGACTGCCGGAGGCGCAGCGGACCCGGGGCGAGCCCTGCTCGTCGACCAGGACGGCCGTACCCCCCTGGAGGACGGCCTGGAAGCGGTGGGCGGCGCCGTCGCGGTAGCCGTGCCCCGTGACCCGCGCGTCGGCGCGCAGGACCACGGGGGTGAGGCCGCGCAGGAACGCCGGGATGTCCTCCTGGCTGACGCCGGCGCCGTGCGCGAAGGCGCGGCCCTTGTTGCCGTCGGCCATGAGGAAGCGGATCTGCTGCTCGACGTCGCAGCTCGCGACCGAGTGCCTCCCGCCGTACAGACCGGGCGTGGAACCGAGCACCGTGCGGATCGACCGGAAGGATCCGGCCGACGCGGAGGCGCGCGGCACGGGGAGCTTCCCGGCCGCGCCCATGACGGTGGCCGTCGACGGGGTGAAGGGATCGGGACCCTGCTCCAGGGCCGGCTGAAGATGGACCTGCTGCTTGGCAATCGCGCCGGCCTGGCCCGAATTCGTCAGACTGCTGCAGCCCGTGACCAGCGCCGCGACCGTCAGGCCGGCCGACAGCGCGGCGAGCCCGGCGTGTCGGCGATACATCGGTGAGCGCACGAACATGACCCGCCATCTCCCGCCTGTTGTGTGTTGACCCGGAGTGATCACTCTTGTTCATGCCGCATTCCGGCCCATCCCGCGACTTGAACATGTTCAACAGGAGGCCCTAGACTCAAGAAGCAGGAATTGAACATGTTCAAGCAGGGGGTGGGGGCATGAACGCCCTGGTCGGCGTCATCGTGATGCTCGGCATGCTGGTGATCGTCCCGGCGGGACTCCGCCTGATCGGGGACCCGGAACCGGTGCTGCTGCGCCGGCTGTGGCCGCTGCTCGCAGCGCCGGGAGCGGTGGCCCTCTGGCTGCCGCGCGGGACCGTCGCCACCGCCCTGGCCTCGGCGTACGCCCTGGCCACCGTGGTCCTCGCCCTCCACGCCCCGGCCCGCCTGCGGCGCACCGGCTCGCTCGCGCCCGCCGAGATCGCCGCACTGACCGCCCTGGTCACTCCCGCGGTCGCGGGTGTCGCCCTGGTGGCCGAACGTTCCGGGCACCGGCTCTTCGGCTTCGACCTGGAGATCCTGGCGCTGACCGTGCCGCACTTCCACTTCGCGGGCTTCGCAGCCGCGCTGGTGGCGGGGCTGGTGTGCCGGGCCGCGGACGGGCCGGCGGGCCGCTTCGCGGCGCGAAGTGTCCCGCTCGGCACCGTGCTCGTCCTCGGCGGCTACTTCGTCGGCGACTGGGCCGAACTGGCCGGGGCCCTCGTCCTGACCGCGGGCATGTGGGCCGTCGCCCTGCTGACCTGGCGGAATGTGCGCAAGGACAGCGCCGAACGGCTGACGCGCACACTTCTCGCGGTGTCTGCGGCCGTTCTGGTGGCGACGATGCTCCTCGCACTGAGCTGGGCGGTGGGCGAGGCCACCGGCCTGCCGCACCCGAACCTCACCTGGATGGCCGCGACCCACGGCCTCGGCAACGCACTGGGTTTCGCACTCTGCTCCGTGCTGGCCTGGCACCGACTGAAGGAGACCACCGCATGAACGCCACCGACGGACTCAGCTACCGCGAGATCGGCGCCACCCGCCTCGGTCCGCTCCCGGAGGGCTACCACCACCTCCACCACCGCACCCGCATCGGCCGCGGCCGCGCCGTCTTCGAGGCCGCCGGCACCGCGGTCACCACCTGGCGCATGCACCGCGCGACGGGCGCCGGGGTGCGGGCCTCCTCGCCGCACGCCGAGCCGGGCGCGACCGTCGAGATCTCCCTGGGCCTCGGGCCGCTGCGGTTCCGGGTCCCCTGCCAGGTGATCTGGACGGAGTACGAGGCGCACCGCACCGGCTTCGCGTACGGCACCCGCGCAGGCCATCCGGAGTGCGGGGAGGAGTCCTTCGCCGTGGAGCTCGGGGACGACGGATCGGTCTGGTTCACGGTGATGGCCTTCAGCAGGCCGGACGTCTGGTACACACGGCTCGCCCGACCCCTCGTACCGCCGCTGCAGCGCCTGTACGCCCGCAGGCTCGGCGCCGTACTGCGACGGATCGCGGCGCAGGCCGATACTGGAGGTACCGGAGGTCCGCGATGGAGTGGTTCACGGCACCCGACTACTGGCTGAGCAGGCTCGCCTTCCAGCGGACGCTGGCCGCGATCTACCTCGTCGGCTTCCTGGGTGCCGCGCTCCAGTTCCGGGCGCTGATCGGGGCGCGCGGCATGCTCCCGGTGCCCGAGTTCGTACGGCTCGTGCCGATGCGGCGGGCACCGAGCCTGTTCCAACTCCACTACTCGGACCGGCTCTTCGCGTGCTGCGCCTGGGCCGGGGCGGTGCTGTCGGCGGCGCTGGTGGGCGGGGCGGCCGACCAGCTGCCGCTGTGGACCGCGATGCTGTGGTGGGCGGTGCTGTGGGCGCTGTACCTGTCGATCGTCAATGTGGGGCAGACCTGGTACGCCTTCGGCTGGGAGTCACTGCTGCTGGAGGCGGGATTCCTCGCGATCTTCCTCGGGAACGAACGCACCGCACCGCCCGTGCTGGTGCTGTGGCTGCTGCGCTGGCTGCTGTTCCGGGTGGAGTTCGGCGCGGGTCTGATCAAGGTCCGCGGCGACGAGTGCTGGCGCAGGCTGACGTGTCTCTACTTCCACCATGAGACGCAGCCGATGCCGGGCCCGCTGAGCTGGTTCTTCCACCATCTGCCGGGGCCGCTCCACCGGGTCGAGGCCGCGGCCAACCACGTCACCCAACTGGTCGTGCCGGTCCTCCTGTTCGCCCCTCAGCCGATCGCGAGCGCGGCCGCGGGAATGATCGTGCTGACCCAGTTGTGGCTCGTCCTGTCGGGCAACTTCTCCTGGCTGAACTGGGTGACGATCGCGCTGGCCCTGCCCGCCATCGACGGTTCCCTGGTCAGCGGGCCGCATCCGCTCCCCGCTCCGCCGCTCTGGTACGAGATCGTCGTCATCGCCGTGACCGTCATGGTGCTGGTCCTCAGCTACCACCCGGTCCGCAATCTGATCTCCCGGCGCCAGGCGATGAACCGCTCCTTCGACCCTTTGCACCTGGTCAACACGTACGGGGCGTTCGGCACCGTAGGGCGGGTGCGGTTCGAGGTCGTCGTGGAGGGCACGGACGAGCGGGTGCTGCGGCCCGGCACGGTCTGGCGGGAGTACCAGTTCCACGGCAAACCGGGCGACATCCGGCGGCTCCCCCGCCAGTTCGCCCCGTACCATCTGCGTCTCGACTGGCTGATGTGGTTCGCGGCGCTCTCCCCCGCGTACGCCCGTCCCTGGTTCGGCGCCTTCGTCGAGCGGCTGCTGGAGAACGACCGCGACACGCTGAAGCTGCTGCGGCGCAACCCGTTCCCCGACGCACCGCCGGTGTACGTCCGGGCGCGGCTCTACCACTACGAGTTCACGAGCTGGCGTCAGCTGCGGGCCACGGGTGCCTGGTGGCAGCGGCGCTATCTGCGGGACTTCCTGCCGCCGAGCCGGCTGAGCACGACGGACATATCAGCTGAACGGGTGTAAACAGTGCGCAAAAAGGATGTAAACAGCCTCGTACCCCCTGGCCCGTCCCAGGCCAGGGGGTACGTCATCCAGCGACCGGGTCAGTCGACGCCGGGCAGGATGTGCGGTTCCTCGAGGTCGTCCTCGTATCCGGCGAGCCGGATGGGTGCGGACCTGGCCCAGACCTCCAGGCTGCCGAGCTCGTCGGGCCTGCCGGCCCGCTCGCTGCGCTGCGCCGGTCGCTGGTCCTGCTTCGTCACTTCAGTTGTCACCGCGCACTCCTCTGTGTCGCGTAACAGGGGGACAGGGGCAATTCGGTCGCGGTGGCGCCGTTTCCAGGCGGGATCGCGGCCGTGGTTGTGGGCCTGGTCCCAGGACGGCCGAGGGGTTTCGTGGGCCCTTGGTGGCCGTCCGTGGGCACCAGCCTAACCAAATGAGCGCCCCCGCGCTCGATGGGGAACGTCACATCGGGTGTTCCTGTACAGGAAAACACTGAGAAATGACGACCCATCGGGTACAGGAAACCCCCGGACGGCCCTGCGCGCCCGGGGGTTGCGGCCGAACGGGTTACCAGTTCGCCCGCTCGTAGTCCTTGAGGAAGCAGCCGAAAAGATCCTCGCCGTCCTCGCCCCGGACGATCGGGTCGTAGACGCGGGCGGCGCCGTCGACGAGGTCGAGCGGGGCGTGGAAGCCCTCGGCCGCGAGCCGGACCTTGTCCGGGTGCGGGCGCTCGTCGGTGATCCAGCCGGTGTCGACGGCGGTCATCAGGATGCGGTCTGTCTCGAACATCTCCTGGGCGCTGGTGCGGGTCAGCATGTTCAGCGCGGCCTTGGCCATGTTGGTGTGCGGGTGGCCCGCACCCTTGTAGCCACGGCTGAAGACGCCCTCCATGGCGGAGACGTTCACGACGTACTTGCGCTTGGCCGCCGAGGCGGCCATCGCCGGGCGCAGCCGGCTGATGAGGATGAACGGCGCGGTGGAGTTGCAGAGCTGCACTTCGAGCAGCTCGACCGGGTCGACCTCGGAGACGGTCTGGATCCAGCTGTTGGTGTCGTGCAGGTCGGGGACGAGGCCGCCGGCGTCGATGGCGGTGCCCGCCTCGATGCGGGCGAGCGAGGCCGAGCCGGACACCAGCGCCAGTTCGGTCACGTCCTGGGCGGTCAGCGCGTCGGACTCGGAGCGGGCGGCGGGCAGCGCCGCGACCCGGTCCACGCTGCCGCTGCCGAAGGTGCCGATCACCTGGGCGGCGGGCAGCTCGCCCGCGGGCAGCGGAGCCCCCTCGGCGGCGACGAGCTCGCTGTACGCCTGCGGGGAGCGGCGCACGGTCTGCGCGGCGTTGTTGATCAGGATGTCGAGCGGCCCCTCGGCGGCGACCGAGTCGGCAAGCGCGACGACCTGCGCGGGGTCACGCAGATCGATGCCGACGATCTTGAGACGGTGGATCCACTCGTCGCTGTCCGGCATCGCCTTGAAGCGGCGGATCGCGTCGCTCGGGAAGCGCGTGGTGATCGTGGTGTGGGCACCGTCACGCAGGAGCCGCAGCGCGATGTACATACCGATCTTGGCCCGGCCGCCGGTGAGCAGGGCGCGCCGGCCGGTGAGGTCGGTGCGGGCGTCGCGGCGGGCACGGTTCTCGGCGGCGCACTTCTGGCACAGCTGGTGGTAGAACGCGTCGACCTCGACGTAGCGGGCTTTGCAGATGTAGCAGGACCGGGGGCGCTGGAGTATGCCCGCGATCTCGCCGACCACGGACGAGGAGGGCAGCAGGCCCTGCGTCTCGTCGTCGATGCGCTCGGCCGAGCCGGTCGCGGTGGTCTCGGTGACGGCCTTGTCATGGGCGGTCTTGGCGGCCCGGCGCTCCTGGCGGCGGCGCTGCTTCACGGTCCGGTAGATCCCAGCGGTGGCCCGCCGGACCGCGATCGCGTCGGGGTGGTCGACCTCGATCCTGTCGAGCTCATCGAGAACGCTCAGGCAGACGGCCAGGCGCTCCGGGTCGATGCCCAGCCCGTACTCCTGGTCCGGCCCGCACTCCTGGCCGGGGCCGTCCTGTGTCACCGTCATCGCCGCTGCCGTTCCGTTCGCCGTGTCGCGTGAAGTTTCCAAAAGCGGAACTTTACGTCAGTCAGGTGACCCGACGCCAAACCGTCTCGTTGCGGACGGCTCCCGTACCGCCTCAGGGGCATGACAAGATCGCACGTGATGACGGAAACGACAGGCTGTGTCCTGTGCGGCGGAACGGTCGCCCCCGACGGCCGTTGCTGGGATTGCGGTGGGGCGCAGCCGGCTTTCCGCGCGCATGTGGAGATCACGGCGGACGACGGCGCGGCGGGAGTCAGCGACCGCGGCAAACGGCGCGGCATCAACGCTGACGCCATGGCCCTGACCAGGACCGGCGTGTGGACGATCGGGGTCGTCTGCGACGGCGTGTCCATGTCGCCCCGGGCCGAGCGGGCCGCTCAGGTCGCGGCCGAGGCCGGCGCGGCAGCCCTTGCGGCACGGCTGCGGGCTGGTGTCCTCCCGGAGATCGCCCTCGCCGACGCCGCCGTGCGCGCGGGTCGTGCGGTGTCCGCCCTGGCCACGTCGGTGGACGCGGCGCCGGCCTGCACGTACGTCGCAGGCATCGCCGGCCCGGAGGGCATCTGGAGCGCCTGGGTCGGCGACAGCCGTGCGTACTGGCTGCCCATCGAGGGGCCGGGGATGGCGCTGACCGAGGACGACACGGGCGAGCTCGACGTCCTCGCGGCCTGGCTGGGGGCAGACGCCGGTGAACCGGCGCCGCGCATCCGGAGCTACCGGCCACCGGGACCCGGCCGTCTGCTGCTGTGCACGGACGGACTGTGGCGCTGTCTGCCCGGCGTCGATGCGCTACGCGCCATGGTTACCCGTGACAGGCGCGCACCGGCTGTCGGCGGCGGCCTGCTGGGGGATGCGCGGAGGCTGGTCGGGCACGCGCTCGACGCCGGCGGCGACGACAACATCACCGCACTGCTCATCCCGGTGACCGCCGGCGCAGCGACGGTGACGGCGGCCGGGGCGACCTAACGCCCTTGGGGGAAATACCGGCTGGGTTGGCCGGCCGTGACATGAGTACGGGTCCGTTGACGAGAACCCACGCCGAGCGTGCGCGGTTGCGCACGTTGACCCCGGCGACGTGGTCGGCCGGGCCGGCGAGCCCGCACCGACGACAGCAGAAGGTGTCCCGGACGGGACGGTTGCTCCTCGCTGTATGACCGCATCTGGGGCACATCTGCGAGGTGTAGTGGGCATCCACCGCAATCACCGGTACCCCGGCCCGCCGGGCCTTGTACCGGACGTGTTCCTCGAGCTGGTGGAACGGCCAGGAGGAGAGCGCGGCCCGCTGGTCGCGAAAAGGCCGTACCCGGTCACGGATGCCACTCAGTTCCTCGAGGGCGATACCGCGTCCGGTGCTCCCCCAGAGCTTCGCCTGGGAGGTACCCCCAGCGACGGCCACGATCTCCTTGCTGATCCTATGGTTGACATGGGCTGCGTACCGGGCTTCTCTCTTCGCCCGGCGCTTGGCCCGCCGAGCGGCGGACCGGGTCCGCTTCGCCTGCAACTCCGCTCGCTTGCGGGCGTGCCAGCGCCGGCGCATTAATCGGTTCAGCATGTGGATCTTCTGGAATGCATCGGCACGGGAGATGGAACGGAGCCGGCGGATGGAGCTGCGGCATGTCAACTTGACCCGGCCGTAAACGACCGGGCTTGGAGGTAGCGCCCAACTGGCTGCCGGGTGGACTCCTCCGTCCAGACACCCCTATGGGGTGGC
>NZ_JBHWKX010000079.1:0-30094 GCF_042730885.1 Streptomyces sp. NPDC059909
CCACCCTCGGGGGGGGTGGGGTTGGGGGTTGTGGGGGGGGGGAAGAGGGGGGGGAAAAAAAAGAAAAAAGGTGTCTTCCGCCGCCCGGAAACCGCCCGGGGCCCGCGTCGTAGTCGTCGTAGTCGTCGTACGGGTGAGAAGGTCAGCCCCGCCTGCCCCGTACCAGGGTCCGGCGTAGCCGGGCCGCTGGGCCCGGGGGGGCGGCGCCGGGGAGGTCGAGTTCGGTCAGCCGGGCGGGCGGGACGTAGCGGCCCGTGCTGTCGTCGCCACGGCGGTCGTGCAGGAGACCGACGACCTCGTCCCTCAGACCCCGGTGGAGGTTCGGCTGCATGCAGTAGCCCACCGCTCGGACCAGCGGCTCCAGCGTGTCCGGCCCGGCGCCGGGCACGGCCGGGGTCTGCCCCTGCTCCAGGTCCGGCACCAGGTGGTCGACGATGACCAGCGGCATCCGGTTGCTGTTCTCGTACGGCGTGAGCCGCTCCAGGACCATCTCGGTGCCCACCCGCGCGACGGGGATGTCGTAGTACACGGCGGCGGTGAGCATCGCGGTGGAGAAACAGCCGACGACGAGCTGCGGGCGGCAGCGCTCGTAGAAGGTCTCGGCGAGCAGCGGACCGTCCAGGACGGTCAGCTTCACGCCGGTCTCCGCGGCCGCCTCGTTGAGGGCGAGGGAGTAGCGGGCGGGCGCGGTCGGGTGCGGCTTGAAGATCACCGACCGGTGCCCGGCCGCCGCGGCACCGCGCAGCATACGGACGTGAAGGTCCTCTTCCTCCTCGGCCGTGACGATGCCCAGCGCGGCCATGTACTGGCCCAGCAGCAGGGCGGTGGGGGCGGCCTCGATCGCCTGGGTCACCTGCTGGTCCCCGGCGGCCGCCTCGGCGATCTCGGCCAGCACCTTGCGGAAGGCGTCGTCCGGTACGAGCTCCGGCTCGACGCCGAACTCGGACAGGAGCAGCGGACGCAGGCCCGGGACCAGGTCGAGGTGGAGGAGCCGCTGGATGCGGCACGCGATCTGCTGCGGCAGTTCGTCGCGGGTCGCGCCGTAGCTCATGAGGCCGTCCGCGTACACCTGGACGGGGCTCTCGGCGAAGATGGCCGCGAGCGCCTGGGCGGGGTTGACCTGGATCGACTCGACGATCAGCTCGACCGGCGCGCTGCTCAGTCCCCAGGCCGTCCGGAACGCCCGCTGCCACAGCGGGGCCTCGTCGGTGCGGGGCCCCCAGGAGCCCGGGTGGTTGGGACGGATGGCCTCGTTCCAGTCGATCACCTCGTCGAAGCGGGCGGCGATACGGTCGTAGCCGGTCATCGCGTCGAGCCGCAGTGCCGTTTCCGGAATCTCGGCGTTGTTCGAGACCAGCAGGATCCGACGGGCCTCCGCCCGGGGGCCGAACTGCCCGGTGTCGAGCGCGGCCGCAAGGGTGGCCGCTCCGTAGAGCGTGGACACCTCGAAGATCTGCGTGCGCCGCTGTGTGTCCAGCAGATGTGTGGCCGGCCGATGTGCGTCCAGCGGGTGCGTGTCCATGGGTCAGGCGGCCCTTCTCGTGTCGCGCAGACTCTGGAGCATCGTGCTGCGTTTGGTGTCCATCGTGGCCAGGGTCCGGTCCAGCACCTGCTGGGGCATGCGCCCGAGCGCCTCGGCGACGGCGTGCCTGAGCCGTTTGGCCACGGCCGGCTCGTACTGGTCCGCCTTGGCCATGTGGAAAGCGATCATGGCGCAGTAGGTCCGTACGGCCTTCGGCAGGAAGCGGTCGGCCTCGGCGTCCTGGGCGACTTCCTCGAGCAGGATGTCGTAGGACGGGATGAAGTCCAGCTGGCGGTTGTCGCTGATCTGCGTGAGAGACGTGGTGACACCGCGCCGGTAGAAGGCCCCGTGCAGCGAGAGAGCGGCGTACGACGTGGCCTTCAGGTGCACCCGCCAGATCCACAGGCGGTCTTCCGCGGTGCGCAGTTTCGTCTCGAACCGCGACTCGCCGCCGGCGAATAGGCGACCGCTGTAGATGCCGAACGGGACGAAGGGGTAGTCCACCATCGTCACCATGGTGGCGGGGGCGATTCCGTCCCGGGGGTCCATCACCGTGTCGCGCAGTTTGGCGGGCGCGTAGCGGATGCTGCGCTGCGTGCCGGTCGAGAGCACATGGTCGGTTCGGGCGAAGTCGCAGCCGAGCCTTTCGATGCCCTCCACCATGGCGCGCAGATGGCCGGGGGCGTACCAGTCGTCGCCGTCCAGGAACGTGATGTAGTCCCCGGTCGCCGCGTCCAGGCCGGTGTTGCGCGCCTGGGCCACACCCCGGTTCGTCTCGTGACGGATCACCCTGGCGTTGGGAATCCGGTTCTGCCAGCGGTCGAGCACGTCCGGTGTGGCGTCCGTCGAGCAGTCGTCGATCAGCAGGAACTCGAAGTCCGGGTCCGCATTGCGCGCGAGGCTGCGCATGGTGTCGGGAGCATAGATCCCGACATTGTGGAGCGGGACTATGACGGACAGTTTCGGCACACAGATTCCCAACACTCGAACGCCGGTCTTGTCTGCACACTAAGCACCCTGGTATCCGGCAGGACGAGCCGGATTTGCATTCCAGGTGAATTCTTTTCGTCCTCCGAAGAAACCGCGGTCGGCTTCCGGGGCGGCGGCTTTCTCACTCCCGGGCCTCCCGGGCCCTCATTCCCCGGCCGCCCCCGCTCCCGCCTCCGCCTCCGAGGGCCTGCGCGAGCGCCGGTGCCAGAAGCCGATGGCCACCAGGGAGAGCAGAGCGGCGGCGCCGACCGCGCCGCCCAGCCGCAGCCCCGGCGGCCGGAACGTGCAGCTGATCGAGGTCGCCCTGCCGTCGAGCGGGACGGCCAGCAGGCCCAGGTACTGCTCGGCGGGCACGGGGTCCGCGTCGCCCGCGGCGCACGTCCAGCCGGAGATCCGCGGCGCGGCGATGACGGCGGTTCCGGTGCTGCCGGCCGGGAGCTCGGCGGAGATGGTGTGGCCGGAGGCGTGGACAGTGGTGGCGCCGGTCGCCGTCAGCTGCCGTACGGCCGAGTCCAGCCGGTCCCTGACCAGACAGCCGACCGGCTGCCGCGGCAGGACGACCTTGGCGGAGGGGTGCAGGTCGATCCGTAGCGCACCGGACGCCGGGACCGTGCCGAGGGCCTGCATGGCGCCCCGCACGGCCGGCAGCTTTCCGGAGAACGGGACGGGCCGCTGTCCGTTCAGGGCGGCGGTGCCCTGGTACTCGGGCGCCCAGAAGTGGACCTGCGAGCCGGCAGGGCACGCGGCCGTCAGCGTGATCGTGTCCTTGGTCCCGCTCGTGCGCTTCAGGTCCTCCGGCACGTCGTACACCGTGGCGCCGAGCAGCAACTCCTGGTTGGCGAAGGCGGAGTCACCGAAGCGGACCCCCGGGGCGGGGAGCGACACGTCCGGGCGGACGGTGACCAGTGGCGGCACGGCCATGTCGGTGGAGGTGATCGTGGCTTCGGGGAGCGTGTCCGGCCGCACCGGCGCTGTGGGCGACGAGTGCATACGGGTGCCGATGGAGAAGATCGCGTCGGTCACCGGGTTGTCCAGGCTGACCGGGTGCCGCCCCTTGGCGTAGTAGCCGAAGCCGAGGGAGGACAACGTGCCGGTGTAGACCTCCGCGGTCAGGCTGCTGTAGTAGTCGGCGCCCTGACCACCGACCAGCAGGACGTCGTTGCCGCCCGGCACCTCGCCGGGATCCGTGCGGTGCCGCGGCCAGTCGTCCTTCTGCTCGGTCGCCTGGGCCATGTCCTCGTGCCAGGGGCCCAGCCGCGGGGCCCAGGAGACCCGCGCCAGCTGCCGCTGCTCGACACGAGCCCCCGAGGCCGCGGTCTCGCCGGCCTGGGCGACGGCGAGGAGGGCGACGGCCAGGACGAGCAGGAGCCGGGCGCCGGCGCCGTACCGCCTGGAGAGCAGGACGACCGCGGCGGCCAGTACGGCGAGCACGGTTGCGGCGCCGAAGGCGGGGTAGGTCCACCGGTCGATGTCCGGGGTCCCGCGGGCCGCGACGGCCGTGCCGGCGAGCAGCGCGCCGGCGCCCAGCAGCGCGGGCGTCCGGGGCAGCCCGCGGGCGGTGGACATCCAGGCCGCGATCAGGAGCAGCCCGCAGAGCACGAAGGTCTGGCGGTAGGGGATGCCGTTGGGCGACGCACCGGCGTGCCAGAGGAGATGCGTGGGCTCCCATTGCAGGGACAGCGCCACGAGGCAGATCGCCGCCGTCCAGCCGATGCGGACCCGGGGAGCCAGATCCCGGTTGAAGGGCAGGGTCAGGGCCAGCGCGAGCGCCGCGGTGCCGATGTGGAGGGCGGGCGTCGCCACGCTCGACGTGCCCGGCAGCAGTCGGGCGACCACATCCGTCCAGGCAGCGGGCGAGAAGGTCACCTCGGGTGTCGGATCCGCGACGCGGGTGCCCATGTAGACGACCACGACGAGCGGTGCGGCGAGGCCGATGCCCACGGCCACGCCACGGGCGGCACGCAGCAGGCCGGCGAGGCGCCGACGGCCGCTGCCGTCGGCCGTGAGCAGCCGGACCACCAGCACGACGGCAGCGCCGATGGTCGCCATGTACGCGGTGTAGAAGTTCGCGATCCAGGCGAGTGCCACGACGAGCGGCCCGAGCACCGGGCGGCGGCCGGCCCGCGCCCACTCGCCGACCAGGCACAGCAGCGGGAACGCCAGCAGGCCGTCCAGCCACATCGGGACGGTGGCACCGTAGTTGAAGGTCCAGCCGGACAGCGCGTACGCGGTCCCCAGCACGGCGGCCACCGGCCACGGGCCGCGGCGCAGCTTCAGCAGCAGGACCGACATCGCGGCACCGGCCGCGGTGATCTTGGCGACGGTGATGACGTAGAGGGCGAGTTCGATCCGGTCCGCCGGGAAGAGCACGACCATCAGGTCGAACGGGCTGCTCAGATAGGTGCCGAAGTCACCGAGGAAGTTGGACCCGAAACCCGAGGACCAGTTCAGGAACATGTCGCCGTCGGCCCCGCCGAGCAGCAGCTTCCGCCAGTACGCGTGGTACGGCAGGTACTGCTGGCCGAGGTCGACGATGTTGCGGGTCGTCGGCCCGAACGGATGGCTGCCGGCCAGCAGTCCGCCGAGGCAGAAGACGACGCACGTCAGCAGGGCCGCACCGGCCGACGCCCGCAGCCGCACACTGTGCCGGGACCGCAGCATCAGCCTCCGCACACCGCCGGGACGGCCCGGGACGCCGGGGCCGCCGGGCTGCTCGCCCGTGGCCGCGCCCGTCGTCTCGGGTCGCTCGCCTGTGGGACTCACACGCTCGCTCTGGGCGGGCACGGCCTCGGCAGCAGGTGGCACACGTCCTCCGGGGTGTGGTGCGCGGCGCGCGGATGCGCGGGAGCCCGGTGGCGTGGTCGTCGCACGGGCCGTCGGCCATTACCGCCGAGCCGGGCGACCCGCATCCGATCGCCAGTCGAACCCTGGACGGACCGGAGGTGAAGGCCCGGTGCCGACCGGTGGCGCACATGGGCAACGAGCCGCCTCGCCCGGCCCGTTGCGGGCAGGGCGGGGCGGGCTCGCGGCGCGTCCTCCCTGTCGGAGCAGTGCGTCGTCCCTGTCGGAACAGTGCGCCCTCCCTGCCGGAGCGGTGCGTGATCCAAGGCGAAGCGGCACGTCACGCCAGGCAGAGCCGTGCGTCACCCCAGATAGATCAATGTCGTCCTGAACGCGGTCCTGTCGTTCTGCACGCCCCTGACCTCCACGCGCGTGACGCCCTCGGCGGCCTCCCGTACGACCTCCGCGTCGATCCAGCATGCGGCGTCGAACTCGACGTAGCGCTCGAAGCTGCTTGCCGTGCAGACCGGCAGGGCTCCCTCGAATCCCGTGGCCGCGTGGGCAGCCTGGTACGCGGCCTCGATCAGGGCCAGTCCCGGGACGTGGTCGACGGGGTGGTCGTACAGACCGGTGTGGGTGACGTCCATCCGCAACTGCCAGCGGCCGGGCCGGTCGGCCGGTGCGAGGACCACGGCGGAGGCTTCGGCGCGTCCCACGGTGGAGGCCGGCACCGGCGCGGGGACGGGTGCCTCGCCCCAGGCGACGGTCAGGTGCTCGCCCCGCAGGCGGCGGTAGACGGCGGGAGATATCCAGCTGAAGTCGACGACGGCCTCGAGGACCGTGTGGTCGTCGTGGACAGCGGTGAGCTCGATCCGCATCGACCGCTGGCCGGTGGACTTGCAGATCAGTTTTACAAACAGGTCGGCCGGTGTTTTTCGAGGAACCCGATAGCCCTCGGCCACGGAGAAGTCCATCCGCTCCATGAGCGTCTGGGAGGCCATCGGGACGCCCCGCTCGGCGTGGGCGACGACCAGACAACTCTGCCTGATGGTCTGGGTGATGAGCATCGGGTCGTAGTGCGCGCCGTCCGGCGCCCCGGGCCATCGGGCGGTGACCGCGTAGGTATCGCTGCCGAGCGAGGCCCACCCGGTCAGGAGGACGGCCTCCTCCCTGTGCAGGTGCACGTACTCCTTCGGTACGGCGACCGCGCGCTCCCCCGTCGATAACCCCGAGACCGCCGACGACGCCGATAACGCGCCCGGTATATCCGCGTTCTCGCTGCCCCCGGAAAGAAAGACGTCGGACATGATCCCCCCTGGCTTGGTCTGTGGTTGGCTTCGCTAAGGCCAACATGTCTAAGATACCGGACCGCCGGTCTTTTTCAAGGCACCTATCTTTAACAGAGGGAGAACAGCGTGGCGCGCCAGGAGAGAGCTATCCGGACCCGCAGGGTGATCCTCGAAGCCGCGGCGGCCGTCTTCGGCGAGCGCGGCTACGAGGCGGCGACCATCTCCGACGTGCTGGAGCGGGCCGAAGTCACCAAGGGCGCCCTCTACTTCCACTTCCCGTCCAAGGAGGACCTGGCGCGCGGCGTCCTCGACGAGGCGGTGACCACCGAAGGCGTCCGTCCGCAGAGCATCAAGCTCCAGGAACTGGTGGACGTGATGCTGCTCATCGCGTACCGCCTGCCCCGGGAGCCCATGCTCAGCGCCGCCCTGCGCTTGGCGGTGGACCTGGAGTCCCGCCGGCTCTTCGGCACCCGCTGGCCGGACTGGACCGAACTCCTCGCGGGCCTGCTGAGGGAGGCCCGGGAGCGGGGCGAGACGCACCAGCACATCGACGAGACCGAGGTCGCCCGCATCATGGTCTGTGCCTGGACCGGCGTCCGCGTGGTGACCGAAGGACTGCCGGAGGAGTACGACCTGCCGCGCGAGATCGCCACCACGTTCCAGATGCTGCTGCCCAGCATCGCCGTGCCCACGGTCCTCGCCAGGCTGGACGTCACGGCCGACCGCGCCACCCGGCTCTTCACCAACCTGACGGAGGACCGGCGCAAGGAGGAGATGGACGCGGAGCCGAGCACGGGTGCCGGCACCGGCACCGGCATCAGTGGTTGACGTATCCGCCGTCGACCGGCATGACGACGCCGGTGACGTACGAGGCCCGGTCGCTGAGCAGCCAGGCGACGGCCTCGGCGATCTCCTCGGGATCCGCGGTACGGCCCTGGGGCGTCACCTCGTGGATCGCCTCCTCCAGCCCCGGGTTGCGCCCGAACCAGTCGGCGGTGATCTCGCTGCGCGTGGCGCCCGGGGCCACGGCGTTGACCCGGATCCCCCGGCGTGCGTACTCCTCGGCCGCGGCCTTGGTGAAGCCGACGACCGCGTGCTTGGACGCCACGTAGGGGGCGGCGGCCGGAATGGCGACCAGACCGCCGACGCTGCTGTTGTTCACGATCGCGCCGCCGCCGCTCTTGAGCATCGCGGCGATCTCGGCCCGCAGGCAGTTCCACAGCCCGCGGACGTTGGTGTCGATGATGGTGTCGTAGATCTCGTCGGCCATCTCGTGCAGCGGCAGTTGGTCGCCGCCGATCCCCGCGTTGTTGAAGGCTCCGTCGATCCTTCCGTGGCGTTCCACCGTGACCCCGACCGCCCGGCGCACATCCTCCGCACTGGTCAGGTCGGCCACCACGTACGACGCGTCCGCCCCCTTGTCCCTCAGCTCCGCGACGACGGCCGAGAGCTTCTCCTCCCGGCGCGCCGCGAGTACGACCGCGGCCCCCTCGCGGGCGAAGACGTGCGCAGCAGCGGCTCCGATGCCGCTGCTCGCCCCCGTGATCAGAATGACTTTGCCGCGCAGTAATTCGCCTGTCTCGATCATGCGTTCAGTCTGTCATCGATCCAACGCCCGTCGTGCTACGAGCGCATGAAAACCCGTCGGACAATTCGTGATACCGGCCACTTCGATCTCGTCTCGAACCGGACAGGAGAGGACGGACGGGACCGGCCCTAGCCGGCGAGCAGCGACTCCAGGAGCTGGTTCACGCCCGAGTCCGGGACGCCGGCGTTCAGGGTGATGGTGGCGGCGTGGCGCTTGCCGCCGGCCCAGGCGGGGCGCCGCTGGAGCAGTCCCGGCCGGGCCCCCGCGATGACGAGCAGGGGAAGCGAGCCGGTGGACTCGGCCAGCGGCTCCAGCAGGTCCAGCAGGGTGTCGTCGGCCTGGTGCACATCGTTGACGACCACGACGAGCGGCGCGTCCGCGCAGGCTCTTTTCAGGAACTGCCGCCATGCCTCCAGGGTCTCCCACTCGGCGATGCGGTGGCGGGGGAAGTCGTCCGGGTCGACCAGGGGGATCAGCCTGGTCCGCAGCCACTGTGCCGACTCGCCGTCCGCCGCCGCCCGCTCGACGGCCTCGCCGAGCTTGTCCCTGACGGTCTCGGCGGTGTCCCCCTCCAGCATTCCGCAGTACGAGGAGAGGATCTCGGCGTGCAGGGCCAACGGGCTCCGCCGCAGCCGGGGCGGTGCGCTCCAGAAGAGGAACTGCCCGGCCTCGGGGCTCCTGCCCATGGCCCGGCGCTGGAACTCCGTGAGCACACGCGTCCGGCACCGGTCGGAGTCCGCCAGCACCGTGATCAGGTGCGGCATCGCCCGCCGTCGGGTGCGCTCCAGGATCCCGCGCATCAGGTCCAGTTCGCTCTCGTGTTCCCTGACCAGCGAGGGAGGAACGCCGCCTGCGGTCTCACCGGTCGCGGCGGACGCCCTCATCCGCCACCGGGACGGCGAGCCGCTCACCCGCTCGTAGGCGATCGCCGATCCGGTCGCCCGGTGCGTCTCGTCACAGACCTGGATCTCGCCCGGAGTCGCGAGCGCCAGCAGCGACTGGCACACGTCCAGCAGCGCCCCGTTGACCGACGGCGGGGCCGTGCCGTCCTCGGACCGGCGTACGAGCGCCTCGCCGGTCGCCACCGTGGTACGGACGAGCAGCCCACCCTCCACTCGGTGCGAGGAGGAGTCGCCGCGCCCGGACCCGGAGTCCGCCTCGAGCCGCAGCGAACCGTGTATGGCGGCGGCTGCCCGTACCGCCCGCTCGGCGCCGTCCTGATGGTCGTGGCAGACCTCGAACAGCCCGAGCGACACGGAACCCATCGAGGCCGCGACGACTCCGCCCGACCGCTCGATGTTCTCCCGGATCAGGGTGGCCACGCATTCGAGGACCTTGTCGACCCGCTCCGCGGGGGCCGCGTGGTACTCGGGGCCCAGCTGGGCGCGTACGAGGACCACGCTGACGTTCCGGCGCTCGGCCACCGGGGCCGGGCCCGGGGTGGGCACCGTCGACTGTGCCGGTGCGCCGGACCCGTCCGCCGTGTCCCCCTTGTCCACCTGATCCGCACGGTCCGCCCCGCCCGATCCGGAGGCCCGGCCCAACCCGGAGGCCCCGTCCGCCCTGTCGGGCTGGTCCGCCTTCTCGACGCCTCGCGTCCGGGCACCGCCCGTGCCCCGGTCGCGGCCGGATGCGGTCCCGGTCGCCGCGGGCGGCTCAGGCAGCTGCAGCGACGGGTCGTGCGTGAGGATGGCCTGCTGCAACTGCCGCAGCTCACGGCTCGGTTCCAGACCGAGGCCCTCGACGAGGGCGGCGCGGACCCTGCCGTAGACACCCAGGGCGTCCGCCTGCCGTCCGCAGCGGTACAGCGCGCGCATGAGCTGTCCGCACGAACGCTCTCGCAACGGCTCGCTCTCGACCATCGATTCGAGCGCTCCGAGGACGGCCAGATGGCGGCCGCACGCCAGCTCCGCCTCGAAGTAGTCCTCCTGGACGTCCAGCCGGGCATTCTGGAGGGCCGTCAGCTCGGGCCAGTGGATGCCCGTCTCCGCCAGGTCCGCCAGGACGGGACCGCGCCACAGGCCGAGGGCGTCCCGGAGGAGCGAGGCGGCCGCCTCCGAGTCCCCGGCCGAGAGAGCGGCCCGTCCCTCCTTCACCCACTGCTGGTAGAGATGCAGGTCGACCCGCTCGGGGTCGACGCGCACCAGATAGCCGGGGGCCTGCGTCAGCAGCACCGCCGCGGTGTCGGAGTGGCCGTCGGCGGACAGCGCCCGGCGCAGGCCCCAGACCGCGTTCTGCAGGATCTTCCGCGAGGTCGCGGGGGCGTCTCCGACGCTCCACAACGCCCTGAGCAGCCGGCTCGTCGGCACGACCTGATTGGCGTGCAGCAACAGGAATCCCAGTGCCGCACGCTGCTTGGCACCGCCCAGCTCGATCGGACGGTCGTCGACCACAGCCTCCAGCGGACCCAACACCCTGAAACGCATAGCTCCCCCCAGCTCCCGCGAGTCATTCAGTCCCTTCGCACATTACAAACCGACCAGATGTTTTGTCAAAGTCTCCACCTGATGGGCCTGAAGTGCACACATCGAGGACAATATGCCCCTGAACTGGGAAGACTGTCCAGTCGAAACTGAACCGTACGGTTTGTTTCGAGAGTATGAACGCTCTGAACGCCCCGTCAGGCCTGCTGACGAATCCGCGCACACACCTCCCGCAGGGCGCCGGCCAGCTGGTCGATCTCGGCATCCGTCAGCTGGACCGATGGCTCGAAGCGCAGCGTGTTCACCGCGCTGGCCGTGGGGAAGGTCCGGATCCGGTGGTCCTGGAGCAGCCAGCCGGCCAGGACGTAGCCGAACAGTCCGGCCCGCGCCGGCTCCCGCAGGGCCTCGCTCGCGGCGTCCCCCTGGTCCCGGAACTCCAGACCGGCGATCAGACCCCTCCCCCGTACGTCCTTCACCACGTCGGGGAAGTCGGCCCGCACCGACTCCAGCGCGGCCAGCAGTTTTCCGCCGGTCTCCGCCGCCTGCCGGTAGAGCCTCCCGCCGTCCGCCTCCAGCAGCTCCAGCACCTTGAGCGCGATGAGGGTCGAGAAGCCGTCCTTGGCGAAGGTCGAGCTGTGGACCATCTCGAACTCGCGGCGGTAGCGGGCCTCTCGGACGAGCATCACCGACGCCTTGGCCAGCCCGCCGCCCAGGCTCTTGGCCAGGACGTAGTAGTCACCGCGCAGCCCGATCTGCGACCCGGCGAGGAAGGAGCCGGTGCGGCCCATCCCGCTCTGGATCTCGTCGACGATCACCGGACAGTCGATCTCCGCACAGACCCGCTGGATCTCCTCCGCGAACGCGCGGGAGACCTCCCTGATACCGCCTTCGCCCTGGATGGGCTCCAGGACGAAGGCGCAGAAGACGGGAGCGGGCCGTTCGACGGTCCGTACGACACCCTCCTCGACCACGAGGTCGAGCAGCGTTCCGCGCTCCTCGTCGACGATCTTCCGCACGGTCCCGGGCTGGTCGAGCGGGACGAACCGGGCCTGTGCGGCCAGCGCCCTGAACGGCGCCCGGTACCCCTCGTTGTGGGTCAGCTGCACGCTGCCGACGAGCTTTCCGTGGAACGATCCCTCGGGCGCCAGGAAGACCGGCGGCCGGGACAGCTGCTCGGCGTTCGCGCGGGTGATCGCGGCGACCAGCTCCTCGAAGTCCCCGCTGTTCACGTCGTCGGCGACGACCGCGCTCCCGTCGTTCACCGCGGCGCGCGCCTGCTCGACGTGTGCCGCGATCTCCTCGCGGATCGCCCCCAGCCGCATGACACGGTCCATCTCGGCGTGCTTCACGGCCGCCTCGACGGCCTCCGCCCCGGTGTTGGCGAGGATCGCGTAATACGGCTCGTCGGTGCCGAGTTCGCGGTGGATGATCCGGTTCAGCTCCGCGGCGAGCCGGTTCGCCGGGGAGTGCCGGGAGAACTGCGTGAGGACCGGTGTCCGGGCGGCCAGGAGCGATGCCGCGTGTGCGGTGATCTCCGGATTGTTGTGGCCGAGCAGCAGCGAACCGTAGCCGCCGGCCAGGTCCAGGACCGAGAACTCCCTGCCGTCCGCGTCCAGCGAATACAGCGTATTTCCCTCGGCGCGTATGTACTCGATATCGAGTCCGGCCGACGACAGCACCGAGAGCAAATACGGCTCGGCCAACTCCAGTTGTACGGGTCCCGAATTCATGACATCCCCTCGTGGGCTCGGTGTTCCTGGCGCTCGGGAACCGTAACGGAGCGCCGTCCCGCTTTTCTCTGCGCCCGGTCACGCCGGAACCACTGTCCGGCCCGGGTCCGTCCGGTGAGCCCGCGGTTACCGTTGAATGCCCCTCCGGAAAGACACGTCGTGAAGACTGACGGCAATTGAGATGGTTCCGATTTCAGAAGAGGTGACATGAATTCTGTATCCGCTGACCTCGATACCGGAACAGTGTCGGTCGCGCCGTCCGTGGAGCCCCGCCTGCTGCGGGATGTGATGTCCCAATTCGCCACCGGTGTCGTCGTGATCACTGTCGGCGGCGATCACATTCATGGAATGACCGCCAATGCCTTCAGCTCCGTGTCCCTCGATCCGCCGGCGGTGCTGTGCTGTGTGGCGCACAGCGCGGTGATGCACAGCGCCATCACCGCCTCGGGCCGTTTCGCCGTGTCGATCCTCGGGGCCGACCAGCAGGACCTGTCCCGGCACTTCGCCGACAAGAACCGCACGCTCGGTCCGGCCCAGTTCGACGGTGTCGGCTGGCAGCCCGGTGCCCGCTCCGGGGCGCCCGTGCTGTCGGGCTCGCTCGGCTGGCTCGAGTGCGAGCTCACGGACTCGCACGAGGTGGGCGACCACTCCATCTTCATCGGCAGGGTGCTGGACGCCGGCCGCTCCGACGACCGCCATGGGCTGCTGTTCTTCGGCGGCGCCTACCGGCAGGTCGCGCCCGCCCCCGAGTAGGGCGCCCCCGCGTCGTACGGACACGGCGCCCGGCCGGGTCTCCCCGGCCGGGCGCCGTGCCGTGGCCGTTGTCCGGGCGGGCACGCGCCCGCAGACGGAACGTGCTCCTGCTCGGCGGGAGAGCAGGAGCACGCAGCCGTATCGGCCCACCGGAGGGCCCGGCGTACGGTCGTCCGGCCGGTTGTCCGATCAGAGGAACGGGGTCTCCGGGTCGAGGCCGAGGAGCACGCGCCCTTGGACCTCCAGGTTGGTGCTGAGCAGCAGCATGCCGTGGAGCGCGAGCCCCTGGGCGTCACGGTGGAAGCGCTGCAGCGGGACGCTGCGCTGGATCACCGAGGCTCCGCCGGCGTTGTAGAGGATCTCCACCGCCTCCTTGGCCAGCTGGATGGCGAACGCCGCCTTGCCGCGGACGTCGGCCTTCTCGGCGTCCGCCGGCTCCGCGTCTGCGTCGGCACGCTCCTGGAGGAGCGCCAGGATCTGGCTCTGCAGGCCTTCGGCGGCGGACAGCTTGTTGGCCGCGGTCGCCACCTGGATCTGCGTGAGGGGGTGCTGGGCCTGGTCGTTCCAGTTGGTGTACGTGATGCCGCGGCCCGGGACGCGCTCCAGGAAGAGCTCGTAGGCCCCGCGCGCGACACCCAGGTACGCGGCCGCGCACACCGCCATGATGTAGGAGAACAGCCGGTACCTGCGGCCCGGCGTCACCTCGGCGTCACGACCGGGTGTGGTGTTGAAGATGGCGTCGCCGTACCCGATGACCCGGTGCTCCGGGACGAACACGCCCTTGGCCGTCGTCGTCGACGAGCCGGTGGCGGCCGCCGACGAGGTGTTCCAGTCGTCCGCGATGGAGAACTCCGACATCGGCAGGATCGCGATCAGCTCCCCGTGGGAGCCGTCGGGCCGCTCGCAGAGCGCCGCGGTGATGTTCCAGTCGGCGGCGCGACAGCCGGAGTTGAACCGCCAGGTGCCGTCGAGGACGTAACCGCCCTCGGTCGGCGTGAGCGTACCGCTCGGCGTGAAGCCGCCGGAGATCCGGACGGGCCCGGACCCGAAGATCTCCTCCTGTGCCTTGTCGGGGTAGAGCGTGGCCAGCCCGACGGAGGAGACCCAGACCATCGCGAGCCACGCGGTGGACCCGCAGCCGCGGCCGATCTCGCTCAGGACCCTGCACTGGTCCTCCACCGAGAAGTCGAGCCCGCCGAACCGACGGGGCATGGCCGTCCGGAAGACACCGGCCTTGTCCATCAGGTCGATGTTCTCTTCCGGGATCCAGCGGTTCTCCTCGGCCCGCTGCCCGTTCTCGCGGAGGGTCGGCACGATGTCCCGCACTGCTTCCAGTACGGACCCGACCTCGATGTCAGTCATGAATTCCTTTTCCTCCAGATCGGATGTGGTCCGGTCCGTGTCACACGGGCAGTTCGTCGGCCACGGGACGGTCGATGGCCATCATCCATTTGCCGTTCGGCTCCCGGGTCAGGACGTCGGTGCAGGTCCCGTGGATCTTCTGCCGCTCACCCTCGTCATTGGTGATTTCGAGGTTGAAGTCCACGACGACGAGGATGGTGTCGCCGGCGGTGTACGAGTACTTGACGGTGGAGTCCAGGGACGGCCCTGTGGCCAGGAGTTCCTTGATGGCCTTGGTGCGCTCGGGGCCGCTCAGCGGCTTGCCCGAGAGATTGGATATCGCGTCGTCGCGGTAGAGCCGGTCGAATGCGGCGCCGTCGCCCGAATTGAAGGCGCGCAGGAAGACCGCATTCTGGATGTCACTGTCGCCGGTGAGTTCCAGGTTGTAGAGATCGGTATCCACGGACATGGTGAGCCTGCTCCCAACTTCTTGGAAGATCTTCTTGGAGAACGGGGACCGGAATGTGAAAGGACGCTATCGAGATCGGTCCATCATTCGGTCATCACCGGCTCACTACGCCAGCGCGGCCGCCTGCTCCGCAGCCCGGAAACCGGATTCGATCGCACCCTCGATAAACGATCCGTTCCAGCCGCTCGCGATGTCCGCTCCGGCGAAGACCATGCGGCCGTGCGGCTGCTGGATCGCGGGGAGCTGCTTCAGGAGCTGGCCCGGGCGGCGCAGACCCCAGCCTCCGCGGGACCACGGGTCCTTGGCCCACTCCTGGTACTTGTACGCCACGACGGTGGCGCCGGGTATGTACTGCCGCACGGCGTTCTGGACGGCTGTCTTGTCGGCCACGTCGAGCGAGGGGCCGGCGAAGCCGATCATCAGCCGCCCGCCGCCGGACAGTTGACGCTCCGGCATCAGCATCGGCAGCGGCGAGGTCTCCGTGCCCTGGCCGTAGACCGCGTCGACCTGGCCGCTCAGCTGGATCCAGAGCTTGGTGCCGAGCGGGACTCCCACACCCTCCTGGGTCGCCGTCGCGTGCACGGACGGCAGGCCCGGGTTGAAGGTGATGGTCTTCCACACGTTGACGGGCACCGCGACGACGACCGCGGAGGCGTTGAACACCTGCCCGCTCGCGGCCTTCACCCGCACCCGGTTGTACTGCTCGGTGATCGCCGTGACGGGCGTGCCGAGGCTCACCTTGGCGGTCGAGCCGGCCAGCATCTTCTGGAGCAGCGCGGTCATGCCGACGGTGGGCTTGAAGCCCATCTGGTTGTGCCAGCCCTCGAGGCTCCAGTTGCCGAGCGCCCACCACTGGGCCAGCGCGGTGAGCGCTCCCCGGGTGTTGTCGCCACCGACGTACGCCGCGGTGTATCCGGCGAGCCACTTCTTGTCGAGGTCGTCGAGGCCGAGCTGGGCGATGCGGTCGGCGAAGGACAGCGGGTCCACGCTCTGGAGCAGGTCCTTGCGGAACAGCGGGTCGTGGGGGCGCGGGAAGTACTGCTCCGAGCCGGCGAAGAACTTCGTCAGCAGCTCGTCCATGCGGGCGTTGGCCTCGGCGGGCGTGAGGGTCTGGAAGCCGTTCGCGGCGGGCATGACGGAGCTGGTGTTGGCCAGCTCCGGGACGGTGGTGATGCCGTAGCGCCGGAACTCCTGGGCGACGAGCGTGTGGTCGGGGCTGACCCAGCTGCCGCCGAGGTCGATCTGCTGGCCGGCGAGGGTGTCGGTCCAGATGCGGCCGCCGATGCGGTTGCGCGCCTCCAGGACCACGACGTTGAGGCCCTTGGCGCTGAGTTCGCGTGCCGCGGTGCCGCCCGCGTATCCGGCGCCGACCACGACGACGTCGGTCGTCACGTCGTCGGCGGCCCGGCTGGTGCCCGCGGTGGCGACGCCGATCGCCGAGGCCGCGGCGGTCGCGGCGGTCGCCTTGAGGAGCGACCGGCGACCGAGGGTGCGAGGAGCCGTATTCCGCTCCGAGGAGGTGCGAGAACTCATGAAGCCACCTGTTTCCGTAGGTTGCGGGCAGCCGCGACAGCAAAAGCGGCTGAGTGGTTTGTTTTCGGCCTACGGAAACCTACAGCGGGGCGAGGAACGCCCGGTCGCCAAAAGGTAATTGGAGGGTTTGTCTCCGTCCTTGTACGGGAAAAGGGGTTCGCCCGCAGCCCTGGAATTCCGCTGCGCAGAACGCCCGATCCCGGTGCCTGCCTGGGCCTTTACGGCCGGTCGGCACCGGGATCGGAATCGGGACGGGATCGGGGTCGGTGATGCGCGAACGGCTCCTACCGCTCGGCGGCCGCGGGCTGTTCCAGCCGCACCGGCTCGTCCGCAGCGGCGAGGGGCTCGTCGGCGGGCAACGCGTCGGGCGTGGCTGAGCCGGTCGGCGGCACGTGGCGCAGCATGGTGACCGCGAGGACCGCGAGGGCGGTGACGAGCACCGCGTTGATGACGGCGATGGTGTTCAGCCCGGATGCGAAGGCCTCACGGGCGGGGGTGATGATCCGGTCGGCCAGCGGGCCCGGCAGGTCCTGGGTGGCTTCGAGCGCCTTGGCGAGGGTGTCGCGGGCGGCGTCGGCGACGGAGGCCGGGGTGTCGGCCGGGAGTTCGCCGGTGACGCCGTTGCGGTAGACGGTGGTGCCGAGGCTGCCGAGGGCGGCGATGCCCACGGCCAGACCGAAGTCGCTGCTGGTCTGCTGGAGGGCGGAGGCGGCGCCCGCCTTCTCCTCGGGTGCGGAGCCGACGATGAGGGACACGCTCATCGCCATGATGGGCGCGATGCCGGTGTAGACGAAGCTGAAACCGACCAGGACGTACGCCAGTCCGTTGTTCGCCGGGTCGGCCTGGGTGAGGATCACGTAGCCGACGGCCGAGAGGATCAGGCCGATGCCGGTGACCGTGCCGGGGCGGAGGCGGCGGGCCAGGACGGGGGCGAGCATCGACGAGCCGATGAGCAGACCGGCGGCGGGGAGCAGCCACAGGCCGGCGTGCAGCGGGGAGAGCCCGGCGACCATCTGCAGGTACTGGGTGACGAACAGGTAGATGCCCCCCATGGCGACGGCGGCGAAGAGCATGACGCCCAGGGCGACGCTGAACGCGCGGCTGCGGAAGAGGCTCAGGTCCAGCATCGGGTCGTCGAGCCGCAGCTGGCGGCGGGCGAAGACGACACCGAAGACGAGGCCGACGACGACCGCGATCACCGACGCGGGCTCCACGCCGTACTTGGCGATCTCCTTGACGCCGTACACGACGGGCAGGATCGCGGCCAGGGACAGCAGGACGCTGACGATGTCGATGCGGCCGGCGTTCGCGTCCTTGTGCTCGGGGAGCAGGACCGGTCCGGTGATCAGCAGCAGCACCATGACGGGTACGGCGACGAGGAAGACCGAGCCCCACCAGAAGACCTGCAGCATGGCGCCGCCGACCACCGGGCCGAGCGCGATGCCGACGGAGAAGCTGGCCGCCCAGAGGCCGATGGCGGTGCCGCGCTCCTTGGCGTCCTGGAACATGCTGGTGATCAGGGCGAGGGTGGACGGCATCAGGGTCGCGCCCGCGATGCCGAGCAGGGCGCGGGCGGCGATCAGCATCTCCGGGCTGTTGGCGTAGGCGGCCAGCACCGAGGCGATCCCGAAGGCCGTGGCGCCGCCCAGCAGCAGCTTGCGGCGGCCGATACGGTCGCCGAGGCTGCCCGCGGTGACCAGGAATCCGGCGATCATGAACGCGTAGATGTCGATGATCCACAGCATCTGGGTGCTGCTCGGCTCGAGCGCCGCTCCCAGGTGGGGCACGGCGAGGTGCAGCAGGGTCACGTCGAGGGAGAGCAGGATGCTGGGCAGCGCCAGCATCGCGAGCCCTGCCCATTCCTTCCGTCCGGCGCGCGCAGTGGGTGGGACAGCATGCGTAGACATGGCAATGGCCTTTCCGTCCTTGTGTCCAAGGTGTTCAAGGGGTGTTGAAGGGTGTCCGAGGGGGCCGAGGAGCCGCCGGACCCCGCTCGCGCGGGGCCCGGCGGGTGTCACGGGCCGTCGGGGAGTGATCGGCCTGCGACCGGTGGTGCGGTGATCAGTGGGCGGCGCTGAGCAGGCCCTGCGCGAAACCGCCGTCGACGGGGAACTCGACGTTGGTGGTGAAGGTGGCATCGGCGGCGAGGAACAGCGCGGCCGCGGCGACCTCCTCGACCGTGCCGTTGCGCCGCAGCGGAGTGGTCTCGTCACCCTGCTTCTCGAACTCGCGGCGCTCCTCGTCCGTCAGTCCGGCGACGCCCATGGTCGGGGTCTTGATGAAGCCGGGGGCCAGCGAGTTCACCCGGATCCTGCGGGGCAGGAACTCGGCCGCGAGGACGTGGGCGAACGCGCGCACCGCGTCCTTCGACGCGGAGTAGGCGCTGATGCCGGGGTAGATGAGGTCGTTGGCGACCGTGGTGAAGACGATCGAGCCGCCCTCGTTGATGAGGGGCGACAGGCTCTGCACCGTGAAGAAGGCACCCTTGGTGTTGACGTTGAAGTGCCGGTCCCAGGACTCCTCCGTCACCTCCTCGAGGTTCTGCACCTCGGCGATGCCGTGGTTCACGAAGAGCCAGTCGACACGTCCCAGCTTCTCCTGCGCGACGTCGGCGAGGGCCTTGATGTCGGCCATGCTGGCGGCGTCGGAGCGCACGACGTGCGCCTTGTCGGACTTCACCTCGGTCCGCGCCTCTTCGATCTTCTTCTCGTTACGGCCCGTGAAGACGACCTCGGCTCCTCCCTCGAGCAGTGCCTTGACGATCGCCAGGCCCATTCCGTGCGTCCCCCCGGTGACGACGGCCTTCTTGCCCGCGAACCTGCTCATGGTTGTCTCCCTGTTCACACGTGGTCCTGCCATCTGTGGCGCCGGGGTCCTCCGGCGGGAGCAACACTGCGGGCGGGCCCTTGAGGCCGGCTTTCGGTCCGCTGTCGGTCCACCGTCGGACGCTCCCGGGGCGCCGCCGTTGCGACGCCCGTGGGCCGTCGGTGCGCCGCCCGTGCGCGGACACACCGGGCGATGACCGGGTCGCATTACGGTGGCTGGCATGCGTTTCGGGGTGCTGGGTCCGTTGGCCGTCTGGACGGTGGACGGCGAGCTTGTCGTCGTACCGGAGTCCAAGGTGCGGGCTCTGCTCGCCGCCCTGCTGGTGGACCCGGGACGGGTGGTCCCGTCGGACCGGCTCGTCGAGGACCTCTGGGGCGACGCTCCGCCGGCCAACCCTGCAGGAGCGCTGCAGACCCGGGTGTCGCGGCTGCGGCGCGCCCTGACGCGGGCCGGGGGCCGGGATCTGGTGGTCCACCGCCCGCCGGGGTATCTGCTGCGCGTGGCGGACGACGCCGTGGACTCGGGCCGCTTCGCCGCGCTGACCCGCCGGGCCCGTACGACGGAGGGTGCGCGGGAGCGGGCCTCCCTGCTGACCGAGGCGTTGTCCCTGTGGCGGGGGCCCGCGTTCGCCGACTTCGCGGACGAGCCGTTCGTCCGCGCGGCGGTCGCCCGGCTGGAGGAGCAGCGCCTGCTGGCCCTGGAGGAGCAGGCCGAAGCCCGCCTGGAGCTGGGCGAACACGGCCTGCTCGCCGGGGAGCTGGGCGACCACACCGACCGGCATCCGCTGCGGGAGCGGCTGCGGGCCGCCCATGTGCGCGCGCTGTACGGCGCGGGGCGCCCCAGCGAGGCCCTGGACAGCTATCACGAGCTGCGCCGCAGTCTGGACGAGGAGCTGGGGCTGGAGCCGGGCCCCGAACTGGTGGCGCTGCACGGGGAGATCCTGCGGCAGGATCCGGCGCTGCGGGCCGCGACGCCCGCGGACGCCACGACGCCGCCCCGTCCCCGTACGAACCTGCCCACTCCGGTGACCGATCTGATCGGGCGGTCGGAGTCGGTGTCCGAGGTGCGCGGCATGCTGGAGTCCGGCAGGCTCGTGACCCTGACCGGCCCGGGCGGGGTCGGCAAGACACGGCTCGCCGTGGAGATCGCGACCCGGCTGGCCGGCACCTTCGCGGACGGGGCCTGGCTGGTGGAGCTGGCCACGCAGGCGCACCCCGGCGAGCCCGGTCCAGCCGATTCGGTGGACGCACTGGCCGAGGTGGTCGCCGCCACCCTGGGAATACGGGACGACACGAGCCCCGGACCGCTGCCGGCCGGGCGGCCCCACACGCTCATCGACCGCCTGGTCGGCGCCCTGCGCGGAAAGCAGTTGCTGCTGGTCCTGGACAACTGCGAGCACGTCGTCGAGCCGGCCTCACGGCTGGCGGCGGCGCTGCTGCGGGGTGCCCCGGGCGTACGGATCCTGGCCACCAGCCAGGAGCCGCTGGACATCGCCGGTGAGCGGCTGTGGTCGGTGCCGCCGCTGGATCTGCCGGGGGCCGAGGCCGCGCCGTCGGTACTGCGGCGGTCGAGCGCCGTCCAGCTGTTCGAGGCGAGGGCGGCGGCCGCGTCGCCCGGCTTCGCGATCACCGACGAGAACGCTGCTGCGGTGGCGTCGATCTGCCGGCGTCTGGACGGGATTCCGCTCGCCCTGGAGCTGGCCTCCACCCGGGTGCGGGTGCTGGGCGTGCGGGAGCTCGCCGAGCGTCTCGACGACCGGTTCCGGCTGCTGACCGGCGGGCACCGGGGCGCTCCGGCGCGGCAGCAGACGCTGCGGGCGATGATCGACTGGAGCTGGGAACTGCTCACGGCTGCCGAGCAGATCGTGCTGCGCCGGCTGGCCGTCCACTCCGACGGCTGCACGCTGGAGGCCGCGGAGACACTGTGTGCCGGGGACGGGGTGAAACCGTCAGAGGTGGTGGACCTGCTGGCCCGGCTCGTGGACCGCTCGCTGGTCCTGGTCGCGCACGACGCCGACGGTCCCCGCTACCGGCTGCTGGAGTCGGTAGCGGCGTACTGCCTGGAGCGGTTGCGGGCGAGCGATCACGAGCAGGTGCGGCGCGCTCATGACCGCTACTACGTCGCGTTCGCGGAGGGCGCCGACGCCTTCCTGCGCGGCGCGGACCAGCAGCGGTGGCTGCGGCGGCTGGACGTCGAGACGGCGAACATCCGCAGCGCGCTGGACGGCGCCGCCGCCGACGGTGACGCGCCGCTGGCGCGGCGGCTGGTGCGGGCCATGAGCTGGTACTGGTTCCTGCGGGGGCGTCTCACCGAGGCGAAGCGCTCGCTGGCCATGGCGCTGGCCGTGCCCGACGCCCCGCCCGATGCATTGCCCGACACTCCTCCCGACGCGTCGCCCGACCGGCCCGGCGCGGGCGCGCCCGGCGCTTGCGTGGAGCCGGTCGTGGCGTGGCGGGCCGGGATGAGCATGCTGTCCGGGGACGAGGCCGACCCCGCCTGGGAGGGCGCCGCCGTACGGAAGCTGTACGAGGACGTCGGCGACCCGCACGAGCGGGCCAGGGCGGGCTGGTTCCTCGGCTTCGCGATGACCAAGTTCGGTGACATGGCAGTGGGCGAGGACCTGACGGACCGGGTGCTGGCCGATTTCCGGGCGTTGGGCGACCGCTGGGGCATCGCGGCCGTCCTCAGTACGCGCGGTATGCAGCGGTACGTGTGCGGTGATCTGACGCTGTCCCGGCGGGACGGCGAGGAGAGCCTGGCGCTGTTCCGTGAAGTCGGCGACAGATGGGGGCAGTTGCAGGCGATGGCGGTGCTCGGGAGGCTGGCGGAGATCGCCGGGGACTACGTGGCCGCGGACCGGTGGCACCGGGACGGTCTGCGTGTCGCGGAGGATCTCGGGCTGTGGACGGAGGCGTCCGTCCGTTGGTCCGAGCTCGGCAGGATCGCCCTGCTGACGGGGGATCATGCCCGCGCGGAGGAGTTCCATGAGCGGGGCCGGCGGCTGGCGGTCGAGCAGGGTGACAAGCCGGCCGAGGAGTTCGCGGAGGTGGGGCTCGCCCTGGGCGCGCGACGGCAGGGGCGGCTGGACGAGGCGGAGGCGTATCTGCGGGGCTGGCTGGAGTGGAACCGGCAGTTCGACGCGGAGTACGGCGCGGCGCTGATCCTGGCCGAGCTCGGCTTCGTCGCGGAGCTGCGCGGGGACGCGCAGGGGGCGCTGGCCCTGCACGAGGACGGGCTGGCCGCGGCGGGGGACACCGGCGATCCGCGGGCGATCGCGCTGGCCCTGGAGGGGCTCGCCGGGGCGCATGCGCTGGCGGGGCGTCCCGAGCGGGCCGCGCGGCTGCTGGGGGCCGCGGCGGCGGCGCGTTCGTCGGTGGGCGCTCCGCTGCCGGCGGCGGAGCGGGGCGATGTGGACCGGGTGACGGCGGCGGCGCGGGAGGCTCTCGGGGACGACGGCTTCGAGGCCGCGTTCGGCGCGGGCGCGGAGCTGGGCTGGGGCGTGGAGCTGTCGTCGTCCTGCGGGTGACGGCGCCGCACAGGCGGTACGCAGGAGGAAGGCTCACCGCTTCCGCGACCGGGCCGAGTCGTCGCGGAAGCAGTGAACCGGGCGTCGGGAGACCGCCAGGAAGGGGACGTCAGGCGGCGGCGGGGATGATGCCCTGGGCGAGACCGCCGTCGACGACCAGCTCGACGCCCGTGGTGAAGGTGGCGTCGAAGGCGAGGAACAGCGCGGCCGCGGCGATCTCCTCGATCGTGCCGTGCCGCTTCATCGGGCTGATCTCGTTCATCTCCTTCTCGTGGGCGTCCTTCTCCTCGTCGGGCATCGCCGGGTAGCCCATGGACGGTGTCTTGATCGGCCCCGGGCTCAGCGAGTTGACGCGGATGCCGCGCGGCATCAGCTCGGCGGCGAAGCCCTTGGCGAAGGTGCGCAGGGCCGCCTTGGCGCCGCCGTAGACGGTGATGCCCGGGTAGCCCATGGCGTCGGCGATCGAGGTGGTGAAGAGCACCGCACCGCCGTCGTTCACGAGCGGTGCGAGCTGTTGCACGGTGAAGAAGGCGCCCTTGGTGTTGATGTCGAAGATGCGGTCGTAGCCCTCCTCGGTGACCTGGTCGAAGGGCACGAGTTCGGCAATGCCGACGTTGACGTGGACGAAGTCGATGCGGCCGAGCTTCTCCTCGACGATTCCGCGCAGCGCCCTGACGTCGTCGACGCGGGCTGCGTCGGAGCGTACGACGTGCGCGGCGCGGCCCTTCAGTTCGGCGCGCGCCGCCTCGATGTTCTTCTCGTTGAGGCCGGTGACCAGGACCTCGGCGCCCTCGTCCAGGAGGGCCTTGGCGACGCCCAGCCCCATGCCGTGCGTGCCCCCGGTGATGACGGTCTTCTTGCCCGCGTACTTGCTCATTTCTCTCCTAGTCGGATGCGCTGGGTCAGATGCGCTCGAGGACGACGACCGGAATGACACGGCGGGTCCTGGCTTCATAGGTGTGGTAGATGGGGGCCCGGTCGGTCATCAGCTTCCACAGCCGGGCCCGCTCCTCCCCCTCCGCGGTGGAGGCCCGTACGGCGAACTTCTCCGCGAGGATCTGCACCTGTACCTCCGGGTCGGCGACCACATTGAGGTACCACTTGGGATGCGTGTGCGTGATGGCCGAGCCGGAGGCCACGAGGATGTAGCGGCCGTCGTCCTCGCCGAAGAAGAGGCCGGTGCGGTAGAGCTTGCCGGTCCTGCGGCCCCGGTAGGTGAGGATGAGATTGGTGCAGCCGCCCTCCATGTAGCCGCTCCGGCCGTTGGTGGCGATGTAGCGGCGGACGTGCTCCTCGACCGACCGGTCGGGGCTGTCGGCGACCTGTGCGTCGGCATCCCAAGCTGACATTGCTGTTCTCCTTGTCCGGATCTCTACAACTCGATCCCGGCTCTCCCGGCGGCCCCGGAAGCCCGCAGGACGCGGTGCATCAGGCCGGGTTCCAGGAGCGAGTCGGGGGCGTCGACGAGGCCGAACACCCGCAGGAAGGCGTGGGCGACGTCCTCGTCGTGCACGGCTGCCTCCTGCACCAGCGCCATGTAGGCGAGGAGGAGCCGGGTCATGGGCGTCCGCTCCCCCTCGACGCCGGGGAACGCCAGGTCGCCGCCGACCATCAGCTCCCACGGGCCGTCGACGGCCTCTTGGGCCAGGTCGCGGAGGTACTGCAGCGGGTCGAGCGGTGCGTCGTCACGGACGTACTGGCGGATGGTGAGCGCCGCGAGGGCGGCGACCGTCATGCCCTGCGCGTAGGCCGGGTTGAAGCTGCACACGCCGTCTCCGGTGACGAGCAGGCCGTCGGGGAAGCGGGTCATGGTCTCGTAGCGGCGCCGCTGGTTGGCGGGGAAGCGGTACGCGACGGGGTCACCGACGGGTTCGAGGCCCTGGACGGCCTCGTGGATGTCCTGGACCTGGAGCGACCGGACGAAGGCGTCGAAGCCCTCGGGGTCGGCCGGCGGGTGGTCGCCGAGGATTCCGTACGCGGTGACGATGACCTGGCCGTCCTCCTGCTTCGCGGCGATCGCGCCGCGTGGCGCGGCGGGCGAGGAGACGACACCGATGGATATCTCGCCCTTCTCGTACGGGTCCTCGCGGATCCGGTAGAGGCGGGAGGCGTAGCCGAGGCCGATCTTCCTGCGCTCCTCCTCGACCCGCTCGTAGCCGAGTTCCTCCAGCCAGACCGGGGTGCGCGAACCGCGTCCCGTGGCGTCGACGACCAGGTCGGCGCCGAGGATCCGGGTCCCGCCCCCCTCCGCGCCGTGCCGCGACACGCGGACTCCGGTGATCCGGCGGCGGTCGGCCGTCGCCTCCAGGCCCACGACGTCATGCTCCTCGAGGAAGGAGATCTGCGGTAATTCCAGGACCCGGTCCCGCACATGACGCTCGAAGAAGGGGCGGGTGACGGTCAGCGAGGTCAGGCCGGTGTGCGGCTTCGCCAGGCGCTTTCCCTTGAGATACCAGCGGATGTTCTCCGCCATGTCGCCGATGGCTCCTCCGTCGGCGACGACCTGCTTCGTCAGTCCGGGAAACAGCTCCTCGATGATCTGCTGCCCACGGGCCTGCAATCCGTGCACCTGACGGCCTTGCGGCACACCGCGGCGCGGTCCGGTCACACCGACGAGTGCGTCACGGTCGACCACCAGGACTTCGGCGTACGCATCCGCCAGCACACGAGCGGCCAATAACCCTGCCATGCTTCCGCCGAGCACGACGGCGCGGTTTCTTTTCTCGTTCGGCATTGCGGCAACTCCCTTGAATCCCTGGGGGAGAATCATCGGCTGGCACTCCCGGCCAAGGTATGCGGGGCCCGACCATCACCGACTCACCGCGCTCATCCAGCATTGCAGCTGCCGCTCATCGCGCGGTAATCAAGGGATCGTATGCCTATTTCTCGCGAATAGATTACCGGGCCATGACCGCAATCAATAGCGGACCCGGTTAGGTTGGCGCCAATCCGCCCCCTACGCTTCCGCTCCTTCTGCCGAAGAGAGGCACCATGACAGCCGATCGTGAATTCGACGCGATAGTCATCGGCGCCGGCTTTGCCGGGGTCACCGCCGCACGTGAGCTCAACGCCCGGGGGCTGCGGCCGCTGGTGCTGGAGGCGCGCCATCGCATCGGCGGACGCACGTGGACGGACACGTTCGACGGCGTGATGATCGAGTACGGCGGCGGCTGGTTCTCGCCCCGTCAGGAGCTGGCCGTGAAGGAGCTCGGGCGGTACGGCATTCCGCTGGTCAAGGACGTCCTGCCGGTGCCGGAGTGGGCCGTCTTCCCCACCGGGGACGGAAAGCTGGAGTCCTTCGACGGCGGTGAGGCCCTCGGCCGCCTCGGTGAGTTGCTGACCGTCGTCTTCGAGGGCTCCGACGAGCTCCTCCCCGATCCGCACGACCCGCTCGCCGCCGGGGAGAGGATCCGCGCCGTCGCCGGCCGGTCGCTGCGCGAGCACCTCGACGGGCTGGAGCTCGCCCCGCGCGACGACAAGTGGATCAACACGCTGGTGGCCGGCTTCTCCGGCGGCTACAGCAAGAACGGCGCGTACGAGGCCCTCGCCCAGTGGTGGCAGCTGGCCGGCGGCGAACTGGCCGGCTGGATCACCATCGAGGGCCAGGCCCCGGCGTCCGGCATGTCCGCCCTCGCCCAGGAGATCCTCAACGACGCACAGGCGCGGCTGCACCTGAACACGCCCGTCACCCGCATCGCCGACGACGGTCGGCTCGTGCATGTCACCACGGTGTCGGGGAAGCGGTTCTCCGCCCCGGTCGCCGTGGTCGCCACACCCACGAACGTATGGCGGACCATCGACTTCGAGCCGGGTCTGCCCGCGGCGCACACCGAGGTGGTGGCGCAGGGCATCAGCGTGCCGCACAGCAGCCGCGTCTGGTTCCGGGTGCGCGGCGATTTCGGTCCTGTGCACGTGCGCGACGACGAAGGCGGCCTGCTCACACCGATGTTCACGCACGCCGTTCTCGACGACGGCGAGCAGCTGCTGACGGGCTACAGCCAGCACCCGGACTTCGACCCGTCCCGGCCCGACCACGTCCGGGACCTGCTGGCCCGGCTGCTTCCCCAGGCCGAGCTCGTCAGCTACAAGGCGCACGACTGGGGCCGCGACCCGTACGCGCTCGGCGGCTGGGCGCTGCGCAGGCCCGGCCAGCTGCTCCGGCTCCCCGAACTGCAGCAGCCGCACGGCCGTATCGCCTTCGCCAACGACGGGATCGCGAGCGGCTGGCACGGCTTCGTGGACGGCGCGATCGAGACGGGCTTCCGGGCGGCCGAGCAGGCGGCCGTGATCGCGTCCGGGTGACCCCGGGGGAACGACCGAGGAATTCCGAGATCCGAAAGGACAAGGGCACAGGACCGTGGCGACGCGAGTAAAGGAATTCTCCGAGCTGGCAGACGAGTTCCACCAGTACGTCAGGGACATCGTCTACTGCTCGCTGATCACCGTCGACAGGAAAGGCCGGCCGCGGGCGCGTGTGCTGCTGCCGATCTGGGAGGTCGCCGACGGCCGCCCGGTCGGCTGGATCGCCGCGTACAAGACCCCGGTGAAGACCGCGCACATCCGCAACAACCCGCATGTCACCTGCTCGTACTGGAGTCCCCGGCAGAACGCCGCCTACGTCGACAGCGTGGCCGAGTGGGTCGAGGACGGGACCGTCAAGCGGGAGGTGTGGGAGCTGTACCGGAAGGGCTCGCCGCCCGGCGTCGGCTACGACCCGATCCACTACTGGAAGGGCGGCCCGGCGGATCCGGAGTACGGGCTGCTGCGCATGGACCCGTTCCGCGTCCAGGTCCTCCGCGGCCGGGACATGAGAAGCAGGATCTGGCAGCCGGAGGACGCCGGCTGAGGCACGGACGCGCCGACGCACGAATGGACGAGCGCCCGAATGCACTGACGCGGTGAGTACGGACAAGGGCGGCGTCCGCGGGAGCTCGGACGAGACGGCGTCCGGGAGATTCCCGGACGCCGTCTCGTCGTTGCAGGCCCTTCGAGGGGGCCGCGAGAGCGGAACGCTCCGCTCAGACCTCGCTGAACGGCTCGTCGATCGCGTAACGCCACTTGCCGTCGCCGCCGAGACGCAGGACGTCGAGACCGACGCCCTCGAAACGCTCCGGAGCCCCGTCCTTGTCCGTGGTCTCGATGTTCCAGTCCACGACGAGCAGGGCGGTGTCGGGCGTCACGTACGCGTGCCGGATCTTCGCCTCCATTGTCGGACCCGCCGCCAGGAAATCCCGGACGGAGTCCTTCCGCTCCTGGCCGGACAGCGGCTTGCCCGGCTCCCAGACGGCAACGGCCTCCTCGGTGTACAGCTCGTTCACCGCGTCGGCGTCGCCGGCGTTGAACAGCCGCACGTAGTGGGCCACATGCTCCTCGACGTCACGCGTGCGCCGCGCCTGAGCATGTGCAGTGTCCTGATTCGCTGCCATGGCGAAATTCTCCCGCTCGATTGAGGGACAAGGCATTTCACGAACTCGGCGAAAACTTATCCCGCGGCGGCACACCGGCCATACATCGCCAGGTAACGCATTGAGTTACCACCACATTACCGAGCACTGGCAGAGGCCGATGAATCCCCTTGTAGGGTCGGGAAAGGCCGAATATGAATCGAACTCTTAAAGCTTTGTGGGGGTCAGCTGTGGAGCACAACGATTCGATCGCTGTCGTCGGGCTTTCCTGCCGGCTGCCGGGAGCGGCGGATCGCACGGCTTTCTGGGAACTCCTGCGCACCGGATCGAGTGGGGTCTCCGAGGCCCCGGAGGGCCGTTGGGGACACGAGGCCGACACCCCGGCCGGTGTGCGCGGCGGATTCCTCGACCGCGTCGAGGACTTCGACGCGGGCTTCTTCGGCATCTCGCCCCGTGAAGCCGCAGCAATGGATCCACAGCAGCGCCTTGTCCTGGAGCTCACCTGGGAGGCCCTGGAGGACGCCGGAATCGTCCCCTCCAGCCTTCGGGACAGCGCGACCTCGGTCTTCGTCGGTACGCTCCGCGACGACTACACCGGCCTCCTCTACCAGTACGGGACCGAGGCCGTCACCCAGCACACGATGGCCGGCGTGAACCGTGGCGTCATCGCCAACCGCGTCTCGTACCACCTCGGTCTGCGCGGCCCGAGCCTCACCGTGGACGCCGCCCAGTCCTCGTCGCTCGTCGCCGTCCACCTGGCCTGCGAGAGCCTGCGCAGCGGCGAGTCGGCGACGGCCGTCGCCGCGGGCGTCAACCTCAATCTGCTCGCCGAGAACCTCGTCACGGAGGAACGTTTCGGCGCTCTCTCCCCCGACGGCACGACCTACGCCTTCGACGCCCGAGCCAACGGCTTCGTGCCCGGCGAGGGCAGCGGCGTCGTGATCCTCAAGCCCCTGGCCCGGGCCCTCGCCGACGGCGACCGGATCCACGGCGTGATCCGCGGCAGCGCGGTCAACAACGACGGTGCCACCGAGGTGCTGACCCGGCCCAGCGCCGCCGCCCAGGAGCAGGTCCTGCGGCTGGCGTACGAGCGGGCCGGCATCGACCCGCGGGCCGTCCAGTACGTGGAGCTGCACGGCACCGGCACACCGGTCGGCGACCCCGTCGAGGCGGCGGCGCTCGGCGCGGCCCTCGGTGCCGGGCGAGACGCGGACTCGGCGCTGCGCGTCGGCTCGGTCAAGACCAACATCGGCCACCTGGAAGGCGCCGCGGGGATCGCGGGCCTGGTGAAGGTGCTGCTCGCCCTCTCGCACCGCGAGCTGCCGCCGAGCCTCAACTTCGAGACGCCGAACCCGCGGATACCGCTCGCCGAACTCGGTCTTGCCGTGCAGCGCGAGCTGGGCGCGTGGCCGCGCCCGGACCGTGAACTGATCGCGGGGGTCAGCTCGTTCGGCATGGGCGGCACCAACTGCCACGTCGTCGTGTCCGAGGCTCCCCCTGCCGACGCTGCTCCGGATGTCGCGGCTGATCCGGCCGACCCGGCGGTGCTGCCCTGGGTGCTCTCCGGGCAGGGCGAGGTGGCCCTGCGGGCCCAGGCCACTCGCCTGGCGGACCACGCCGAGCAGCACGCGGCGCTCTCCCCCACGGACCTGGGCTTGTCGCTGGCGACGTCCCGTGCCGTTCTCGACCACCGTGCCGTCGTGGTGGGCTCCGACCGCGAACGGCTGATCGACGGTGTACGCGCCCTGGCCGCCGGCACGCCCGCGGCCGGCGTGGTGACGGGCACCGCGGCCGAGCCAGGGAAGCTGGCGTTCCTGTTCACGGGGCAGGGCAGTCAGCGGGTCGGCATGGGACGGGAGTTGTACGAGGCGTTCCCCGTCTTCGCCGCCGCGTACGACGAGGTCGTCGCCGCCCTCGA
>NZ_JBHWKX010000080.1:0-27440 GCF_042730885.1 Streptomyces sp. NPDC059909
CCCAGTGGTCACAGAGCGTCGCAACTCCATGATCACCGAGACCTGTGCCCGCCTTGCTGCCTGGGCTCCTCAAACCGCCTATATGCGCGAGCTCTAAGTGGGATGAGGGCGCGTACCTCTCTGATCCGGACGGGGTGGGCCCCGGCATCTCCTTCCTGCAGGTGCCGGAGCCGAAGGTGGTGAAGAATCGGCTGCACATGGACCTACAGGTGGGTGGCGGTCGTGACACAGCTTGGGAGGTGCGCCGGCCACGCGTGGTCGAGGCCGTGGAGCGGTTGACTGCTGCGGGTGCGACCGTGGCCTGCGAGGACGAATTGCAGGGCAAGCCGGATCACGTGGTGATGGCCGACCCGGAAGGAAACGAATTCTGCTTGATCTGACGGCGGCCTTCGCGCCAAGCGGTCCCGCCTGCAGCGCGCGGCGAACTCGCTGAGCGATAGCCGTTACGCCCAGGACCTGGACTGACCGCTCGACCATTGACACCGACAGGGCACGCAGGACGAAGAGCGCGCGACGAGGCCCGCATAAGCTTCAATGGCACACGTGGCACAGGACAACGCTGCGTGATCGCCGGACGGGCCGGTGCGACACCGCTATCACGCTGTCACGCGGATACGGCTCTCAGAGCGTCCTACGGGCACCTTCCGAGCACGACAAACAGACATTCGCACCCCATATTCCCGGGTGCGTGTTGCACCTGATCCACCCGGCGTCACACCAGCGTGACAGAACGCATCGCATCGCGTGACACCTCCAATGATCACGATCTGTCAGCGTGACAGCGGTCCCGTAGCCGATCACCTGGCCCATGGGCTTCGCGCACCCCCGGGAATGTAATGAGCAATAGCCCGGTTACACCTGTCGTCTCTCGTGGAGGCGGGTCGGACCGCCCGGCTGATCCGCCCGGTTCTCCAGTGAAAGGGGAAAGTGATGGCACGTAACGACACGCGCCCTGTCGTGACGCTCCGGTCGATGGCAGGGACCGGCCACACCTACGTGACCCGCAAAAACCGGCTGAACGACCCCGACCGGCTCGTCCTGCGCAAGTACGACCCGGTGGCGGGCGAGCACGTGCTGTTCCGGGAAGAGCGCTAAGGATCTGCGCTCCGCACTCGTTGCCCGCCGGACCGATCCAGGCCTCAAGGCCGGGAAGACCTCAAGGCATCAAGGAAGGACACCCACCCGTGAAGCCTCGCATCCACCCCGTCTCCCGCCCCGTCGTCTTCCGTGACCGTGCCGCGGACGTCGCGTTCCTGACGCGCTCGACCGCTCGGTCCGACAAGACGATCGACTGGAGGGACGGAAGCACCTACCCGCTGATCGACGTCGAGATCTCCTCGGCGAGCCACCCCTTCTACACGGGGACCTCCCGCCTGGTGGACACCGCCGGCCGTGTCGAGCGCTTCGAGCACCGCTACGGCCGGGCGGGCGCGACCAAGGGCTGAGCAGGAGCGGTCGACCGGCATTGGCGGTTCGCGCCCGCCGGGGGCACACCCCCGGCGGGCGAGGGAAGGAAGAGCAATGAAGGTACGCAAGTCCTTGCGCGCACTGAAGGCCAGGCCTGGTGCCCAGGTCGTGCGGCGCAGGGGGACGACGTTCGTCCTCAACAAGAAGGAGCCGCGCTTCAAGGCCCGTCAGGGCTGACGGCGCGAGTGGGGTGCCCGGCCGCCGCGGACTCGCGGTGGCCGGGCTTCTCGCATGGGCGTCATCACCTGCCGGAGCCGTTCGGCCGCGCTCGCTCAATACCTCCGGACAGTGCGTTCCGCAGCGGCTCGTGCCCCTTCGCGCCGAGCTTCAACAGCGGCGCGATCTCCGTGTCGACGTCGTCCACGTGCCAGTCCGCGACCACGCCGGCCGAGGCGGAGAGTGGTCGACGAGATGGCTGGGAAGAGCAAAAGGATCGGAAATAGGGACTCAGAGTTCGAAGTCGATGTAGTCGACGTCGGTGAACTCCACCAGCAGCCCGGCGGCGCGGCGCCCGCGGTCCTTGAAGTAGATCTCCTGGAGCCCTTCGGCGGCGATGTCGCGCAGCCGCTGCTCGGTGGCTCCCTGCTCCTGGGCTTCGAAGAGCCGGGCCGCGTACTGCGGGGGCAGGGCCTGGGTGAGGTGGCGCAGACGGGCGTCGTCGGTGGTGCCCGGCGCGGCGGTGTAGCCGAAACGCGCGCGGGTGTCGACCATGATGCCATCGGTCGTGGCGGCGGCCTTCTTCGCCTTGGCGCGGATCTGCGGCTGCCATCGCTTCTTGACCTCGCCTTCCAGGCGGGCGGCGAGTTCCTTGCGGGGGTGCTTGATCTCGTTCTTGACATACCGCTCCACCGTGCGGATGTCGATGCCGAGCAGGTCGGCGACCGCCCTGGTGCCCTTGAACTGCTTGACCAGGTAGCGCATCTGCGCGGGCGCGGACTTCGGGATCGGGCGCGTGAACGCGCCCTGCACCGCCTTGTCCAGGCTGTCGCCGAGCATGCCCATCGCCGTCTACTCCCCGTTGTCCGCAGCGGTCACGTTGCCGTCCTTGATGTACCGGGCCAAGTTGAGGTCCTGGCCGTGTTCCTCGCGGATGCCTTCGGCCCAGAGGGTGGTCTGGGTGCCCTCGTGCTTGACCATCCCGGGCGAGACGCCGAGGCGGAAGCCGCCGGGCAGTGGCTTGCCGTCGTTGTAGGGCAGGAAGTCCAGCGGGCTCGGTCCCTCGGAGGCGTACACGGCGCAGTCGGACAGGATCGCTACCGGATAGATGTCGGCGGCCGCGGCGAGCTTGAGCATCTTGCGGTGCATGTTGACCCTGGCCTTGGAGATGACGGCCGCGCGGATGTCCGGGCGCCACGTCGGCCGGGCAAGGGCCGGCCACGGCCGGCCGGGACGCCAGCCGCCGCCGCGGGGTCGCTCGCGCAGCTTGCCGATGCCGCCCTTCACGGTCGCCTTGATCGCCGCGAGAACGATCGCCATCTCCGGGTCGGCCTGCTTGTGGCCGGCCATCGTCGTCAGGAACTCCTCCGGCGACATGTCGGCGGTGACGCCCAGGTCCGCCATCGTCGCGATGTACGCGTCGCGCAGCCGGTTGTACCAGCCGTCCAGGTAACGGCCGTTCTCCGGCCGGACGTACGCCTCGATCGGCGTCACCTGATGGCCGAGCTCCACCGCGTACGCGACGGTCGGCGTCGCGTACCAGGCCGGGCCCTCGGGACGGTTACCGGTCGGCGTGAACGGGCTGGGCAGGCGCTCGTCCAGCTCGATGTGGGACAGGTCGACCAGCCACGAGCCGGGCGTCGTCTTGTCGAAGACGGGATTCCTCACGTGTACCGGCGCCCCCAGGCCGACGTTGGTGCCGTTCGCGGCCGCGGCGAAGGCCATGTTGACGTCGATGCCGACCACGAAGCGCTTGGCGCACTCGGCGTCGGTGAGCGGGCGCGCCCAGTCGTACGCCTCCTCCACCAGGACCTCGTCCGGGGTGCGCTGGTGGAAGCGCGGCAAATCGGCGAGCAGCGGGTGTCCGTCCGGCGCCTCGCACGGCGCGCACGCCACCGGCTGGGTGCCCAGCGAGCCGGGGTTGTGCTCGCTGTGCCGCTTGCCGTTCTCGTCCGGCTCGCCGGCGCGGGTGGGCGGGTGCAGGGCGGTCATGAGCTCCAGGCCGTTGACGGCGGTGGAGCCGCGCGGGGTCATCACGCGGGTCGCGTAGGTGCCCAGCAGGCGGGCGAGTTCCGCCGGGGGCAGTTGTGCGGCGTCGCCCCAGGAACGGGCATCGAGCGCGTCCCAGCCGAGGATGCACAGCTGGACGCAGGAGCGTTGCGAGCCCTGTGCCGGACGGTAGATGCGGGCCCATGGGCCGAACCCGCGCCGGGTGAGCTGCCAGTTCGCCTTCGTCAGCTGCTTGAGGACCTTGTGTCCCTCCGCCAGCCGCCCGGCCCGGCGCTCTTCATCGCTCAGGCGCGCCGGGAGACCGTAGCGTTCGGCGGCGGCGTCGGTGAGGACCAGGACGGGGTCGGCGTCCTTGCCGTGGCGGTTCAGCCGGGGCGCACCGAGCTGGGCCTCGTTGAGGGTCCACTCGATCAGAGCAGGGAGAGACTTGGCGGTGACGTCCAGGACCAGGCCGCCGATGCAGTACGCGGACACCTGCCCGTCGACGACGTCCAGGACGGCGAGCGGCCCGTTGGTGAAGCGCGGGTCGATGGCGGCCGCGGCCGGCGATGGCTTCGACGTCGCCTTCTTCGCATCCGGACGGCGCGATGTCGACGTCGACTTGGCAGTGCTCGAAGTACCGGCGGGCGTCGATACAGACGGGGGCGCCGATGTGGCAGCGGCCCTGACGGTGGCGGCGGGTCCGGCGAAGGCCTGCGGTACCGGTGCGGGCGCGGCAGATTCCGAGGCCGTGATCCCGTCGGGCGCAGTGGTGGTCGCGGGGAAGCGCTCAGCGAGTCCTTCCAGAAGCCGAGCGTAAGCGGCACGCTTCGGGGGGCGGGGCTCGCTGCGCCCGGCCTCCCAGTTCCCGACCGACTCACGCCGGCTCTGCAGCGCCTTCGCGACCTGGTCCTGGCTCAGTCCGGCCGCCTCGCGCAGCCGCTTGCGCTCCGCAGGCGGCGGCAAGGGATCCTGAGCGACCTGTTCCAGCAGTGCGTCAACGGCATTGAACAGCGCCTCTTCGTCCTTGGGCACGGCTCACCTCCCATGCCGACCCTATCCCAATCGCGCGTCGATTCCCCTTGGATTCCGCATGGATCGCTCATCGAAATGGGCGGTCCGAGCCTGGCGCGGAGTCGGCAGTCAACTGGTTTCAAGCCACGTGCTCAGGGTTCGATGAGACGGGACCGCAAACATGACGGGCATCCGGGAGGGAACTTCGGCACATCGGGTCGTCGCATCGCTCTCGCTGTCCGGACCGACGCTGTCCCGTCTCTGTCGATCTGGCCCTGTCTCAAGTGACCCGGTCCGATTCGCTCGTCGCGTCAGATGACCTGGTTCGCCGCGAGCGGTGGACAAAAGCGGTGGACAAAGATCGCGCGAGCGGCAGACTGGCCCCATGCCCGAATCGGATCCCAAGGCTGACCTTCACTTTTACCTGCAGTCCGCCCGCGATGCCCTGCTGTGGAAGCTCGAAGGGCTCTCGGAGTACGACACCCGCCGCCCGCTGACACAGACCGGCACCAACCTCCTGGGCCTGGTGAAACACGTGGCCAGCGTGGAGTTGGGCTACCTCGGTGACACCTTCGGACGGCCGTCCGGCGAGCCGCTGCCCTGGCTCGAAGACGGTGCTGAGCCCAACGCGGACATGTGGGTCACCGCCGACGAGTCACGCGAGTACATCGTGGAGCTTTACCGCCGGGCGTGGGCGCACGCGGACGCGACGCTCGACGCGCTGGCGCTGGACACGATCGGCAGGGTGCCGTGGTGGCCGAGCGGTAGGGACGAGGTGACGTTGCACCATGCCGTAGTGCGCGTGATTGCTGATACGCACCGGCACGCCGGGCACGCCGACATCGTCCGGGAACTCATCGACGGCGCCGTGGGGATGAACAAGGGCAACGACAGCATGGCGCCGGGCGACTCGGCGTGGTGGGAGAACTATCGAAGCCGCCTGGAGCGTGCAGCTCAGAAAGCCGACCGAGGCGCGTAACTTCGGACCGGACCGAATGAGACGACGACCGGCATCCACTCTCACAGGGCCGGTGTCCCGTCTCATGAGATCTTACAAAGGCGGGACCGTTGACCTGCGGCGTGACAGGTTGGAGTGAGCGCGGCCCAGGGCGAGCTGATGCAGATCGACTCCACCCCACTGCCCACATCACCCCAGCCGGGCAGCGGCAAGACGCGGCAGCTGCCAGCGCTCTCGCGCTCGCCCCGGAGGGGGCCTGGGTGGCCACCGCGTGACCGGTCAGCCCGGCCACCGGCTCACCGGTATCCGCGTCCCACACCCCGATGTCGCCGGAGGGCCTCTGGAACGTGGCCACCGCCACCCGCCGCCGTGGGCGATAGCACGACCCTGCCGGTCTGGGACCGGCCGCCCGGTCGCCGCCATGCGCACCGACGGTCGCCTGCGCCGCTGCGCCTGGACCCCTGACAGCCGCGGCATCTTCGCGGGCGGCGACCGGGGGCTCTACTTCTATGAGTTGCGGGCAGGGTGAGGCGGATGAGGGGCTCCTGTTCGCCGTGCTGACTGGCACCCCGACGCCCGCCGCCATCCCGACATCTGCGCCGGACCGAAACCGCACCGGCCGGCTTCCCATCGGAGCGCACCCTCTCCCCCGTGCTGACGAGCACGAACAGCGCTCTTCACAGCACGGCCCCGGGTCTCGGCTGGGCAGTGTGAACACCACCGGCACGACGAGGAAAGTGATTCGTCCGCGCGCGTGATCGGGGTTCGTCCACCGGCTCGGTCAAGGCGATTGGGGAGACGTCCGGTGAGCCTTCCCATAACTTCGGCTCGAACGCCAGCCCTCCGGGCAGACCTCGGGACTCCAGCGGAGAAGCAAGACTCACATCGCTGGAATACCCGTAGGCAAGGTGCAAACTCTCCCTATCGGATGGAAGGTGCCGGGTTGGCCGTGGATCTGGAGAGCATCGCGCAGGAGTTGTACGGGCTTCCGCCTGGAGAGTTCATCGACGCCCGCGGCCGGCACGCGGCCGCAGCCCGTAAGGCGAAGGACCGGACGCTGGCCAACCGGATCACCGCACTGCGCCGGCCGACGCTGGCGGCGTGGGCGAGCAACCTTCTGGTTCGCTCGGACCTTGTTTCCCGAAGAGTCATCCACAGCCATCAGATCGGTGGATCAAGGCTAAGCGTCACCACTGACAACAGCCGAAAGCACAGGTCACGACGGATATGCAGGGAACTCCGCCGCTTCGCGGCTCCGCGCCAAGGACCCATTCCTCCCCGCCCTGAAGGACGGGGCCTCCTGGGAGAAATCAGGTGAAAACAAGGTCCTGGCCCATCCCACGAAATTCGATCCGGGTCGGCGGGGCCGGCGTCCGGCGTGTACGCGAACGCTGAAGAGACGTTAGGCCGGGGTGGGGTGGCGACTACGCTGACCTGCAGATTCAACCGGGAGGCGGACACCGTGGCAGACGACGGGCAGGAGCTGGCCGACGCGCAGCGCGCGCACTGGCAGAACACCTACCGCGCCCACCCCGGCATGTACGGCGAGCAGCCCTCCGCCGCTGCGGTCCACGCAGCCGGCGTCTTCCGTGTGGCCGGCGCCAGGGACGTGCTGGAGCTGGGGGCGGGGCACGGCCGCGACGCCCTGTACTTCGCCCGCGAGGGTTTCACCGTCCGGGCCACCGACTTCAGCCCCGTCGGCCTGGAGCAGCTCCAGCACGTCGCGCGCGAGCATGGCGTCGCTGAACGGGTGACCACGGCGGTGCACGACGTGCGTGAGCCACTACCCCTGCCCGACGCCTCCGTCGACGCGGTCTTCGCGCATATGTTGCTGTGCATGGCCCTGTCCACCAAGGAGATCCACGATCTGGTCGGCGAGATCCGGCGCGTCCTGCGGCCCGGCGGCGTGTTCGTCCACACCGTGCGCCACACCGGCGACGCGCACTACGGCGACGGCACCGCGCACGGTGACGACATCTACGAGCACGGCGGGTTCGCCGTGCACTTCTTCCCCCGCGACCTGGTCGACGCCCTCGCCGACGGCTGGACCCTGAACGAGGTCCATGCCTTCGAGGAAGGCGACCTGCCCCGCCGCCTGTGGCGCACCACCCAGACCCTGCCCCGATGACCGGCGGCCCCGTAACGGCAGCGGACATCACCGTCGACGGCACCGGTCTGCTGTACGTGACCCGGCTTCTGAAGCTGTGCGCACGAATCGCCGTTGCCGAGCCGAACACGGTCGTCCACGTCATCGCCACCCACCCCGCCGCGCCACTCGACCTGGCTGCCTTGGCGGCGGCGACCGCGGCGGCGCCGGTCGTAAGCGCGCGCATGATGTGCGGCATGTATGGCGCGCACACGCGATTGACATGTACACAACAGTACGACCGGCTTCTCGCCTCACGGCCCTCGAAGAGCACGTCGCGGTCTGCGATGCTGGCGTCGTGTCGCATACGAACATCGCCCCGGAGCCCATAGCCCCGGAACCGCCCGGCTCCACGGGGAGTCCGCTGCTCACGCAGTCGTGGCTCGACCTGGCCTTTCTCCACTGGGCCGTCGACCCTGCGGACGTGGCGCCGCTCCTGCCGGCCGGTACGATGCCCGACACCCTCGACGACGCCAGCTACGTCGGCCTCGTCGCCTTCCGCATGCACCGGGTGGGCTGGTTCCGCCTCCCTGGCATCCCCTACCTCGGCACCTTTCCCGAGACCAATGTGCGCCTCTACTCGGTGGACGCCCAGGGCCGGCGCGGCGTGGTCTTCCGCTCGCTGGACGCGTCCCGCCTGATACCCGTGACCGTGGCGCGAACCGCCTTCCGGCTGCCTTATCTGTGGTCCCGGATGGCCATTGCGCACCACGACGACACGATCACGTACACGAGCACGCGGCGGTGGCCGGGGCCGCGTGGAGCGCACTGCCGGATCACCGTCAAGGTCGGTGAGAGCGTCACGGATCCCACGGAACTCGAGCACTTCCTGACCGCCCGTTGGGGCATGCACAACGCCTTCTTCGGGCGGCAGCTGTACCTCCCGAACACCCATCCCCGCTGGCCGCTGCACCGGGCCCAGCTGCTCGAATGCGACGAGGACCTCATCGTCGCGGCAGGGCTCCCGGCGCCCACCGGAGACCCGGTAAGCGTCCTGTACTCCCCCGGCGTGCCCGTCCGCTTCGGACGGCCCAGCCGCCCGGGCGGTATCCCGACGCCGTGACCGCCACAGTCCCCACTTGGGAATACTGGATCAGCCCGGCACTGGCGGTCGGCTCGCGGCTTCGTACGAGCCGCCGGAGCACGCGAACTCGGCCTCACCGGCCTTGAGTTCGGCGAGGTCAACCGCGTCGCGCAGCGCGTCAATGTGCGCGAACGCAGTGTCGGCGAGCGGCTCAGGCTGATCAGAAACCAACTGCAGCCGAAAGCGTGCCGTCTCGGCCAAGGCGCCCAGGCGGTCGGCTTCGGCGAGCGCCTCGGCCGTAATCTCGGTGCCGCCGAACACGGTGACCGGGTGGCGCAGCGCGTCGAGGACGCCCGCAATGTTGCAGAGGCCCTCGGCGGGCGCGGCCGTTTCGGCGATGTCCTCGAGGAGGGCGAGCCGGGAGGCCGCCCAGCGCAGGTCGAGGGAGCGGGCCGCGGCCGGGTCTCGCCTTCGTCAGTGGACTCCTTCGCCCACTGAGGGGCCCGGCACAGGCCAGTCCGTTCTCGTTGAAGCGGTGGATGACGTCACGGACGGTGTCCTCGTCGGCCTGGACGAGCCCGGCGGTCACCGGGGCGTGGGACCCGGGGCAGCCGGACTAGTCGAGTTCCTGGGGGCTGGTTCCGGCTGGCTCGGCCGTAGTCAGCGTGCGCCAGAGGTGGAGTCCTCACGAGCCGGAAACCCACTGCGTCCGCACCAGTGGCGTTCGGTCTCGCCCGAAGCAGGTTGCAGCCTTTTATCAAGACCCGCGAGTGGTCAAGTCAAGTAATTCGGGAACGTGACACGCATTTGCTGCCCGGGTCTATTGAAGACGTGGACTCACCGAGAAGGCGGCCCCACCCATTGATGACTCAGGGTATCCCCGCCGCACCGCGCCACCCGCAATTCGATGCGGACGAGTAGTGAGTGTTGACCCCGACAAGAGTTACTCCCAGGCAGATCGCTTTTACGCTGCGCAGCCATGTCTACCCAGCCGGCCGCTTCCGCGGTTCGTTTCCGGCGAGAAGGCCATGCAGGGTGCGAACGCCATGCAGAACGACGACGCGCCCGGTACCGCGATCCGCGTTCTGGCCATGCTCGTCCTGCTCGGGAGTCGCGACCACATCGTCGATGAGTACCGCTGCCTGCTGGAACACGCCGGTTTCATCGAGAACCGCACCCTCCATGGCGAAACCGGCATTCGCTTGCCGGAGGCAGGACCGAGCGGGGTCGCCAGCACGATATCCGACCTCATCCCTCATTCCGGAGATGGACCCCATATCAAGATCACATAAGAACATCAAGTCACGTTTTTCAGGGACGTGACACGTGTTTCCCTGTCGGATTTATTTGAAGCCACGGCCTCACCACAACTCCTACCCGTAACGCATACGAGGCCGAGCTGTCATCTCACTTCCGCGGGGCAAATGACAAAACCCCCCGCACAAATCGAGGAGGGTCCGATGAATGGGCATTTCTGGACGCATCGCCTGTTGCTGGCCTCGGCCACCGTAGCCCTGGTCGGCAACGTCGCGCTGGTCCCGGCCACGGCCTTCGCATCGCCGACAGCACACACCACGGCGGTCTCGTCCCGCGGCTGCCACCAAGCCGCCTTCTAGGCCGGGGCGTGCTGCGCCCCGGCCGCCGAGTCCGCGGCCGACATTCCCCACAGGGAAAGGAGGGGTCGCCATGCGGTACGACCACTGCCTGTAGTTCGAGCAGGTCGGGCCCGGGAGAACGCCGGGCCCGAACCTCACTCTTCACATGATCCGCCGACACCGAAGAGGAACGAAAGTCAATGACGACATCCATCAACTACAACCCACTGGACTGGGCAACGATCGTCGACCCTTATCCAACCTATGCCGAGTTGCGCGCCCATGCTCCGGTGTTCTGGCACGAGCAGATGCAGTCCTGGGTGCTCACTCGATACCACGACTGCCGAGACGTGTTGCGCAACCATGCAGTGTGGGCTCGGGACTGGCGCCGAGTCGGCGCCGACGTTCCCGATGAGCGACTGAACATCCAGTACCAGGACCCTCCGGAGCAGGCGAGGTTGCGTGCTCTGATCCTCAATGCCATGCGGGCACCGGACATGCGGGACATCGGCCGGCGCACCCGACCCGATCTCGAGGGGCATTTCGAACGGCTCGCCGATCGCGACGAGTTCGATCTCATGAGCGAGGTCGCGGCCCCACTGGCGCTGCAGATCACCTGTGACCTCGTCGGCGTGGAACCGCCGGCGCTGGAAACCTACGTGAGGATCTTCGAAGGGCTGACCCGGCGGATGGACAGCGGGCTCGAGCCGGACCACGCCCGGCCCGGGGAGGAAGTGGGGCTCGAACTTCATGCGTTGATGAAGGCCTGGTTCGCGACGACCCGGCTTCCGGGAATGATCGCGAGCCTGCGGGAGAGCCCGCACACGAAGACGATGCCGGACGCCTACGTCCGGAACACGGTGAGCGCGGTTTTCAACGCCAGTTACAGCACGGTCTATGCCTCGACCGGAGCCGTCGTCCTGACTCTGCTGCAGCATCCACACGTGCTCGATCAGCTGCGCGATCGCAACCTGATGGCTGCTGGGGTGGCGGAGCTGATCCGCTTCTGCAGCCCGGCCCAGGGCACGAGCCGCGTGGCGACTCAGCGAACGAAGATCGGCGACACCACGATCGAGCAGGGCGAGGTCGTCGTGACCCTTTTCGCCGCCGCCAATCGGGATCCGGAGTACTTCGACCGCCCGGATGAGCTCATTCTCGACCGTTCGCCCAACCAGCATCTGGGATTCGGATGGGGTCCGCACATCTGTGCCGGCGCACAACTCGCAACGGAGTGGCTGTATGAACTCATCGACTTCCTGCACGAGTGGCCGTCGGCATTGACCTTGGCAGGCGAGCCCAGATACATGCGCTCCGCGACGCTCCGCAATCTGGAAGCGCTGCCCGTGACCCTTCGCCATTGAGCCCATGAGGGCGCACAGGCGTGGTGCCGTGAACGCATTGCGCCTGCTCGACGCAACCGACCGCTATGCACAAGCGAGGACGCCATGACCAGCAAGCTGATGCTCGACGTGACGCCACTGCGGCAGTCGCCGGCATTCCGCCTGCTCTGGATCGGGCAAGCCGTTTCCGGTGTTGGCGGACAGATGACCGTTTTCGCCGTGGCGCTCCAGGTGTACCTGCTCACGAAGAGCACTCTGGCGGTCGGCGTCATCGGGTTGTGCACCGCGATTCCCATGCTTTCCATGGCGCTCGTCGGAGGCACGCTCGGCGACGCCTACGACCGCAGGAAGATCGTTCTTTTCGCTGGTTGCGGCCAGGTGGCGGTGTCGCTGGCTTTCGCCGTGCAGGCCTTCGCCGGGATGAACCGGCTCTGGCTGCTGTATGTCCTCTGCATCGCCCAGTCGACCCTCGGTGCCATCAGCGTTCCGGCCAAACGGACCTTCATGGCGAACCTGCTGCCCAAGGACCAGATTCCGGCAGGCGCCGCCCTCACCATGCTCATCGTGCATTTCGCCGGGATCGCAGGTCCGATCCTCGCCGGTGCGGTCGCCGGTTTCTGGGGACTGCAGGTGTGTTACGCCGTGGACGCTGTCAGTTTCATCGCTGCGATCTACGTCGTCGCGAAACTCCCGGCCATGCCGCCGCAGGCAGTGATCGCCCGCCCCAGTGCCAGGGCGATCGTCGCCGCCCTGCGCTATATCCGCGTGAACGACGTCCTGCGGGGTGCGTTCCTCGCCGATCTCAGCTTGACGCTGCTCGCGACCCCGACCGCGCTGCTTCCGGCGATCAACGATCGGAATCTGGGTGGCAATGCCGAGACGCTCGGCATGCTGATGGCGGCGCCGGCCGTCGGAGGCATCCTGGGATCGCTGTTCTCCGGGCGGGCCGGCCGAGTCGCACATAAGGGCCGGGGCATGCTGCTCGCGGGTGGTGCATGGGGAACCTGCATCGCGGTCTTCGGGCTGGTCCATGCTCCGGCACTGGCGATCGCGCTCCTGCTGGTAGCGGGCATGGCGGACGTCATCAGCGTCGTCTTCCTCACGACGATCGTCCAGAGCACGGTGGACGACAACTACCGGAGCAGGGTGAGCGCGGTCGAATTCGTCGTGGGCGCCGGAGGTCCACAGCTCGGCAGTATGCGCGCCGGCGCGCTCGGCGCGGTCACCTCACCCGGCCTGTCCGCCGTCATCGGCGGCGCGACATCCGTTCTCGCGGCAGCGTTGCTGGCCGTTGCATTGCCGAAGTTCGCCCGGTGGGAATCCACGTCCCCGAACCGGGCCCCCGCCGAGGAACCCGCCAGGGAGCCATCTGAAATCGAGGCCTATGTCGCCTCGGAGAAGGACTGACATGACTTTGGAAATCTTTTCGCCGCAGCAGGCGGACATCGACACCGAAGCGTCGGGGGTGACCCGGCCAGGTGTGCCTGCCGGCCCGATCGTCAATTCGTGGAACGAATGGGACCCGCTCGAGGAGATCGTCATCGGCCACGCGGACGGAGCCTGCTTCGAACCGACCGAACCCGGGTACCGCCCCCAACTCCGAGGGACCCCAAACGGTCAGCGCTTCCCCACCGGGCCGAAGTCCCCCGATGTGATAGCCCGCGCGAATGAGGAGCTCGAAGGCCTTGCCGAACTCCTGCGCACGCTCGGGGTGAGGGTTCGCCGTCCCGACACCGGTGACTTCACGGCAGCCGTCAAGGCGCCGTCCTTCGAGGTAACCAACCAGTACTGCTCCGTCTGCCCTCGTGACGTCCTCATCACGGTGGGAAACCAGATCATCGAGGCCACGATGTCGCGGAGGGCCAGGTTCTTCGAGTACCTGCCGTACCGGAGCCTCGTCTACCACTACTGGACCGCCGACGAGCGCGTGGTGTGGACCGCCGCGCCGAAGCCCTCCATGAGCGACATGATGTACCGCCGGGAATTCTGGGAGCTGACCCTGGCCGAACGGCACGCGAGGATGCACGACTTCGAGTTCTGCATCACGCAGGACGAAGTGGTCTTCGATGCGGCCGACATCACCAGGATGGGCCGCGACATCTTCGTCCAGGAATCCATGACGACCAACCGGGCGGGTATCCGCTGGCTGCGCAGAGAACTCGAACCTCGCGGTCTCCGCGTCCATGCCCTGCATTTCCCGCTCGATTTCTTTCCCTCCCACATCGACTGCACGTTCGTCCCACTGCGACCAGGGCTGGTGCTCACCAACCCGGACCGGCCGCTCAAGGCCGACGAGCGGGAGTTCTTCGTCCGCAACGGTTGGCGACTCGTCGACGCGCCGGCGCCGGCGTACGGCAACGACGAGATGCCCCGATACTGCCAGTCCTCCAAATGGCTCTCGATGAACCTGCTGAGCGTCGCTCCGGACGTGGTCGTCTGCGAAGCGAGCGAGCGGAACCTGCACGAGCTGCTGCGCGGGCTTGGCTTCGAGGTCCTCACGGTCCCGTTCCGGGGCGTCTACGAGTTCGGCGGCTCGCTGCACTGCGCGACCTGGGACCTCCGCCGGACCGGCGAGTGCCAGGAGTACTTCGACGTTCCGGACCGCACCCCCCGGCGCGCACCCGGCGCCGCCGGTCCGGCCGTACGAATTCACCACCACCCGATCACCCACTCTTGACGGAGGAAGACCATGCACGTACTGCACATCGGCGCACATCCCAAGGCGATCCGCGGGCTCCACCAAGGCGGCCACGAGATCACGCTGCTGTACGAGGCGGCGGACGGGGACCGGATGTACCGCACCCCCGGGCTCAGGGCACTCGTGACGCGCGCCTGCGCGGTCGATTCCTACCGCCATGTGGAGGCGCTGTGGTCGGCTCTGCACCACCTCGGACCGATACCGAAGGTGGACGCCGTGCTGACGACCAACGAGTACGGCGTCGTCGGTTCCGCCGTCCTCGGCAAGCAGCTCGACGCCATCGCCCTGGACCCCGCTGTCGCACTCGCCTGCCGGGACAAGGCCATGCAGAAGACCAAGTGGCGCAAGGCAGACGTTCCGACGGCGAAGTTCGTGGTACTGCCGGAGGCGGCGGCACAGTCCGTCGACGCCGTACGAACGCTGCTGGCCGCGGCCGGCCTCGAGTTCCCCGTCGTCGTCAAGCCCCCGGCCGGCGGCGGCGCGGAGTCGGTGACCGTCGCGGAGACCACCCACGACATCATGCGGGTCGCCCGGCACAACCCTCAGCTGCGCCGGGTTCTCGTGGAGGAGTTCATCGACGGCCCGGAATGGCACTTCGACGGCATCGTCCAAAACGGATCGATCAGCAGGTTGATGGTCTCCCAATACGGCGAGCCATTGCTGTGCACCAAGCGGGGCGAGCCGACCCGGTCGATGGGCCTGCCTCCCGCCAAGCATCCCGGCGCGTACGCCGCCGCGACCGCGTTCGCGACGCGCGCGCTCAAGGCGCTCGGCCTGCAGACCGGCGTCTTCCATTTCGAGGCGTTCGGCCACCCTGGCGAGTTCGTCGCCGGCGAACTCGCCTGCCGGCCCGGCGGCAGCGGGTTGTGGACGGTGGCCGAGAAGACGATCGGCCTCGACCTGTTCGCCGCCGCCACGCAGCTGTTCACCGGAGACCAGGTGGAAAAGCTCACGGCGTCGCCGGACAAGGTCCACGGATGGGTTCACCTGCCCTCGGCGGCCGGGCTCCCGAACACCGTGCACGAGGCCGACATCAGGGCCGTCCCGGGCGTCGACGGCGTCGTCCTCGTACCCCTGGGCGTGCCGATGCGGGACATGTCCGAGACCTCGTCCGCCGGGGTCGGGTACGCGACCGTCGCCGCGGCGGACGAAGCCGAGTGCCGGCGCGTCATGGCCGAGGTCGTGACCCGGGTACGAGCGATCCACGACGAGCGCGGCCGCGCCGCACTGCACGCCAGGAGCGACGTCGCCTCGGTCGGCGCACCCCTCGGCGTGCCCCTTGGCCTCACGCACCGAGCACCGGCGATGGGCATGCGATGAAACTCCTGATCGCGAACGACATCGACGACACCCTCTTTCTCCGGCCGGACCCCCGAGCCTGGGCGCAACGCGTGTTCTGGTTCGCGGAGGAAGGCGATCTCGTCCTCGTCTCCGACACGCCGGATCCGGCCTTCGTCCAGCACGTCGGCAGTGTCAAAGGCACCGACATGTCCCGGGTGAACGTGCGTCTGTGTCCCAAGGGTCTGCACGGTCGGCGACGGATCGACTTCCTCGCGCTGTTCGACCGGCGGTTCCTCGGCTCGACCGCCCGGGAACTCGCCGGCGTCACCGAGGTGTTCAGCCTGTTCCCGTCCGCCCAGTTGAGCGAATTCGTCTCGCAGCTCGGCATCCGCAACTGCCTGCCGGGAGCCGACTTCATCGCCCAGGGCGGCGGTGAACTGGCCAACAGCAAGACCACCTTCCGAGCCCTGGCCGCAGGTAGCGGGGTGCGCATCGCGGCGGGGTCGGTGTGCCGCAGCCACCTCGGGGCGGCTGCGGCGACCCAGTGGCTGCTGGACGCCGGCCACGACGTGATGGTGAAGATGGCGCACCACGGGGCCGGGTCCGGCAACGAGATGGTCCTGCGGCCCGGCAGGCACGCACCCCACGACGTCGGCGGCCGGACCGTGCACGAGCTGGACGGCCGGCAGGACGCCGTGTCGCGGTACTGGAGCGACCGGTGGGAATGGGCATCCGCAGGCGGCAGGTACGCCGTCGTCGTCGAGCAGCTGCTCGATGCCACCGCCAGCTACTACGCCGAGTACGCCGTGACCGATACAGGGGTCGAGCTGGGGGGAGTCGGCCGCCTGTCCTTCATCGACCGCAGGCTTGCCTTCGAGACGTTCCCGGCGCGCTCGCTGACCGAGTCACAACATCTGGAGCTGGTCTCCGGTGCCGAGACCCTTGCCCGTGCCTACCACGGCATCGGATACCGGGGCCAGCTCTGCGCCGACGCGGTGGCCACCGGGGACGGGCGGATCGCCTTCACCGAGGTCAACGCCCGGACAACGACATCCACTCACCTGTACGACATCATGGCGGGCCTGTCGCCCGCCGAGACGACGATGCTCAGCCAGCGGCTCACCCCCGCGACCTGGAAGCCGATCTCCACCACGGACTTCCTGGCGACCGTGGCCGACGCCGGCCTCCTGTTCGACCGTGATCGACGACGCGGCGTGCTCATGACGATGCCCGTCTCGCCGGCATCCGGGAAAGGCGGGTTCCTGTACGTGATCGTCTGCGGCGATCCGGACGAGGAAGCGGCCTACCAACGTGAGCTGGAAGGAATGTTCGATGAGGCGTAACCGTTCGCCGGGCGCGGCCGCCGCGACCCGGCTTCCGTACCCGATCGCCACGGGCAATGCGGAGGCGCGGGAGCGGCACACGGCGCTGGCCGCCGCGCTGCGGGACGTCGCGCGTCCGAGGATCCGCCAGATCCGCTCGGTGCTCCGGGCGTGGAAACCGTGCTCGCCGGAGCTCGTGGACCTGGTGGAAGGCGACCTGTTCGCCTTCACGCAGCGGGATCCCGCAGCCCACGGCTCATGGCGTGAGGTCGTGGGTTCCTACCGCTGCTTCAGGGCAGTGCTGAGCTACCGGCTGGCACATTCGATCCTCGGCGCGCCCCTGCGCCCGGACGCCGACGGCAGCCGGCTGCGGATGCTCGCGCGCGACATTGCCGAGCAGGCCAAGGTGGAGACGGGGGTCGAAATCCACCCGGCGGCCGTGATCGGCAGGCGATTCGTCGTCGACCACGGCATGGGGACCGTCATCGGCGAGACAGCGAGTCTGGGCGACGACTGCTACGTCCTGCAGGGCGTCGTCCTGGGATCGACTCGAATCGCGGACAATCCGCAAGGCCGGCGGCACCCGGCCATCGGCTCGCGAGTCGAGATCGGTGCGTTCGCGCGCATTCTCGGCCCGGTCGGAATCGGTGACGATGTCGTCATCGGATGCCATGCCCTCGTGCAGTGCGACATCCCGGCAGGCGCCCGGGTCAGCGTGTTGAACCACCATCAGGAGATCCGGGGCGGAACCACCATCGGCATCACCGCCATCGAAGTGATCGGCGAAGGCCTCCTCCTGGTGCGCGGCAGCGGTCTGGCCCATCCCGGCCTCTGCGTGGAGGGGCTGTCCGACCGCCACCAGAACGCCACGCCGGTGGTGGTTCTCGACCGCGGCAGCCGGCATCTGCTGCTCGGGCTGGACGGAACGGCCGGCAAGCCCCCTGCGCATGTCCGGCTGGCCGTGCCCGACGGCACCAGTACGTCGATCCCCGTACCCCGCGCCGCCGGTGTCCGGCGAACGCGCCACGGTGGAGCCGGCTCCGCCGCGTCACACGCCGGAGCGGGCTGATGGACACGGCCACGCCCCTGATCGCCTCGTCGGTGCTGGATCTCATCGGCCGGACGCCGCTGCTCGAACTGCGGCGGCTGACCGCCGGCCTGGACCGGACCGTGTACCTGAAGCTGGAGATGCTGAACCCGGGCGGAAGCCACAAGGTACGGATCGCGCTCAACATGGTGCTGGCCGCCGAGCACGAGGGGCTTCTCGTTCGCGGTTCCGGGCAGACCATCCTCGAACCCACCGGCGGGAACACCGGCACCGGGCTCGCGATGGTCGCCGCCTTGCTGGGATACCGCCTGGTCCTCGTCATCCCGGACAACTACAGCCCGGCCAAGCAGCGGCTCCTTCGAGCGTTCGGTGCCGAGATCGCGCTGTCCGACCACCGTCTGGGCGGCAACTCGCACGGCGAGAAGGCGATGGAGCTGCAGTTCGAGCACCCGGACTGGATCCTGCTCAACCAGCAGGCCAACCCCGCGAACCCGGCCATGCACGACCGGACCACCGCCATGGAGCTGTTGGAGGCCTTCCCCGGTGAGCTGCCGGACGTGATGATCGCCGGGGTCGGGACCGGCGGGCATCTCACCGGGATCGGCCGGACGCTGCGCCGGCACAGACCGGATCTGCGGATCGTGGCGGTCGCGCCTCCAGGATGCTCCTTCACACAGAACAGGTTCACCACGCACCGATTGCAAGGGCTGGCCGTCGGACTGGTGCCCGCCAATCTCGACGTCGCGCTGATCGACGAGGAGATCGTCGTCACCGAGGACGAGGCCGCGACGATGATGCGGACGCTGATGCGGGCCGAAGGCCTTGCGGTCGGACTGTCCTCCGCGGCGAACGTGGTCGCCGCACTCGCCTGTGCACGGACCTGCCGTCCGGGCACACGGATTCTGACGTTTGCCTACGACTCCGCCCAGGACTACCTCGACGAACTCGCGGAGCCCGGCGAGACCGCTCACCCCAGGAACACACCATGACCGACATGCTCACCTTCGACGCGGAAGCGGCACGCAGCCTCGAACGGACCTACCGCACACCGGATGTCGTCGCGCAGCGCCGCATCGTCCTCGACACACTCGCACTGCGGCCCGGCGAACGGGTCCTCGACATCGGGTGCGGACCGGGTCTGCTGGCCGCCGAGTCGGCCGCGGTCGTCGGCGCCCGCGGCCACGTCATCGGTGTCGACAAGAGTGAAAGCATGCTGACGCTGGCTCGATCCCGGGCTGTCGTGCCGGGCGGGGGCAAGGTGGACCTGCGCCGCGCGGCGGCGGATCACTTGCCGTGCGCCGAACGCAGCGTCGACGTGGCGGTGTCGACGCAGGTCCTGGAATACGTCGCGGACGTGGCGGGCGCGCTCGCCGAGATCCACCGGGTGCTCGTGCCGGGCGGGCGGGTCGCCGTGCTGGACACCGATTGGGACTCCCTCGTGTGGCACTGCACCGACCGGCCACGGATGACCCGGATGCTTGCCGCATGGGATCGGCATCTCGCCGATCCGCACCTGCCCCGCACCCTTCTCCGGGCATTGCGCCGGGCCGGTTTCGAGGCGGCCTCACCACTTGTCATACCGCTGCTCAACGTCGGCTACCGGCACGACACGTACAGCGCTGGTCTGATCGACATCGTCGCCTCGTACGTCGTCGGGCGCGACGGACTGACCGATGACGAGATCGTCGCCTGGTCGAACGACCTGCGTGGACTCGGCGACGACTATTTTTTCAGCCTGAACCGGTACCTCTTCACCGCCACGAAGCGTCCTTGAGCCGGGGGATTCCATTCCGCCTACGGTCAGGACAACCGGCCGGCTGAGCCGTCTGCCGCATCCCACAGAACGCTGCCGGCTGGGCCTTGTGCGTCGCCTCGCGGCCACAGGCGGTCCGACCGCACTGGTGCTCGCCGCGCGCTACTCCCGACGCCGGGCGGACCGGCATGGAGGCGGATCGCCTGACTCGTAGCTGCGGTTTTGACCGGAAGATGCCGACCGCGGCGCTCGGGCCTGCGCCTCGTCTCGATACGAAGGGCCCGCCGGGGTAGTGGCGGGCGCACCAACAGGCTCATCCCGGTGATCGACGGGATGACGATCACCCTAAGCTGCGAGAACCGCCCGCACCCATATCCGATCCTCCGTCAGGTACTTGTCGAACTTCAGGCCCGCCTCGGCCAGCGCCTGCTCGAACTGCTGCTTCGTCAGCGGCCGGGCCAGGAACGTCTGTGTCCATATGGCGTCCGGGAACTCGTACTCTGCGGTTACCGAGTTCACCCCGGCCCACACCGGCTTCGCCGACACGATCCGCACGGTGAAGCCACTGGGATCCACGCGCTCGTGCGGCAGGTTCGTGTGAAAGTCCTCGCCCTCCCGCTGGATCAGCACACAACCGTCCACCGCGACATGCCGGACGCAGGTACGCAGCAGCGCCCGCCGGACCTCGATATCCCCGGCGTGCACCAGGAAAGAGGCGAGCATCACCACATCGAAAGTCTCGCCCAGATCGAGGTCCTCGATCGGGCTGCATACCCTGCGCGCCCCGCGCACGCGCTCCAGCATCTCCGGGGACTCGTCCACCGCAGTCACCGTGAAACCCCGCTCCAGGAGCGGGTGGGTCATGCGCCCCACACCACACCCCAGCTCCAGTAGATGCGCACCCGCTGGCACGCCTGCGGCCACGATGTCCGGCTCGGCCCCGATCGGCAGCCGCGAGTACAGCTCGACCGCGCAGCCGTCCGGAGTGATGGACCCGGGCCCCGTCCCCTGATGTCCCGCCCGCATGTCACGCCCCATGCCCGTCCAACGCATCTTGCCGTACGGCCGTTCCCCTGCCCGTACCCTCGGACGCGCCCGCGGAGGTAGCGGCGAAGGCTCATCCCGCCCGTGTTCCGTACTCGTCGGCTGTCAGCAGCAGGGCCCGGCAGCCCCACTTCGTCAGGGGCAGACATCCCGTGACGACGAGTCCGGCGGGCCGTCTTCGCGGCCGGACGGTCGGATGCGGTCTGCACCGGAGCAAGTGGATTGCTCATCGGCGATCGGGCTGGACCGGGGAGGGTTCAGCATCCCTGTCGTCTCCCGTCTGCTGCGCCGCCGTGTTGTGCCTCGGCGCGGTCGGTTCGGCAGTGTGCGGAACAACAACCAGCTCAGAACGGGCATGAGGATCAGCGGGGTCAGCGCCGCGCGCAGGGACGTCGCGTCGGCGAGCCTCCCGATGAGGGGGCTGGCCAGGCCGCCGACGCTGACGGTGAGGCCCAGGGTGATCCCGCTGGCGGTACCGACTCGGGAGGGCAGGTAGTCCTGGCCAAGGGTGACCTGCAGCGAGAACGGCACGTACAGGCCGGCGGAGGCCAGTGCCACGAACGGGTAGAGCACCGGGCCGGGGACGGTCACGATCCCGGTGACCGCGACGGCCGTGGCCAGGTACGACCAGCGGGAGACGGTCACCCTGTCCCAGCGGTCGGCCAGATTGCCGCCCAGCACGGAGCCCACTGCGCCGCCGAGATAGAGCACGAACAGCGCCGCGGTGCCCGCCGCCGTGCCCCCTCCCATGTGCTGCGTGGCATAGAGCGAGATGAAGGTGCTCAGACCGACGAAGACGACGGACCGACAGATCACCGCCAACGAAAGCTTGGCGAACGACAACCGGTCGTCATGTCCCGCCGGCACCGCTGCGTCGGCACGGGCACTGCCTGTGCGCTCCAGCGTTCGCAGCACAGACAGGCAGAGCACGCTGCCGACAAGGGCCGGCATCACGAACAGGGGCGACAGACACAGGCCGCCGCGCGGGCAGGCCGACCAGGTGGAGCTCCAGTTCGCCGTGGGCCTGGTGGGCGTGCACCGCGCCGGCCGGCACCCAGATGGCGCGTGTGGCCGGTGCCACCCAGGTACCCGTGGTGGTCGTCATGCTCAGCACTCCCCGCCCGGCGTAGACGATCTGGTGATCGTCATGTCGGTGGGCGTCGATTTCCGCACCGGTTGCCAGCCTCTGGGTCCGGGTCGGCGCGACCGACTGATGGCGGATCTGCGTGATTGGTTGGCAGTTTATTGGAAGTACGACAGCCAGTGAGCTGCCGACCATGGTGACGTGCCAAGGAACAAGTCGATCATCCAGCTGTCGCTGGGCCATGCCTGCGTAGATGTCTACCAGGGCGCGGTGGCGGCGCTCGTCCCGTTCTTCGTCGCCGAGCGCGCCTACGGCTACGCCGCCGCAAGTGACAACCCGCTAGGACTGGAGGAGCCGACCGTCCTGGGCGTCGGCCCGCTGCTGCGCGAGCTCCTCCTCGCCCACACACGTGCCCCGTTCGACGACAGCCCCGAACGCACGCGGCTGCGCGCCGTACTGCTGGACCAGCTGCGGGCCTCGCCGCAGCAGCCGCTTCACCTGCCCACGCCCACCGCCCCTCAGTTGAAGGACCTGTGCGACCTTCTGCGCGCCGATCCGGCCGACAACCGCACGCTGGTCGCGCTGGCCAGGGAGGTCGGCGCCAGTGACCGCACGCTGTCCCGGCTGTTCCGGGCCGACCTCGGTATGACCTTCCCGCAGTGGCGTACTCAGCTGCGTCTGCACCACGCGCTGGTGCTGCTGGCCGAGAACACTCCGGTGACCGCCGTGGCGCACCAGTGTGGCTGGTCGTCCGCCAGCGCGTTCATCGATGTCTTCCGCCGGACCTTCGGACACACTCCGGGAGTGTTCCAAAGCCGTGGGTCGAGGCTCCCGTCCCGAGACACGGAGGATGTTGAGAAAGGGGCAGATGGTTGTCATGCGAGGAACTCTCGCCATGGCTGCGCCCAGGAAGTGTCTTCGGCCGCGAGGGCAGCATCGAGCGCGAGTACGCCCGCCGCGCCGCCATCCCGTTCCGCCACGTCCCCTCCGCGGGCCTGCACCGCCACCGCTCGTGGAGCAACCTCGTCATGCCGCTGACGGTCACTCGCGGCATCGCCGCGGCCTGGAAGGCCATCCGGCGAGAGCGGCCCGACGCCCTGTTCTCCAAGGGCTCCTACGTGTCCGTCCCCGTCGGCATCGCGGCCGCGCTGTGCCGGGTTCCCGTGGTCATCCACGAGTCCGACCACTCCCTCGGGCTGGCCAACAAGATCCTGGCCCGGCTCGCCACGACGGTCTGCCTCTCCGTATCCGCACCGCACGACGCACCCCCCTGGCTGCGAGAGAAGACACAGCTCACCGGACTGCCGCTACGCAGCGACCTAGCCGACGGCGTCCCGGAACGACTCCGCGCCCGTCTGCGGCTCCCGGACCGCACCCCTGTCCTGCTCATCTTCTGCGGCAGCAGCGGCTCCCAGCGCATCAACGACGCCGTCCGCGCCCAGCTCGACGCACTGTGCGCGCGCTTCGCGGTCGTGCACGTGTGTGGCCGGGGCAATCTCGAGCCCTCCCTGAACGGCAGGCCCGGGTACGCCCAAATGGAGTACCTCCACGACGAGATGCCGGACGCCCTGGCCCTCGCCGACCTCTTCATCGGCCGAGCCGGCGCCACAAGCCTCGCCGAACTCGAAGCCCTAGACATCCCCGCCGTCCTGGTCCCACTGCCCGCCTCCGTCAGCCGCGGTGACCAGCTCGACAACGCCTCCGCGTACGCCAGGCGTCGGGCTGGCCGCTGCATGGTCGTGCCAGACGACGAGCACCTGCAAGGCGGAGCCGCTCTCGTCGAGGCCTGCGAGAACCTCACCGAAGCCACCGGTCCCCTTTCGATCTCAGCGAGGCCGCTCAGGGCCTGGTTGCAGTAGAAGTCGGAGACGGCAGCACCAGTCGTCACAGTGGGTCACTTTCCCTGTCGTGTCAGTGATCTGGGCGCCAGCGTATCGGCCGTACACCACCGCACCGGACACATCAGCCGTAACATGCGCCGGCGCAGTGCTTGTCGGGCGACGTTGTGCCGTCATCGCAGTCCCTGCCCCCAGGCGTGATGTCCGAGGGATGGGTGACACGCGCTTACCGCAGGTGCGGGTAGTAGTGAACTCCCGCTGCAAGAGAAGCCGCTACCAGCGAAAGCGGTGCCGCAGAGGGGCTCCGTCATCAAGTTCCCGGTAGTACGCCACGGTCTCTGCCTTGATGCGCGTGACGTCAACCACATGGCCATCGTGCCAGCAGGCGCACTCCAGTTGATCGGGACAGTACGGCGGTCCAGGCCCTACGCTGGCGCGGGCAGTTCGATGCCGAGGCGGCGGGCGCCGGAACGTACGCCTCTTGCGGGGGAAGGGGTAACGGGTGCGTCGTATCGTGTGGGGATTAGTCGTCCTTGTCGGGCTGCTCGCGGCCTGCGGGACCGGAACGAACGGCGGGGACCCCACGCCAGGTCCGGGCGGCGCAGAGTCACCGTCTACCGCGCTCGATGGCGACCAGACGGTCCTCTTCGACGTGAGCGTGGCCGGGGCAGCTCCGGGGGCGACCTCAAAGATCACCTACTCCATGGGGGACTCACTCGTGGGCGAGACCGTCACGGTTCCCGCGCTGACTCCGTGGACCCACGCGGAACAGGTGTCCGGAGACGCCCTCCACCGCGTGTCACTTGACGTGATGGTCGACGTTTCGACCGTTTCCGATCCCTTCGCGGCCAATGTGCTGCCCAGGGTCTCCTGCTCGATCGCCGTTCCCGGCAGGCCCACGAGGGCGAACTCCGGGGACGGCATGTGCTTCGTATACCTGCAGAACTGACGGGTATCCGGCGGCACACCCGCACATCGATGCTGGCTTCGAAGTGATTGGGCATGCCCAGCCCATTAGCTCTCAGTGCCAGAGGCGTGCCAGAACAGGCGGAGGACACCGGACAGCAGCGGTCAACAGCGGTAAGCCGGCATAACGGGAGCCAAGAAGCCGCAGGCCAGCTCTGACGCCTGATCATCAAACCCGTTGCCCGGTTGAGCCCGAAACCCGCGCACTGCGGTGGCCCTCGACGGCGCGGCCCCAGCGGCCGTGCCGCCCGTCCGCGAAGGAGCCGAATGACGACCAACAACGCCACCTATTGGGAACCGCTCTGGGCGGGCGGCCGCCAGTACCGGGAAGTAACAAGCGTCGAGACCGCTCTCCTGGCCGACTATCTCGGTCCCGGCCTCGGACGCCCAGCACTCGACATCGGCAGCGGCGACGGCGCCTTGGCCCGCCACCTCCACCACCGTCTCGGCTACCGCACCACCGGCATCGACTGCGCCCCCAGTGCCGTTGCCGCCGCTGCCCGGGACACCGAGCCCGCGGGCGGTCCGGTTTGGCGGCAGGTGGACTTCATCAATGACGACCTCGGCGCACTCCCGGATACCGCGTACGCGGTCGTCACCTGCCGCCTGGTCTACCGGTGGATGGACGACAAGCCCGCCTTCCTCGACCGCGTACGCCGCATTCTCGCGCCCGGCGGGATGTTTTGGGTCGTCACCGAACTCGCGGGGCGCCGCGAAGACATCGACCCCCTCAAGAGCCTCGGAATCACCCCAGCCGAAGCTGAGACGCTCACCGCGGGCTGGTCCGTCGTCCGAACGGCCGATCTCGACAGTCTCCGCTGCTACGCCCTCCGACCCTGAGGCAAGCCCCATGGAGTGGCCATCGAACGCGAACGGGATGACACGGCCTGAGCAAGTAGCCGGTCGACTCCGTCTTCCTGCGGTTGGAAGTCCCTTGGGGATCCTCGTCATCCGAAGAGGAGATCGACGTTCTTCTCGACACAGATGCGCAGCACGGCTGTTAGTCGCGGGGCGTCCTCGATGTGTCTTTCCATGCCCTGATCGCGAGGCTCCTCCCTCGACCAGTGCTCGAGGATGGCCTCCAGCCGCGGCAGGGGATATCCCGAGGTCCCGTCACGCCGACCTGACTCGCTGACACTGGTGCAGATATCTCCGTACTCCGTGGCGCACTCAGAGGAGTAGGCCGACACCCCGGGACCACCTCACCGGGTGGGGTCTGGCGAACGGGCGCACCTACTACTCCAAGCGCACCTTCCTCCGCGACGTCGTTGCAGCGCGGCCGGATCTCATGGGTACGTCAATACCGTGATTCGAGCTGCCATGAATCCCGGCTGGCTGGACCAGGGCGTCGCCTTCCCCGGCCGGAGCAGGCTGCCCAGATCCCACGGTGATCACAAATGTGGCCTACGCCCACGAAGACGCCGACTACAACGCCCACTACGGCATCCGGGAACTGTGCAACACCCTCGCCGACGAGCAGCTGCCGCGGTGCCGGAGGGCGTGGGTCAAGCGCGACCGCGCGGTAGTCAGCGAAGAAGCCCGAGCCCTCGGCGCGACCGGGCCGTTGAGATCGATCACCGCGCCATCATCGTGGAGGGACTGGACGAGCCGCCCAGCTACTACCTCCAGCATGGCTTCGGCTACCAGTGCCACGACCGAGCCTAGCCCCACCACTACCGCCGACACGGCCGCGCCCCCATCGGCTGGAAGGCGGAGGACGGAACTTCCACCCCATGAACTTCAGCACCTGGCCCCGATTGCTCGTTGTCGACGTCGAGGGGAACGGACTCAACCCGCCTGACCTGGTCGAGGTCGCCGCACTTCCCGTTCGCGCAGGCCAGCCGGACACGAGCTCAGCCGGCGCGTGGCTGATCCGCCCGCCCCGACCCGTCACCCCCCTCGCGGACCGCATCCACGGCCTGACCAACCAGCTCCTCGACAGCGCGCCCGGGTGGGAGGAAGTCGCCGACCAAGTGCAAGGCGTCCTCGGCGAGGCCTGGATCTGCGCCCACAACGTGAGTGGCGACTACCGCGCACTGAAGGCTCACCTGCCAAAGTGGGAGCCCACCGGAGTCATCGACACCCTGCGCCTGGCCCGCAACACGCACGAGGGCCTGCCGTCCTACGGGCTGGACGCCCTGATCGAGCACACGAAGCCCGATCTGACGCAGGCTCCCGGCGTGGGACGGCACCGCGCCACCTACGACGCCTACGCCACGGCGCAACTCCTCATCGCCATGGCATGCCGCTACGAGACCTGGGACCAGCTCATTGCCGTGGCCGTTCCGCCCGGCATGCCTGGCGCCCCCGAACCAGAGAAGGAAGCAACGCTGTGGTGAGAACCCCCGTACGGATAGGCGTGCTCGGTCCACACTGCACCGGCAAGACCACGCTGCGGATAGAGATGAAACTCCGCGGCCTCGGCTAAAGCTTGTTTCGGCCGTCCTGGTAGTTCTGACTCGCCCCGACCGGGCCTGTCGCCAGCGGCCGGCCACCCGGATTTTCACCCGGGGCCGATAGGCCTTTCGCCAGTAGACTCCGGCGGCCAACAGGACGCCGGAAGCGCCGCCGCCGGTGGGGGCGTTGAGGCTGGTCGACCAGGCACACTTGGCCAAAGGCTGGCTCTAGGCCCGTACTTCGCGGGTCACCGTTTCAGGTCTGTGGCCAGCGGGTTTGCCCGATGTCGGTGTCGAGGAGATCGAGGAGGTGGAGTTGGA
>NZ_JBHWKX010000081.1:0-27259 GCF_042730885.1 Streptomyces sp. NPDC059909
GTCTGCGGGCAGTGGGCGGTGGGCGGCGGCGTCCGTGCGCAGGATGTTCGCCAGAATCATGGCGTCGAGGTGGTCGGACTTCTTGCGGGCGACAGCGTGCCGGTCGCGGTAACGGGCGGCGGCCATGGGGTTGATCGCGTAGACCGGACGCCGGGTGGCGCGCAGGCAGGCGGCCAACAGGCCGCGGGAGGTCTCGATAGCTACCGGGATCGGGGATTCGGGGGTGTCGCCGTGGGTGGCGAGCAGGTCGAGGAGTTGTTGCAGGCCTGCGGCATCGTCGCCGATCCGGGCCCGGGCTAACAGGGCTCCCTCGCTGTCGACTACGGCGATGTCATGATGGTCGCTGGCCCAGTCGATCCCGCAGAACGCACTTGCGGTCATCCGTGCACGTCCTCTCGGTATTTCGCGTTGCGGCTGGTCACAGCCGTGCAGGGGCACGCGTCTCCCTAATGGAAGGGCTCTGATGGCCCGTCATCCGATTAGCCGTTCGTGACCCCAGCTGCCCGCGGGGCCCTCGGTCTTTCCTGGAGTTTGAAGGCTCCCGGTTCGTTGAGAGGTGATCCCCGCGAGGGGCTCGGACCACGAACTTCAACGATCCGATCATCCGATCGTCACGTCGGTGGTGGGCGCGCAGGTGTCCACAGCGGACGGTGCCGGGGGCGGCTCTGCCTTCGGAGTTCCAGTCCCCCGGGAGCGTCATGCCGCTTTCCGGCACCGACCACTGTTGTCACATCGGACCCGCTCGTCTGGCTTCAGGCATCTCGTGCCGGGCAGCGTTCAAGCGTGGATCCGGAAGAGTGGCACACCCCACGCACGGGGGATTCCAAGTCCCCCAGTAGCGGTGGGGCAGTGCCTCGCTTCACTGCCCATTAGCGGTGGGGCAGTGCCTCGCTTCACTGCCCATTAGGCGGCGTTCGCGGTGAACTTCCCTGAGGGCAGATGGGCGAGCGCGGAGTCTTCCAGATCGGCGAAGACCTGCTCGACCTGGGCGTGTTCACGGTGCATGGGTTCGGCCTGGGCCAGGACGAACGGGCTGTCGGTGAAGATGACGTGGTGGCGCCAGACGCCGAACAGCTCGGCCTGCCCCTCCGGCACGGACTTGGGGTTCAGCCGCTTCACGCGGCGCACGATCAGCCGGGCGGTGGTGTGAAACGCCTTCTTCTTGCTGGTGAACGCGGTGAACGGGACTTCGGCGATCTCCGCGTCGGAGATCCAGCGTTTCTCGGCGGCGTCCCAGACGGCGGCGGCGTACTTGATGGGGGTCCAGGCGGACTCGTCGATGGCCGCGATCGCCTCGCGGATCGTCTTCTTGACCGCGACGGCCAGCGAGAAGTGCGCGCCCGCCTTCCGGCACGCGTCGACCACCTTGTGAGAGGGCGGTATGAGACCTGATGCCCGATTCTTCGTTTCGTGTGGGGCGAGCGGGAAGGTCGCGGCGACGGCGGTCGACTACGGCCGGGGCTGGGTGAACAAGCCCTGCTCGGTCTCGGTCAGGATTCCGCGGTCGGCCAGCCGTTTGAGCTTCAGGCGGACGTTGTTGATGTTGTTGGGCGCGACCGTCAGGTCCATCGCCTCGCACACCTGCCGGGCCCGCAGCGGGTGGTCGGCCGCGGCGAACACCGCCATGATCTGCTGGTAGGCCGGATGATCCGGCAGCTTCGGTGTCGGCGGCGCGGGCGGTTGCGGGTCGGGCAGCTCCAGCAGTGTCTTGCGGGTGATCCGAACTTCCTCGGCCGCCCGGCCGAGTTCGTCGAGCTGCGCGGTCAGCTGCGTGATCTGTTCCCGCGTCTCCTCGGCCTGCGCGGTGATCTCCCGTTCCCGATCCTCCAGCCGCGCCAGCACTGCGCCGAGCGTCAGCTCCCCGCCGGTCATGCGGTGCGCCAGGCTGGCGTGGTCGCCCCGGTCAACCGGCGCAGTATCACCGCGGTCATCGCCCAGTACACCCGCGACTCCGAACTGCGGGGCCGGTGCTCGTAGTCGCGTACCAGCCTGCGGTGCAGCATCAAGATCCCATAGGCGCGCTCCACTCGACCCGATCTCCGTCTGGAGTGCCGCTCCCTCGCGCAGTTGCTCCTCGGACCAGTCGGTCACGTCGAGCAGTAGGCCGTCCAACGGCCCTGCGACCAGTTCGCGGTAGAGATAACCCGGCCGAGGTCCTGAGTTGGTGTGGTCAGTGCCGTAGACCCTTCCGCGCATCAGCTCGTCCATGCCGGCCAGCGTCGCATCTGGCACTGACAGTGGCACCGACGGCAGGGGCGTGAGCGCAGGGATGATCTTTCAGGTGATGTGCGCTCTGGCGGTGAACCGGCCCGATGCTGGCCGCCTCGTGCGAGTCATGGACCGAATCGACGAACAGCATGGGTCCGAGCCGGGCCTGGTGGTCCTGAACGTCACCGCCCACGACGAGGCGACCGCGATCGTCGCAATCTCACAACTAGTTCAGTCACGGGCCGATGCTGGTACGGCTGAGCCAGGCGGAAGCTTCTGGCCCGGTTCAGGCATCGCAAGTAGGCACATCACGAACCGGAAACCTTGGTTCCAGGTTTGCTCGGCGTGAACCCAGGCATATAGGTCGCGGGTGGAACTCTTGTAGGACCCATACCGCTTGACACACAGGTCGTAATATACGTCCCAAGATCCGAACTTCATGCCCTGGGGCGCCTTGACGTAGCCCAAGCCCTGGAATTCATGTGGTTCTTTGCAGTCCACCAGTCGATGGGCGTAGTTGTGTTCTTCTAGTTTCCTGGTGTTGTAGCAGTCGCCGATTGTGCTGTTCTCGACGAAGATCTGTTCGCCGTGCTTCCGATAGCTGCCCACAGGGCCGTAGAGGCTGACGGTCTTGCCGAAGAGCAGGCAGGCGGTGTTCCGTACGCCGTTGTCCCATGCGGCCTCGCTGGGTACCAGCGCGAAGGACCGGACGTCGGTCATCTTGCTCGTCGTGTCCCGCAGGAGGCCCGTACAGACGCCATGACCATTGGTCCTCGCGTCGTCCAGGGATGTGGATGCGTTCATGTCCAGGACCTGGCCGTCCGGGTTGCTTTTGCAGTCCACGATCTTCAGTTTGGGCAAGCCTTTGAACCGCTCGCCAAGCCAGGAGGCGTGGACGCAGTCTCCGGGTTTCAGCTCGCGGGTCAGTCCGACGTCGTCCCCGTATGGCAGGGCATGGCCGGTCTCAGCGGTCTTGTTGTTCGCGCCGCTGAACAATGCGACGCCCGCCCAGATGCCACCGACGACGGCCACGAGTACGACGGCGATGCCGCCCAGAACCCGTGCTGAAGGGAGCTTGGACCGCCAGGGATGCCGCGGCTGTGGCGCAGCCCCGCTGTCGGCCGTGGGGCCTTCCTCGGTCGGCGGTGCGCCAAGCAGCGGCCGCAAGGCGGAGGGTTTGTCCGGTTGCAACTGAGTTGTTTCGGCTGTCGGGGCCGTCGGCTCTCGCATCCGGGGTGCTGCACGTGGCCTGTCGGCGAGCTCGGCGAGTTTATGCATCGCCTCGTCGCCCCCCATCCTCTGTTCGGGGTCCTTGGCCAGTAGTCCGGCCAGAACGGGCCCCAGGTCTCCAGCCCGGGTCGGCGGCGGGGGCTCCTCGAAGAGCAGCGCCGTCAGCGTCTCGTAGGGGGTGGGGCGGTCGAACGGCCCGCTTCCCTCCACGGCGTAATACAAGGTGGCGCCAAGTGAAAAGAGGTCGGAAGCCGAGCTCGGTGCCACTCCGCGGGCGCGCTCCGGTGCCAGGAACCCTGGGGTGCCGATAATCCCCGACGTCCCGGTCAACCGTGTCTCGCCCGAGTCCGGCTGCAGCGAGATGCCGTAGTCGGCCAGCAACACCTGCCCGCCTTCGCCGCGGTCCTGAGCCTGCGGGGCGAGTTCCCCAGCGAGCAGGATGTTGGCCGGCTTGACGTCCCGATGCAGGATGCCCGCCCGATGGCCTGCCATCAATGCATCGAGCACGGCCAGACCGATGCGCGCAGTCTTCGCCGCTGGCAGCGGCCCGTGCGCATGTACCACCTCAGCGAGATCCCTTGCCCCGGGCACGAACTCCATCACGATCCAGGGCAGGCCACTCTCCTCGAAGACATCGAGCACGGTGGCCACGTGCGGGTGGCTGCGCAGCCGGGCGGCATGACGAGCCTCGACTCGGGCACGGGCGATCCGGGCGCCCAACTCCTCCTCCGGGATCCCCACTGGAAGAGCGAGCTCCTTGAGCGCCACCTCACACTCGAGCTTCTGGTCGTGGGCGAGCCACACCTGCCCCATCCCCCCGGCTCCGAGCCTGCGCAGCAACCGGTACCGCCCCGCTACCACGCGATTGGCATCCTCGCCCTCCGTCATGGCAGCCCTCCACAACGCCTGACTTCGAAACCGTATGAGTTCGAAACGCAAACGACAAATAGGTCGAGCGCAAACGGGCGAAGATCAACTGTGCACTGCCCCATCAGCCGGAACAGCGGCGCTGAGGGACTTGCCCGAGATCTACGACGGTCTGGTCGTACGCCTGATCGGCGTACTTCGTCGGTGCCCCTCCACACTCTGGCCTCCCCACGATCCCGGCCCGACCGGGGCCTCGAGCGGGCACAAACCCAGCCAGCATCGGCCAAACGGCTTGGGCACGCCGCCGGGAGAAGAAGACTTTCCCAGGTCCTCTTTGTGCTGCCCGGTCAGGGCAAGGGGCCGTTCTCACCTTGGGGTGCCGGCTGGGCGTCCGGTTCGCTGGGCACCGGGATACCCCCGCCCTCAGGCGTCCGGCGTTCCCCGGCGGGCTCGTAGCTCACGGTCGTGTCAGGGCAGTGGGCGGCGACCTCGGTCAGGGCCGCCACCTCGGCCTTGTCAGCGGTCAGCCCCCAGCGGAGCTTCGTGGCCGTCCAGTCTGCGGCGTAGGTGCAGTGTGCGGACTCGGCCGGCGGCAGCCAGTTCGCTGGGTCCTGGGCACCCTTGGAACGGTTGGTCTTCGCCGTGACCGCCACCAGTGACCGCTCCGCGGCAAGGTCGTTGGCGTACGCCTCGCGCTGATCAGCCGTCCACTGCCACGCCCCAGACGACCACGATTCCTCCAACGGAACCATGTGATCAACATCCAGTTTGGATGGGTCGGTGACGGTGACCCCGTCGTAGTAGGAGACCCACTCACCCCCCGACAGCTTGCAGCCCTCCCCGCGCTCGGCCTGCTTCACCGCCTCGGCGAGCATCAGCTCCTCCCGGGTGTCACACCCATCATCGGCCTGCACCCCGCCGTTCCAGTGCTTGAAGAACTTCCGGTCGTAGCCGCCCTCGTGCTCGGCAGCGACGGGGATCTCGGCAATGGCCCGGGCCAGCGGCATACCGCCACCAGCGCCACCGGACACGCCCTCCGGGCCTTTCGTCACCGAGGGGGCCGATGCGGCAGGCGTGGCAGGGGCCTTCTGGTCATCGGTCCCCGCGGCGGTGCAGCCGGTGAGCACGGCGGCAAGAAGCAGGGGCGCGGGGATGAGAGCGCGATGTCGTGACACTGGGACGACTCCGGGGGCTGTGGCCTGATGGGCACTCATCATCCCAGTCCAGCACGGACGAACAGGTGTGGGACGGCCCCGCGTACGTGCGACTGGAACGCGGGGCCGCCGACCCGCTGTCCTGTCCAAGCGGGCGCGCCACTTGCGACGGTACGGCCGGAAGCGGCCAGGCGCGCGTCGTGCACGTCCACTGTGCGGCCATACGGTGGGGCTCATGACCAGCTCCACCCGCGAGAAGCGCACCTTGCTCGCCTGCAACAGCTGCGGGGCCACGGAGGCGTGGTCGGCTGCGCGGGTCATCCGCGGCGTCAGCCCGGGGGCTCCGTAGGATCCGTGACCGTTTTTCTCTGCAGGGCCCAGGTCCGACGCACGTGCTCGACGCCGTCGATCACCTCGATCAACCGAATGACCACGGCAGGTTGACTGCTGTACAGCCCGATCCACCCCTGGTACGTACGCCGGGCGGGGTCGTTGAGCGCCCACTCGCCCGTGACCGCCGGGCCGCCCTCCTCGAACTGGAGAACGGCCCGATACGTGGTAGTCACCAGTCCGCCCCCGCGGCTGCGGGGGCTCCGGCAGTGGGAAGACGGCGCAGACGAGCAGGGCGCGGATGTACACCAGTCCGTGAAGTTCCGACAGCAGCGCGGCGTCGACGGTGGGATGCGTTACTCTGCCCCTGCGGCAGCACGCGCCTGCCAGACTCCCAGCCGGAAGAGCACCCACGCGCCGGCTCGCGGACAAGGGTCTCAGACTCGCGCGGCACCTCAACTCTTCGTGATGCCTTGCTACGGCATGGGCGTGGGCATGTCGTGGGAGGAACGTCATGAAGGACAAGAAGCGCAAGGACGCCATCCGGGCTGAGCAGAAGGCCTCGGGCCGCCGATACACCGCGGTAGCGCGCGAACTGGCCATCGCAGGAACCGAGCGGACCTTCTTGCTCCAAGACCTGCTGAGTGAGTGCGCCACCTTCCCCCCTGCCACCATCGACTGGGGGTACCCCGAGGAGCTGGCGCCCGCGGCGTTCGAGTCGCGCGTGCTGGGCGGAGCCGTGCCCTTCAGCACCGTGAAGCAGCTCGCCGGCGCGCTGGCCGAGGAAGGACGGCGGAGCTCGCCTGAAGGTGGAGTCGATGCACCCCCTGGAGACGGCAGTCGTGGCATGTGGGCAGCGGCGCTTCGACCTCGTACTGTCGCAGGACAGCTGGATGAGAGAGCTCTGCCGTACGCCCGGCTGCAATGACACCCCCGCCCATGACGTCATCGTCCATTGCCGACACCACCTCGCTGAGCGTCCTGTCAGCGAGCTGGTCTCCATGGCCAGTGACTGGGGGTACTACCACTGCGAGGGAATCAGTGACCCAACCCTGCTGATGGGCAGCCCAGACGCCGATCTGCTGGTCAAAGCGGCGGTCGTCCACGGTGCCTTCGAACAGGTCACGACAGCACTGCTGAACGCATGCTTCGACGACCCACACACCCTCGAAGAGCGGCACCTCTGGGACGAATCGGCGGCAATCGCCATCCGCTACGCAATGGACCGCGAGCGCGTCCGGCTGCAGCAGATAGCGACCACGGAGGCACGCCGCATCAAGAAGGCGACCGGATCGTGCACGGCCTGCGGGCAGGCCCTCCCCCCGTGGATCAACCTTCATCTGCCGCCCCAGTTCTGCTCCAAGAAGTGCACGCCGCCCAGCCCCGACAAGGACAGGGCATGGTCGCCCTGGTCGGAGCACATCGCGCCAGCATGATCGATAGCTGCCCCGCCCCCGTTCCGACGGGGCCAAGGCCGCCCTGCCGCCCTTGCTCACGGCACTCGCCGAGGCCCAGGACGAGCGGGTTCAGGAAGCAGCCCGGGCACTGCAGCAGCGCACCCCGGACCGCGACCGCATCCGGTCCCTGATCACCGGGGCACCGCTGGCCGACACCACCGAACTGGCCCGGCTGCACCGCCTGGCCACGCTGACCGGACCGGACACCGCCGTGGTCGCCACAGCTGTTGCCCGGCTGCGGGAGGCCATGGCCAGGGCCGACGACGCCCGCTGCAGCGACGCCGGTGACGCCCTCGCCCGCGCCGAACTCCTCGAGCGTGCACTGCTTGTACGCGCCCGGCACCGGACTGACCACACCTGCCCGGTCTGCCAGGCCCCGGACCGCCTGAACAACGAGTGGGTAGCCGCCGCCACCGCCCAGGCTTAGCAGCTGCGCGAGGAGGCCGCCGAAGCCCACGCCGCGCAGCAGGCCCTGCACGCGGCCACCGAGGAGCTGCGGGCGCTCGCCCACAACCGGCCGGGCGACCTGCCCGAGCACCTGCACGCCGTATGGGACGAAATGGGCCGCCTGCCGCGGCATCCGGGACCTGGTCGAACTCGCAGCCGCAGCCGAAAGGCGGGCCCTCGTGCTTGCCGACGCCTGCCGGTACGTGCGCGAGGAGGCGCAGCGCCGGCTCGCCGAGCAGGAGGATGAGTGGCGCAGCGTCGTGCCCAGGCTCGCCACCTGGCTGGACCTGGCCGACGGGGCCGCAGCGGCCAAGCCGGTGCTCACCCAGGTCAAAAGGGCACGCGCCTGGCTGAAGGACGTCCAGGCCGAGCTGCGAGATGCACGGATGAGCTCCATCGCCGAGCAGGCCCAGGAGATCTGGCGGTACCTCAGCCAGGAAAGCAACGTCACCCTGGGCGCCGTCACCCTCAACGGCTCCGAGAACTACAACGGGCGCGCTGTCGCGCTGAACGTCACCGTGGATGACGTGGACGCCTCCGCGCTGGGTGTCGTCAGCCAGGGAGAACTGTTCTCTCTGGCGCTGGCCCTGTTCCTCCCCCGCGCCATGTCGGTGCGCAGTCCGTTCAACTTCATCGTGATCGACGACCCGGTGCAGTCCATGGACCCCAGGAAGGTCGAGGGGCTCGCGCGGCTGCTCGACGCGATCGCCAAGACACACCAGGTCGTCGTCTTCTCCCATGACACCCGGTTGCCCGATGCAGTGCGCTTCCACCGGATCAAGGCCACAATCCTGGAGGTCGGCAGATTCCGGCACTCCAAAGTGACCGTGCGCCCGCGTCGACGACCCGGTCAAGCGGGAACTGGCAGCCGCCCGTGCGGTCGCCAAGGACCCCAAGGTCACTGCGGCTGTCCTCGGCGAGGTCCTCCCGGGACAGTGTCGCCTTGCCCTGGAGGCCGCGCTCCAGGAGTCGGCCCGCCGCACCCTGCTCGCCACCGGCATGGACCACGCCACGATCGAGGACCACGTCGGCAAGGCCCATGAACTCACCGACCTGGCCGCCCTCGCGCTCTTCGGGGAGCGGCGTGGCAAGCCTGCGGTGTACCAGGAACTCGGTCGACGGCTGGGCGCTGATGCATCTGCGGTCGTCGAGCAGTGCAACAAGGGCGCCCACACCACCATCCCGGACGCAGCCCACGCCACCCGGTTCATCGAGCGCGCAACCATCACCGCGGAAGGAATGCGTTCCCTGTGACAACCTCCACCGCGCCCGCCCTGACTGCCGCCGAACGCATGGCTGCCGCCGTCGCCCTGCTGGACGCCGGCGCCTCCGGGAGCGCCCACCCTCGCGCAACAGCCTTCCTCCTCCGCCGAGCGCTGGAAGGAAAGCTGGACGCCTACCTCAGCAGACAGCGTCCGGCACTCGGGCGGTGCCGCATGCAGACCAAGGTCGTCTGGCTGGCCCACCACCTGAACCCCGAACTCGCCGGCAGGGTGGCCGCAGTCTGGAGCAGCTTGAGCGGCGCATGCCACTAGCAGCAGTACGCCATGCCACCGACCCTCGGCGAGCTCCTGAGCTGGTACGACGAAGTCGCGTTCGTCCTGCGCGCCCTTCCGTCCTGACCGCGCCGGGGGGAAGCAGCCAAGCGCCATGCTGAAAGCCACCAAGTCACAGGTAGACGGAGGCCTGGCTGCTCGCCCACGCCAGGCTTCCGCTTCCTCGACTGTCAGCTCATGCGAGCGCTCGCATGAGGAGCGGCCGATAACTCGACGCGGTCACGGAGAACGCCTTCACCGCGGCGCAATGCGGCCAGCACGACCTGTTCGGCCAGCCCACCCCGGGTAGTGCCTCAGGCTGAGCCACGCCACCCAAAGCTCTTGAGTGGCTCAGGCCTCTCTGGCCGGTCTGCTGGAACTTCAACTGCTCCCGCAGCGCCGCGCCACCGAGCCGCCCGTGGGTCATCGCGTTCGGCGAGTTCCCGCTGTCATACGTGAGCAGCACGGCCTGACCTGCCGTGCCGGGAGTCGTGTGGATGCAGGCCGCCGAAACCAGAAGCGGGATACCAACTCCCGCCCGGGCGGACGAGAGCTGTCAACCACGAACGAGGCCGGCCTCGGCGCCGGGTCACCTGGTGGCGGGACAGCCGACCATGGGGGCCTGACACGCTGATTCATGTCTTGTCGCTACAGCCCTCGTTTAGCTGGGATCTGATCGCTACGGTGTGAAGCACAGTTGAGGCACAGGGGGGCTCGTGTCGTTCCAGACACCGATCACGATTGCCAACGCGTTGGACAGGATCCATGGCCGCGAGTACGTGTTGCCGGCGATCCAGCGCGAATTCGTCTGGTCGCGAGACAAGATTACCCGGCTGTTCGACAGTCTCATGCGCGGGTACCCGATCGGCTCGTTCCTGATGTGGCAGGTCAAGGAAAGCAATACCGGACGTTTCGCCTTCTACGAGTTCATGCGTGACTACCACGAGCGGGACAACGCCCACTGCGCCGCTACCGGTCCGCTGGGCAACCGGGCCATCACTGCCATTCTCGACGGCCAGCAGCGGCTGACCGCTCTCAACATCGGCCTGTGCGGCTCGTTCACCGCGAAGCTCCCGCGGATGTGGGCCAACAATCCGCTCGCCTACCCGAAGAAGGTCCTCTACCTGGACCTTCTTCATCACGGCCGAGACGATGACCTGGGCGTCGAGTACGACTTCCGCTTCCTCACCGCAGAGGAGGCCCAGGGCGCCAATCAGGGCGCGGAAGCCCACTGGTACAGGGTTTCAGATGTTCTCAAGTTGCGCGGCGCTCGGGACGTAATCCGTGAGCTCCAGCGTCATGGGGTTGCGGACGACGAGGTCGCCGGCGACGTGCTCAGTCGGCTGCACGAGGTCGTACACGTTGTCCCGACGGTGAACTTCTTCCTGGAAGAAGCACAGGAGCTGGACAAGGTCCTCAACATTTTCATCCGGGTCAACTCCGGAGGAACCGTCCTTTCCTACTCCGACCTCCTACTTTCGGTGGCCACCGCCCAGTGGGTCGAACACGATGCCCGGGAGACAATTCACCGTCTCGTTGACGAACTCAACAACGTGGGACAGGGGTTCGCCTTCAGCAAGGACCTGGTCCTAAAAACGGGACTAGTCCTGCTCGGGAAAGGGGACATCCGTTTCAAGGTCGACAACTTCGACCGCGAGACCATGGCTTCCCTTGAAAAGCACTGGACCGAGATCGAGAGCGCCCTGCGCCTGGGCGTCGCGCTGCTGTCCGACTTCGGCTTCTCCAGTGTCACCCTCACCGCCAACAGCGTCCTGATCCCGCTGGCCTACTATCTCAACCGCCGAAGCCTCGGCGACAGCTATCGCACGGCCGAGGCCGCTCGGGAGGACCGCGCGGCGATCCGCCGATGGCTGCAGCGCTCGCTCATGAAGTCGGGCATCTGGGGCAGCGGCCTGGACCGGCTGCTCACCGGCTTGCGTGCCGTGCTGGAGAAGGAAGGGGCACAAGGATGGCCGGGTGACGCAATCGAGCGCGAAATGGCCCGGCAGGGCAAGTCGCTTCGCTTCGAACCGACCGAGATCGATGACCTCCTGGACCTCAAGTACGGGTCGAAGCGGCTGTTCCCGATGCTTGCGATGCTGTACCCGGGCGTCGACACCCGTGACCACTTCCACGAGGACCACATCTTCCCCCGCAGTGTCCTGCGCTCACGGTCCAAACTGCGCTCCGCAGGTCTTGCCGACGACGATCTCCCGCTCATCGAGGACTGGGCAGACAGGGCAGCAAATCTCCAGTTGCTCAGAGGACCCGAGAACATTGCAAAGCAAGCTGGCCTGCCAGCTGCCTGGCTGGACAAGCATTTCCAGTCGGACGCCGAGCGAGAGAGCTGGCTGCGTGAGTACGACGCGACGGGCCTGCCCGACGGGGTGACCGGGTTCCAGGAGTTCTACGCAGCACGCCGGTCGCGGATGCGTCAACGTCTGGCGACCCTGTTGGGCACCGCCCTCACCGAACAGGTAGTCGATACGCCAGATGCCCCTCAGAACACGCCAGTAGATGAGCCCGACCCGGGCAATGAAGGTTTGTGAACCTTCATTGCCCAGGCGGAACCTTGCAACTTCCCACAACGTCGATCACGGGATGCCGACCCTATTGAGCGGCTCGCAGATACCACGGAGGCTCACCACATGGACTCCATCGCTGACTGGTACGCAGAGTACGACCTACCCGGAGGTAACCCGTCCAGGGCGCCGAACTACTACTACAGCGAGGACGACGACCCCATCGAGTACCCGCAGGAGGCATCTTCCGCCATGCCGCGCCTTCAGGACTACAGGGCGGATCCGCTCGAGTGCGCTGGCTGCGGGCACACCCATCCCGAGAGCCTCGACAAGCGCGGTCTCTGCCCATACTGCAGACCCTGATTAGAAGCCGTCTCTCAACCGAACGTGATCGTTTGATTCCTGCAGGTCAGGCATGGTTTCGCCCTGGGTGAGGGAGGCACGCCGGCGTCTTGTGTCCGCTTGATGGTCGAGGGGTGCGCGGTGGCGTCGGTGCTGGGAATGCTGGAGGAGCGGGAGGCGGCTGCCCGGGCGCGGGTGGAGGGTCTGCGGGAGGAAGTCGGACGGCTGGCCGAGGTGTTGGAGGCTGCGGAGATCGAGCTGGACCGGCGGGTGATCGCGCGGGAAGAGCTGGTCGAGGCCCTGGCAGTCTCTGCGGCCGAGACCACTGCCGTGCCGAGGCGGAGGAGCAAGCGGCGCCCTCGCTCGCGCCGGTGCCGGGCTCGACGGTGCCGCCCTGGCGGGACGGGCTGCCGGTGACGGTGCTGGCGCCCGACTACCAGCGGATCCTGGGCGTGGGGGCTTGTCCCTGCCGGCTGGGCCGTCCGTCTTTTGCGGGCTGGTCTCGTCTCTGTGTCGGGGCTGCGCCGCCGCTTCGCGCGTTGCCGCAATCGGCGAAAACCGGGGTGGTGGCCGCGCCGCGTGATGCGTGCTCAGCTCGGCAGTGCCGGACTGCCGCTGCGGGTAAGGGACCGGACGCTCCCGAGGGACAGGCCGGTGACGGTCGCGGTCAGTTCGGCGCTGTACCCCAGCGTCGCCAGCGTCTGCAGGTCCTCGCGCAGCAGGTCCGTCGCGCGAACGCGTGCCCCGGTGCGGCTGTGAACCTGCTCGGTGAGGAGCTCCCAGGCTCGGGTGCTGGGGTTGCCGGAGCTGATGACGGCGGGCCAGGCGTCGAGCAGGGCCGCGAACGCCGAGTGGACCGCTTCCGTCGCCCGCGCTGGACCAAGGTGGGCGCGGGCGTAGAGGAGGTAGTGGGGACGGTGGAGAGCCTGGAAGGCTTCGTAGGCGAGAGACAGCGGGCCGCTGCGGGCCGCGCCGTGGGCGTGGGTGCGCATGGGTTTCTCCCCCCGAGGAGTGCGGAAGGCGGCCTAGCCGAAGGCTGCGGCAGGTAGAGGTAGCCGCGTAGCCGCGGTGGGGTCGTCGGGTGGCGCGGTGGCGGCCTGCCAGAGGGGGCGGATTTCGGCGGGGTGGCCGCGGAGGGCGAAGACGATCCGGGCGGCGGTCTCCCAGTCCGGGATGTGCCCGCCATTGAGGACGCGGGTGATCTCGCTGATGGACAGTCTCCTTCTGGCGCCGGTGAGGCGCCGAACGGACCACAGATCGGGCCGGTCAGCAGCGAGATAGAGCGCGCTGAGCGCGGTGTGGAACTTGTCCTTCGCTTCCGCTGAGTCCTGGGGAGCGGGTTCGCGGGGGGAGTGTCGACGTCCGGTGGGCGTTGGGTGGCCTCCCAGAGGTCGCGTAGTTCAGGGAGGCTGCCGTGGCAGGCTACGGCGAATCGTTCGACGACGGGCCATGACGGACGGCGGGTGCCGGTGAGGATCCGGGAGACGTAGGAGGGTGAGACTCCGATGTCGTGTGCGGTCTCCTTGATCGACCTCTTGGTCGTGCGCTGGAGAAACGACAACGCCGCCGCTAGCTGCTGCGCGGGGGTCCTGCTGGGGCGGACCGGGTCGGCTTCGCATCCCGTTCCGCGGCCGTGCCCGGGCAGGTGGACCGAGTTGGCAGTGGCCTTGTTCGGTTCTGCTGGAAAGTTCCGGCTGGCGCGTGCCGCGCGGACAAGGTCCAAGCGGCGGGTGATGGCGTCCTGAGTCCACTTCTTACGCAGGCGCTCAGCCCCTCGGCCGGTGGCGCGGCAAATGTCCTTCCACGATTCGCCGCGGGCGCGTCCCCGGCCGACGGCAGCGGCCTCGACGTCCTCGATGAGCCGGTGAAGGCCGGTGACCTGGCGCATGAGTGTGCCGGAGTCTTTGCCGTCGTGGACGGCGGAGCAATAGTCAAGAGTTGTGGTTGTGGCCTTCTGTGGTGGATGTGGTGATCTCGGCTGCGGCGCGCCCGGCTTCCTCTCGCACGTCCGCGTCGGGGTGGTTGAGGAAGGGGTCGATCAGTGGGCGGGCCTGGGGGTCGTGCGTCGCGCCGAAGATGTAGAGCGAGTGAGCGAGTAGCTCGGGCTCCATCGTCGGCATGGCGGCGGCCAGCGGTTGGACGATGCCGAGCGGCAGGCTGTGGTGGTTGAACGCTTCGCTGATCGAGTTGAGGGCAGACTCGCGGACCATGGCCACCGGTTCGTTGACCGCCAGGCCGACCAGGCGTCCGACGACGAGGCGAGTGGAATCGGCGTCGAGTGCGTTGCCGCGCAGGAGGTCCCCGAAGACGCAGGCGGCGACGTCCCGCCGGTTCGGATCGCGGTCGGTCAGCGCTTCAAGTGCCAAATACATGTCCTTCACGCGGCCACCTCGCACCGCTCCACCAGGATGCCGTTCTCGAAGCGCGCGCCGGCACGGACGAGGGGCACCAGGTGAGCACCGGTGATCGCGCGCCATCGCGCTTGTGCGGACTCGACAAGCTTGAACACCATGGCGAGCGCCGCTGCCGGGCTGCCAGCACCACGGGTGACCTTGGTGCGGAGCTTGACGGTGGAGAAGGTGGACTCGATGGGGTTAGTGGTCCGTAGGTGGATCCAGTGCTCGGCCGGGAAGTCGTAGAACGCCAGCAGCTCGTCCCGGTCGTCGGTGATCTTCGCGACGGCCTTGGGGAACTTCGCGCCGTAGGTGCGGGCGAACGCTTCTATCGCCCGCTCGGCGTGGGCTCGGTCCTCGGCGTTGTAGATCTCCTGCATGGCCTTCGTCGCTCCCACCTGCGCGGACTTCGGCAGAGCGTTCGTGACGTTGCGGGCCTTGTGAACCCAGCACCTTTGATGCCGTGCTGCCGGGAACACCTCGGCCAGTGCCCTCCACAGGCCCATCGCGCCGTCCCCGACCACCAGCTCCGGGTCGCGCATGCCGCGCCGGCGGCAGTCGCGCAGCAGGTCGGCCCACGACTCCGTGGACTCCCGCAGCCCCTCGGCCAGTGCGACCAGCTCCTTCGTGCCGTCCAGGCGGACGCCGAGTAGGACCAGCACGCACGAGTGCGCCTGGCCAAGCCGGACCTTGGGGTGCACTCCGTCGGCCCACACGTAGACGAAGTCCCGGTCCGACAGGTCGCGCTGCTGGAAGACAGCGTGGTCGTCGCTCCACTGCTTGGTCAGCCGGGTCACGGTCGCCGGCGACAGGCCGGCCGTGCCGCCAAGGAACTGCTCCAGGGCCGGGACGAAGTCCCCGGACGACAGGCCGTGCAGGTAGAGCAGCGGCAGCACCTCGGAGATCTTCGGCGACTTGCGGCACCACGGCGGAAGGATCTTGGAGGAGAACCGCTTCCGCTCGCCGGTCTGCTCGTCGACGCGTCGGTCGTTGATCCGCGGGGCCTTCACCTCAACGGGTCCGGCCGCGGTGACCACGGTCCGGGGCCGGTGGTGACCGTTGCGGACGACCAAGCGGCGGCCAGCCTCGTCGGTCTCGGCGGCCAACTCGGCTATGTACTGGTTGACTTCCGCTTCCAGTGCGGCGGCAAGCATCCGGCGGGCGACCTCGCGGACGATCTCGTCGATCAAGGAGCCGGACTGGGTGGAGCCGTCCTCGGTGACTACGCTGAGCACGGGCGTGCCTTCCCGACCCGCGCTGCAACGCGGGCCTACTCGGAGACCTTCAAAGGATCATTCGGGAAGGTACGCCCTTCACGTGCCCTCCCGGAACCGATCCACAAGTCCTGAGCATTGCTCTTCATTCGGAACTCTTCGGTCAAGTGCTTCCGGTACCCGAATGTCGGCGGCCGGGGCCGCCGCGCGGATTGTGTGCCTAGACCTTTCCGAGCGGGAAGTCGAGGCTCTTGACCCTCACGTCCCGCCCTACGAGACCGCGCCAGCAGTTCCGGACGCTGCGTAGGGCCGCACGAATGCGTTGCAGCAGATCGGGACGTAGCCGCACGGCAGGTGGGATACAGGCTCCGCCTGACCGTGCGCGCCAGCACCTGTCATGACGGCGCGCCGCGTGGGGGCGTGGGTCAGTGGCCCGTTGGGTCCGGCTCGGGGACGGGCGCCCACAGGGCCGGGCGGTCAGGGCTGCAGTCCGTGGGTGAACGAGCTCGCCTCGAGCGCCTGGGCCTGGGCCTGTTCAGCAGCGGTTGCGCGCGGCTGAGCCTCGGGCGGTGCTGCGACCGGGCGGGCCATCGCCGCGAGGCGTTGACGGATCCGGTCCTCGTCCCCTCCCCCGCCGGACGTTGCCGTGAGCTGGTCCAGCCGGGTCCGGACCGCGGTGAGAAGCTCGATCTCTCCCGCGGTCACCTCTCGGCGGTGCGAGGGAACCGGCTCCTGCTGCAGGTCTCCCTGTCCCGCAGCAGTCGCACCGGCACATGCGCGGGCGCCTGCAGGTTCCGAGCCGCCGCCCAGCACACACTCTCTCGTGGATCACCGAGGAGCCGCACCGCGGACTGAGCCGACAGTCGCGGGTCCTCCGCGGCACGCCGCCGCACCTCCCAGTGAGGATCCCGGCTGAACCGGCCCACGCGCTCCTTCGTGGACTCCCTGTCGTCCAGTGCCAGTTGACGCAGACGGTGATGCAGATCGTCCGCGTACCGGAGCAGATCACGGCGCGGGAAGTTCGGGTGCGAGCGCGGCCGGCCCGGGAAGCTGAAGCTGCCGCCCGGGCCGCACCGCTTGACTTCGACGACCCGTGTCACTGCCCGCGAAGCCGCGCTGAGCCTCGCCTACTTCTTGTCGTGGACGCGCAGGAACGACTCGAGCCCGGCCAGGTCGTCGGTGTTGAGGTAGTCGACGTCCGCGTCGACCAGCTCCTGCCAGACCGCGTCACGCGCCGGTCCGGCAGCGTCGGGGGTGGCCCAGAACCGGACCTGCTGCCCCATGGCGTGGGCGTCGGCCACGATCTGACGCAGCTTCGCGCGCTCGTTCACCGGCATCGGGCCAACGCCCTGCCAGGTGAAGTTCTTCGTCCAGTTGTCGCTGATCAGCGGGATGAACGAGGCGGGAGCACTGGTGCCGAGGTCGGCCAGGCGACCGTCGTAGAAGGCGGAGCGCACCTTCTGCGCCTCCATCGGGATCCGCGCGGCGCGGTCGCCGGAGATGACCGGGGTCACCGCTCCGGCGTGGACCTTGCCCAGCGTGTACGTGGTCAGCATCGACCGGTAGCTCTTCAGGTGCTCGCACAGCACCTTGTAGGCCTCCGCGCCGGGGGTCTTGATGTCGATGAGCAGCTGAAGAGAGTTGCTGTAGCCGTCGTTCACCTCGCCGTGGTTCGCCTTCACCCGCTTCATCAGCGGGTCGAGGTAGAGCGACTCGAGCGTGCGGCCCGGAACCAGGTCCTCCTTGTCGTGGCCGATCAGCAGCTCGTCGCCCACCAGCCAGATGTCGGCCTCGACGCTGCTGAAGCCGTGCGACAGCGCATCGTTGAGCGGGTTGGCGTGCTCGTAGTCGTTGTGGGCGTGGGCTCGCGCGAGCGGGGCCGGCGCCGCACCAGCCGATGCGGCGTAGGACGGAGCCGCCAGACCGCCCGCAAGGACAGTCGTGACGAGCGCGACGAGAGCACGGCGCGTATGCCGGAACATGAAGCCTCCTGGATCTCCGCCCAGGTGGGATCCCGGAGCGACCCGGAGGACGCTAAGCAGCATTGGTGTCCCGTCGCCCACGCCACGGAAAACGTGTCATGAATCAGGAGAGACTACGGCGCTGACAGGCAGCACGCCGCGGATGGCTGTGAGCAAGGACCGCCGGGAGTTCCGAACGAGTCACAGGGGCCGCTGACCCATCGGCCAGTACCGCAGCCACCCCGGGCACAGCCCACCATCCGTCCGCCCAGGGCGGTGCGGGGTCCGCGCCGGTGTTGAGGGCCCCCCGAGCAGACTTCGTCGGGCCAGGGGCACGGCACTCTCGGCGTGCTTGAGCACCTGCCACGCCTCGATTGCGGGCGGCCTGCATGCGAATCGTCGATTGGTTGGGCCGCGGAGGACTACACGCTGGTGGAGTTGGGCTTTAGAGCGTCCGGCAATGGTGGGGCGAGGGCTGTGCGGGCGGCCCCGAACGCAAGGCAGGCACGAGCCTGAGTGATCATGGAGTTCTTGACGCTCAGTGATCACTTGGAGGGCTCGTGCCTGCGGTCCCATCATGCCTTCTGGAGCCCTTGTGGGACCAGTTCGCCGCTCTGCTGCCCACGCGGGGCAGGTACGCCGAGAGCCATCCGCTGGGCTGTCACCGGCGACGGGTTCCGAACCGCACCGTCTTCGAGCACATCGTGCTCGCGCTGGTCCACGGCTCCGGCTATGAGCGCATCTCCAGTCCCGGATGCTCCGACCGGACGATCCGACGCCGCGTCAAACAGTGGGCTGAACTGGGGATATCCGAGAAGGTGCATGCTCTCACACTCGAGGCGTACGACCGGATGATCGGCCTGGGGCTGAGCGAGCTCGCGGTGGACGGCTGCATCACCAAGGCCCGTCCGGAGGCGAGAAGGCCGGGCGGTCGCCGGTCGACCGGGGCAAGCAGGGGTTGAAACGCTCGGTCGCCTCCGATGCCTGCGGTGTTCCGCTCGGGATCGTCTCCGACGGCGCCAACCGGCACGACTCACCCCTGCTCGGGCCGACCCTGGAAGCCGCGAAGGAGCAGGTCGGCGCGCTGCCGGAGGCCGTCAACGTCAACCTCGACCGCGGTTACGACAGTGCGAAGTCCCGCGTGCTAATAGCGCAGTTGGGGTTCACGGCCGAGGTCGCCCGCAAAGGCATACCGGCCCCGATCCAGGCCGGCAAACGCTGGGTGGTGGAGCGCACGCACTCGTGGATGAACGACTACGGCAAGCTCCGGCGTTGCACGGAGAAGAGCGGGAGCGTCGTGGACTTCTACCTCTACCTCGCCGCCACACTCATCACCCTCCGCATGCTCATCCGCCGAGCAACGAACCGCTACCGCTGGGACGGCCGCCCCACCACCCGACGCCTCAAGTGATCCATTTGCCGGTCGGTCTAAGAGATCGCGCGGATAGGCGTGCGGTCATGGTCGGCGGTTCGGGCGTTCGTCCCAGCGGTGGGTCGTCCATGCCTGCCGGATCAGGCTACGCACGGTGATAATCGTGTCGGCGAGGTCGAAGAATGCGTCGATGACGGTGGTGCGCCGCTCGTAACAGCGGGCGAGCCGGTAGAAGGCGTTCTGCCAGGCGTGGGTGCGTTCGACATGCCAACGCTGGCTGGCCTGGATGGGCGCTTTCTCCCCCTTGTGCGCGATGTGTCCGTGCAGGCCGCGTTCGTTGAGCAGCGCGCGGGTCTTGTCCGAGTCGTAGCCGGCGTCCAGGTGCACGGTGATGTCGTCGGGCAACGGCCCCAGGTCGTCCAGACGGTCCAGGGTCGGGGCGAGGTCGTGGCGGTTGGCACCGGCCAGGACACGCCCCAGGGGAATCCCGTACCCGTCCGTCATGCCCGAGCGTTTCAGGCCCTGTTTGCCGCGGTCGACCGGTGAGCGACCGGCGACCTCGCCGCCTCCGGGCGCCTTGGTGATGGAGCCGTCCACAGCGATCTGATCGAGGACGAGGCCGACGATCCGGTCGTAGGAGTCCAGCGCGATTTGCTTGAGCTGGGCGAACAAGCCGAGTCGTATCCACTCGTCGCGGCGGCTGCGGATCGTGGTGGCCGAGCAGGTCGTGTCGGCGATCGCCTCGTACGAACAGCCGAAGCGCAGCAGTTGCAGCATCTTGTCGAAGATGATCCGGTCACTGATGCGCCGACGGTGGCAGCCGAGTGGATGGTCCGGGTGGAACTCCGGCCACTCGGGCAGCAGGGCCACAAATTGGTCCCAGAGCGGTTCTGTCAGCCATGATGGAAGCGCGGGCACAGGTCTCCCCGGTGATCACAGAGCGTCGCAACTCCATGATCACCGGGACCTGTGCCCGTTCTGCTGCCGGGGTCCCCAACCGCGCCTATCCGCGCGACCTCTAAGCCAAACAGGGCGGCCGAGTCCTGAGCAGCCACTTTCGCGTAGACCGCTGGTGGCCATGAACTCGCTCTCGCGTCCGTCGGGCAGGCGCAGAATCCCGGGAGCCGCGTCGAAGAGATCAGATCGCAGTCGGCGCTCAACCGCATTGCGGGCAGGCGCGGTTGACCTCCCGGGCGCATCCGGGTGCGCGCATTCGGGCCCATGCGGGAGGCCGGTCGGGCAGCGAAGAGACACCGGGCCACATGCGGGTGACCGCCTTGGCGCCATGTCGGCTTTGCGACATGGCACCAAGGCGACAGGCACGTGATCTCGACACGACCAACCGGGGGCCGAATCATTCGTCATTGGCCCTCGCCTCCCCGCTTGGTCACGCTCAGTTAGGAGCTCCTTTGCCTGGCTCACCCATCCGCGGCCGAAGGGTCACGGCGCTCGGCATCGCCCTGGCGCTGCTGCCGTCACTCGGCGCGGTCACGGCGTCCGCCGCTCCGACCGGTGCCCCCGCGGCGGACACCGCGCTCCCGGCGGGCGTGGCGGCCCGCACGGACGCCGGCGTTCCCCGGACCATCACGTTGATCAACGGCGACAAGGTGACCGTCACGGGCGCCGGCAAGTCCGCGGTGACGTCGCTGGAGGACGCCGACGGCCGGCCGGTATCGGCCTACACCACCACGCAGGACGGCGAGACCTTCGTGTACCCGCAGGAGGTGCTGCCGTACGTCTCGGCGGGCGTCCTCGACGAGGACCTGTTCAACGTCACGCGGCTGCTCGCCGACGGGTACGACGACGCGCACAGCGACCATGTGCCGCTGATCGTCCGCTACGCCGACGCGGCCCGCGCGCGCAGTGCCAAGTCCCTGCCCCAGGGCGCCGCCCGTGTCCGCCCGCTGACCAGCATCCAGGGCGCTGCAGTCGCGGAGAAGCACGACGAGGCCGGGAAGTTCTGGGACTCGCTCACCGAGGACGTGAACACCTCCGCCCTCGTGCGCAGCAGCACCTTCGGCGGTACGGCGACCGGCAAGCGCGCCGCCGCCCCGCTGCTCGCCGGCGGCATCCAGCGCATCTGGCTGGACGGCAAAGTGAAGGCCGAACTGGCCGACTCGGTCGCGCAGATCGGCGCGCCCGAGGCGTGGAAGAGCGGTGACACGGGCCAGGGTGTGGACGTCGCGGTGCTGGACACCGGCGTCGACGCCGACCACCCGGACCTGGCCGGCCAGGTCGTCGCAGCGACCAGCTTCGACCCCGACGACGACTCGCCCGTCGACGACCACGGGCACGGCACCCACGTCGCGTCGACTATCGTCGGCACCGGCGCCGCGTCCGGTGGCAAGGAGAAGGGCGTCGCCCCCGGCGCCCGGCTGCACGTGGGCAAGGTCCTCAACGACGTCGGGTCGGGCCAGTTCTCCTGGATCCTGGCCGGCATGGAGTGGGCCGCCCGGGACCGGCACGCCAAGGTCGTCAGCATGAGCCTGGGCGGCGATCCGAGCGACGGCACCGACCCGCTGAGCCAAGCGGTCAACACTCTCAGCGCCGAGACCGGCGCGCTGTTCGTGATCGCCGCGGGCAACAATGGCCCCCGCATACCGGTCAGTTCCCCCGCCGTCGCGGACGCGGCGCTGGCCGTCGCCGCCGTCGACTCCAACGACCGGCTCGCGGCGTTCTCCAGCCGCGGACCCCGCATCGACGGACTGGTCAAGCCGGAGATCAGCGCTCCCGGCGTCGGCGTGCTGGCCGCCCGGTCGCAGCACTCGCCGGGCGAGGGCTCCTACACCACCATGAGCGGTACGTCCATGGCCACTCCGCACGTCGCGGGCACCGCTGCCCTGGTCGCGGCCGCGCACCCGGACTGGACGGGGCAGCAGATCAAGGACGCCCTGGTCAGCACCGCCAAGGCCACCCCCGACTACTCCGCCTTCGACGCCGGCGGCGGCCGGGTCGACGCCGCGGCGGCCGCCAAGGCCACCGTGTACGCCACCGGCGTGGTCTCCGCCCTGCAGGAATGGCCGCCGGCTCCGGGCGCGACCGTCGACCGCGAGGTGATGTACACCAACGCCGGTGACGCCCCCGTCACGCTCGACCTCGCGGTCAAGGCCGACAAGGCCCCCTCAGGCATGTTCACGCTGTCGGCTCCGCGGGTGACCGTGCCCGCGCATGGCACCGCCGCGGTCACTGTGACCGCGCACCCGGAGACCGGCGAGGAGGGCATGCTCTACGACGCCCGGATCGAGGCCGCCGACGGCGGCGCGGTCAAGGCCGCCACGTCGATGGGCTTCGTCACCACGTACGAGCTGCACGACATCACCATCGATGCCAAGGACCGCTCCGGAAAGCCCGTCACCGGCGAGTACCTGGTGATCCTCCAGCAGGGCAAGAGGCCCGGGCTCAGGGCGTGGGGCTTCGTCGAGGGTCCCATCACCTTGCGCGTGTACGCCGGCCCCTGGTCCATCGCCGCGGCGTTCCCCGTGAAGGGCGCCCACGGCCCGCACTCGCGCGGCCTGGCCCTGGTCGCCGAGCCGGAGTTCCGGCTCGACAAGGACACGTCGTTCACCTTCGACGCCTCCAACGTCCGCCAGGTCACGACGGTCACGCCGAAGGAGTCCGTCACCACCGACATGCGGGCCGACTTCAGCCGTACCTATGCGGCTTCCGGCACCTTCGGCTGGAGCTTCTACATCCGGCCCGGGTACGACAGCTTCTGGGCGCTGCCCACCGGTGAGAAGGTCCGCGACGGCGAGTTCACCTTGCGGACCCGCTGGCGCAACGAGCAGCCCCCGCTGAAGCTGACCTCCGGACGGGACGCGGTTGACGACATCCTCGTACGGCGCGGCGCCACCCCGCTGCCCAAGGGCACCAGCCGGCTCGGCGCCGTCTACGCCGGGCAGGGCGCGGCCGCCGACTACGCCGGCCTGCGGGTCCGCGGGAAGGCCGCCGTCGTGGTCCGCAACGACACCGTGCCAATGAGCGAGCAGACGGCCGCCGCCGCGGCGGCCGGGGCCGAGCTGCTCATCGTCGTCAACGACGGCGACGTACGGCTCGACCCGCGCACCGAGGCCACCCCGCCGCTGACCGTCGTCACCGTCGGCGAGGACCAGGGCGAGCGCCTGATCCGCCTCGCCTCCGCCAAGGGCGGCACGGCGCTGCGGGTGTTCTCCAACCCCACCACCGACTACCTGTACGACCTGGCCAATGCCTGGGAAGGGGCGGTGCCGGCGAACACGGTCTACCGGCCCGAGACCAAGGACCTGGCCAGGATCGACGTCGCGTTCAAGAACTACCGGCAGGGCGACGCCCGGGAGTACCGCTACGACGTGTGGCCCGAGGACACCACCGCCCGGCTGGGCACCGAACTCCCGCGCCCGGCCCGGGGAACCCGCACCGACTGGGTCTCCACCGGCTCCGGCGTCCAGTGGGCTCAGGCCGCCACCGTCATCGGAGAAGTCAGGATCCTGGCCCTGCCGCGCGGCTACAAGGCCGGCACCGACACGAAGGACCAGTGGTTCGCACCCGTCACCCGGCCGCGGAGCAGCGACGCCTTCCCCGGCGCCTTCAGCTTCCGGCAGGACGACTGGGTGGCCATCGACGTCCCCGCTTGGGGCGACGCCGGCATCAGCCGCGAGGGCTACCCGGTCACTCCGGACGCACAAGCCAAGGCCTCGCTCTACCAGGGCGACACCCTTCTCAACACCATGACCGGCTCCTTCGTGATTGCCACCGGCCTCAAGCCGGAACGGCAGTCGTACCGGTACGTGCTGGAGACCGCCCGCGGCAAGTGGGCCAACCCGTACAGCACCAGCACCAGGACGGAATGGGACTTCAACTCCGCCACCGGAGCCCAGTATCAGGGCCTGGCCCTGCCGTTGATCCAGCTCGACTACGCCGTCGACACGGACGGCGACGGCAAGGCGCGACGCGACGCGAGCCTGACCGTCACGGCCTCGCACCCGACGTCGCCCGACCCGGACCAGGTGCTGCCGCCCACGTCGGCCATCGGGAAGGTCGGCCTGGAGCTCTCCTACGACGACGGCAAGACCTGGCACAAGGTCACGCTGGCCCACTCCGGCGACGGTTGGCGCACCACCCTCGACGCCCCGAGGAACGCCTCCTACGTCACCGTCCGCGCCACGGCCGCTGACGACCGGGGCAACGCCGTGCACCAGACCGTCACCAGGGCCTTCGGCGTGAAGTGACCTGAGCCGCCCGCGCCCGCGGGCCCGGGACGCAACGCCGTCCCGGGCCCGCGGCGCCCGCCGGTCGCCGGCGGTTCAACCGCGCCCCGGGGCGCGGTCGATGTCCAGGTGCGACCTGCGCGTATACCGCCCGGTGACAGTACCGACATCCCTGACTTCTCACCTCACGACAGTGGCAGCACCTGCGGCAAGGCCGATTCTCGGATCGCTGACCAGCGCTTTCGGACAACACCACGGGAACCCGCCACTGACACGCCATCCACTGACACCAAACCGAGAGATCGCACGCGGGCCGCATGGGGCCGACGCCAGGCCGAAGCGATCGTCGCCACCTATTGGCAGTTCCAGGGTGCCGTCGTCCCGCCGCAGGTCGTCCAGGACAGCCCGCCGCCGGACGGCACCCGCTACGAACCGGTCACCAAGAGCGGCGAACCGGTGCCCGCCACCGACAAGTGGCTGCGCCACGCCTGGCACAACCGGCGCCCCGGTAAGATCACCACGAACGACGAGCACGAGACGAACGTCTCGGAGCAGCTGGCCCTCACCGACACCGCACTGGCCGCCTACGTGCTCCACCTCGGCCCGACCGGAACCGTCACCCAACAGTGGCTCGATGGCACCCGCAATTCAGCTCTTCGACCTCACTGGCGCCGTGAGCCGCCTGCGCACACCTGATCCCTGGCCACACCCCACGTCCGGCGCGGAAGACGCTGTGGGCCGTTCCCTAGTACGGCCGCGGCGGTGAAGAACGGCCACACTCGGCGAGGGCGGCCGTCAGCAGGTGGCCGAGCACCCGGCGGATCCGGATGGCGGCGTTGCGGGGTGCCGTGCGCATCGGCTGGGCAGTGGGGTGCAGATGTGGCTGGCTGCCGCCCGGAGGTGCGGCACTCACGCGGGTTGGGGCACCGGGGTTTTGGGGTGGAGGGCTCAGGCCCACAGGGCGCTGCCCCACTTGGTGAGGATGAGCACCGCGATGATGCCGATCCACAGCACGGGTACGACCCAGTGGAACTCCTCCACGGTGCGGCGCACCCGGCCGGGCGCGGGGATGAGCCCGTGGCGGATGTTGTGCACGGTGGTGTACCAGAAGATGAGGATCGTCACGGCCCACACGAGGGTGCACCACAGGCACAGCGCGCCGATGGCGTACAACGAGGAGTACTGCAGCCAGGTGATGAAGCCGATACCGAAGACGGTGCCGGCCTGCAGGCCCCACCAGTGCCATCGCCGATAGCGGGCGCCGGCCAGCAGTCCGGCGCCGATGGCGATGACGACGGAAAAGGCGACCCAGCCGATGAAAGGGTTGGGGAAGCCGAAGGTGGATGCCTGCCAGCTCTTCATGATGTTGTTGCAGGACAGCACCGGGTTGATGCTGCATGCCGAGACGTAGTCCGGGTTGGCGAGCAGCTTCATCTTGTCGTGGGTGAGCACGGCCGAGGCGAGCAGGCCGAGGGAGCCGCCCAGGATCAGCAGGAGCGCGAAGGCGCGGTCGGCGCCGATCGTGGCGTGCGGGCTTCTCCGCTCGGCCGGGGAGGCCGTGTCGCGGGCTGCTGTCGTGGTCATGTGTGGTTCCGTTCCGGCAGTTGCCCGCAGCGGGGCTTGATCTGTTCCCGGCCGCAGCGGGTCCGGGCGTGGGTGGGGTCAGCAGCAGTGGCCGTCCCTGTCGCGGTCGGTTGAGGCTGGTGTGGGGACGGGCTGGGGCGTGCAGCAGTCGTCCGCTGCGGCGGGAGGGGGCTGTCCCGGTGGGAGTGGAGTGGCGGGCCTGCTGCCGTTTGTGGTGGCGGATGGCGGCTGCCCCACGGCGAGGTCTATCACCAGGGCGGTGACGGCGATGGGCGGTGGTGTGGCCGGCCCGACCGGCAGCCCCGTCTCTGCGTCAGTCGAGCTGTCGTCTGCTGCGAGCCGGTGTCCGGAGATGATCGGACCGTTCCTGCGCCGAGGCCTGCTCGCGCAGGTGGTGCAGTTCTTCGCGGGTGCGGCGGATCTCCCCGTCAACGCTTTCCGCCGTGCGCTCAGGCCCGGCCGGGCTGCAGTTGCCGTGCCGGCGCGTCGGACGGATGCAGCACACGTATGTGAGGGCTGCGGCGAGTGCGGTCGCGGCCAGGGGAAGCCAAATGCCGGTCATGCCGGAGAGCGCTTGTGGAGGTCGGCCTTCGGGGACCGCTGCTCGTCGCGCAGGGCCTCGACTTCTTTGCGCAGGCGGGCGAGCTCCTGCTCCTGCGCGGTGGTTGGGGCAGTGTGCGACTGGTCGGGGGCGGGGCGCTTGCCGCGCATCATGAACCACATCATCAGGCCCATGCCGATGGGGCAGGCGAGGGCGGGGAGTACGTAAAGCAGCTGGCTCATGACAGGTTCCTCGGGTGTTCTTGCGTGTCGGTCGACAATCGGGTGGGCGTAGCAGCAGGACGGGACAGCGCGGCTGCCGGGCGCCGGCTCAGCGGACCTTCTCCATGGGAAGGCCGCAGCAGCAGGTCGGGGCTTGATCACCGCCATGGTCTGGGGGTGCACCTTTGGTCACAGTGATCTCGCAGCCGCAGCTAGGGTCCGGGCACCGGTACACCTCGCCTTCGACGAATGCCATGAGGTGACCTCCTTCTTGCTTCGTGCCGGTACGACGACGCTAAAACCTTTCCCCTGGGGCAAGGTCAAGGGTCCGTTTAGGTTGGATCTGAGGTGCTTCTCTCGGGCGTGATTCGGAGGGATCCAGGCATGTCCCGCAAGCCCGCCAAGAAGACATCGCCAGGCCGCCGGGCTCGGGCCAGCGAGATGCGTGAGAACGCGGAGCGTGCTGAGCGCCGACGCCGCCGGCTGATTGTCCTCGTCGTGGGTGTCGCCGTACTCGAGGTCGTCGCCGTGATCTCTCTCGCCGTCGTCCGGACCTCGGACGACGGAACCGGGACTCCCGCCGAGACGGGCATCCCCCGGCTCCCATCGGATAGCTAGCGAGGGGACCCGTGCCTTTAGGCATGGGGGGAATCGCTTCTCAGGACTGCTCTGACCTCAACTGTGCCCACGGGTCTGCA
>NZ_JBHWKX010000082.1:0-26664 GCF_042730885.1 Streptomyces sp. NPDC059909
AGCTCAACCAACTCGGCTACCAAGTCACCCTCCAAACAGAAGGAGCTGCCTGACCAGCGGCTACGGACACGGAACGGGGGATTTTCGAATCAGGCCTTGAGCTTGTAGCCGAAGCCGCGGACCGTTTCGATCCGGTCCTGGCCGATCTTCGTACGGAGCCGCTGTACGTGGACGTCGACGACGCGGGTGTCGCCGCCCCAGCCGTAGTCCCAGACCCGCTCCAGCAGCTTGTCCCGGGACAGCACCGTGCCCGGCGCGGACGAGAACTCCAGCAGCAGCCGCATCTCGGTCGGCGTCAGTCCGACCGGCTCACCGGCGCGGCGCACCTCCATCCCCTCCGTGTCGACCTCCAGGTCGCCGAAGGTCAGCACCCCGCGCTCGCCCGGCCGGCCCGGCTCACCGGAGTCGCCCGCGACACCGCCCGCGTGCCCGAAGCGGCGCAGCACCGCACGGATGCGGGCGACCAGGACCGCCCCGTCGAAGGGCTTCGTGACGTAGTCGTCCGCGCCTGCCTCCAGGCCCAGCACGACGTCGATCGAGTCGGCGCGCGCCGACAGCATGATCACGGGCACAGTCGACTCGTCCCGGATCCGCCGGCACAGGCTGACGCCGTCCAGCCCCGGCAGCATCACATCGAGCAGCGCGATGTCCGGCCGGTTCGCCCGGAAGGCCTCGAGGCCGGCCAGCCCGTCCGGCATCGCGGTCACGGTGAAGCCGTCGCGCTCCAGCGCGAGCTGGGTGGCCTCACGAATGACGTCGTCGTCCTCGACGAACAGGACATGTGTCTCGGCCATCCCGTGTACTCCGCTGCTCTCTCAGTTCTCGCTCGGCGTGGTCGGGGCCGGCTCGTCCACCACGTCGCCGTCCACCGCCCGGCTGTACTCGTTCTCGACCCGGTCGTGTTCCGTGAACTTGTTCCCGGCCCAGCGGTACGTCGTCACGATCTCACCCGAGGGGTACGAGACGGGGTCGCCCTTGGCGTACACCTGCTTGGTGACGACCAGATCGCCCCGGTCGATCGTCGAGTAGACCGCAGGCTCCTCGGCGGCGAAGACATTCTCGTAGCCGTCGGCGCCCCCGCGGTAGACGAACGTGCCGACCCCCACCGCGTCTCCGCACGTCAGCACATTCACCACGACGTCCGGCACCGGACTGTCCGTGAGATTCCCGTACGACGTGTCGACCGGGTACGCGTCCGCGGCGCACGGCTTCAGATCGGCCTTCACCCGCTTGCTGACCTTGGGGTCGTCCATGATCAGCCGGAGCGCGTCGACCTTCTTCACCGGCGAGGCCGTCGTCGAGGGCTCGGGGCTCGACGGCGACTGCGCCACCGGATCGGTCCGCGCCGGTCCCTCGTCGCGGGTCCCGGTCCCGCCGGTCGAACAGCCGACCGCGAGCAGCCCGAAGGCGGCGAGGCCGGCCACTGCCGTGCCACTCGCCGCCCATCGGCTGACGCCGCCTCCGGCACCGCCGCCGTTCTCGTCGTCGATGCAGTCTCCGGCTAGGCCGCGCACTGCTCCCGCCCCCGTTCCTCACGACGTGCGTACGTACGGTCCCCGTGCTGTTCGCCGCGCTGCGCAGGGACGCGGGGCCCGCGTCCTGCCCGCCCACGGACCGCCGTTCCCCGGTGCGCCGTGCCCCGGCTCACCGGACCGCGGCTCTCCAGCCCCCGGCCCTCGAGCTCGCGGGCCTCCAGCTCCTGGCGGAGCCGGGCGAGCGCCCGGTGCAGCGTGCTCTTCACCGTACCGGTCGACATGCCCAGCGCGGCGGCGGTCTCCTCGGTGCTCATCTGCTCCCAGTGCCGTAGCACGACGACGCTGCGCTGCTTGGGGGCGAGCACCTTCAGGACGTCCATGAGCAGGGCCCGGTCCGCGTGCTGCTCGGTGGCGTCCTCGATGCTCGCGTCGGGCAGCTGCTCGGTCGGGACCTCTTCGAGCTTGCGGGCCCGCCACCACTCGGTCCGTGTATTGATCATGACGCGGCGGAGGTAGGCGTCGGCGAGCGACTTGTCGGCTATGCCGTCCCAGCGGCCGTACGTCCGCACCAGCGCCGTCTGCAGCAGGTCCTGGGCGTCGACCGGGTCGGGGACGAGACGCCGGGCGCTGCGCAGCAGCGCCTCCTGCCGGGTGCGTACGTACTCCTCGAATTCGAGCACCTCGCCGTGCGCCATTCCAACCGCCTCCGTCCCCGTGACAAGCCCCGTGACAAGCTGTGCGTTCCCGTGGTTTCCCTTACGTCGAAGGAACCTACGGAGCTGTTGTCACGGGGCTGTCCGAAGCAGCCGTCGGAGGGCGCACGGCCATCCATCGGTTGTGTAACAACGGTGCTGGGCGGGGTTTGACGGAGATTCTCAGGTGAGAGGCAAGCGGAACCGGCCATTCTCCAGCGGTTCGACCAAACCGTCCGCAACCAGCCCGTCCAGGGCGCGGTTCCGCTGAGCAGGCTCGTCCCAGACCCGGTCCAGGACCGCCCGCGGCACCGGGGTGGCCGCCTCGCGCAGTACCGCGAGCAGCTTGCCGCGGACCTGACGGTCCGTGCCCGCGTACGTCTGGCCACGCCGCGGCGGCCCGTCGTGCGCCGGCTTCCCGGCCAGCCGCCACGCGCACCGTCCCGCGATCGGGCAGCGCCCGCAGTCCTCGTTGCGCGCGGTGCACACGAGTGCGCCGAGCTCCATCGAGGCCGCCGCCCAGCGTGCCGCCGTCGCCTCGTCCTGCGGCAACAGGGCGCGGGCCAAGCGGCGTTCGGCGGCCGTGGTCGCGTTCGGCGGGTACTGGATGCCGGTCGCGGCGCGCGCGAACACCCGTCGGACGTTCGTGTCGAGGACCGCGTGCCGCTGCCCGTACGCGAACGACGCCACGGCGGCGGCCGTGTACTCCCCGATCCCCGGCAGCGCGAGCAGCTGTGCGTGCTCGCGCGGTACGTCGCCGCCGTGCCGCTCCGTTATCGCCACCGCCGCGCCGTGCAGCCGCAGCGCACGGCGCGGATAGCCGAGCCGGCCCCAGGCGCGTACGGCCTCACCGGGTGCCTCGGCAGCGAGATCGGCGGGGCGCGGCCAGCGGGCCAGCCACTGCTCGTACACGGGGAGCACCCGGCTGACGGGGGTCTGCTGCAGCATGAACTCGCTGACCATCACGCCCCAGGCACCGGCCTCGGGGCGGCGCCAGGGCAGATCGCGGGCGTGCTGGTCGAACCAGGCGAGCACCGGGGCGTGGAGGCCGCGGTTGGCCAGGACGTCGATGGAGTCGTCCGTGGAATCGTCGATGGGGAGATCCGCGGGGACCTCGGCGGCGGGGGAGGGGATGTCTGTCGCAGTCATGGCACTTCCGATCCTGGCATGCTCAGCGCCGCCTGCCGTGCGCGGCGGGTTCCGACGCGCGGTCCGTGACGCGGTCCGCTGCTCGGTCCGCGGCGCGGTCCGACGTGTCGTCCGAGGCGCCGGCCGGGGTGCCGGCCACGGCGGCGGACCGGTCACCAGGGCCCGCGAGCCAGAGCGCGAGCCGCGACCGGCTCGTCCGCATCGTCGCGGCGAGCGACGCGGCCGGACGCGCCCCCACCCGTACGAACGCCGGCGCGACGACCGCCCCGAGCACCAGGCCCACGGCCACATCGTGCGGATAGTGCACCCCGACGAAGACCCGCGAGAACGCCATCAGCACCGCGAGCGGCACGGTCAGCCATCCGATGCGCGGCCGGGGCGCGGCGAGTATGAGGGCGACGGCCGCCGCACCCGCGATCGTGGAGTGGTTGCTGGGGAACGACCAGTCACCCGTCGGCGGACACGGCACCAGCGACGACACGGCCCCCGCGACCGCGCGGCACGGCCGTTCCTCGTCCACCAGGGACTTCAGCGACTCGCTGCACACATAGGCAGCGGCGGTCGCGAGCGGCGCGAGGACGGCCACCGCCATCGCCCGTGCGTTCGCCGTGCGCGCCCGCCACCACACGGCGACGAACAGCACGCCGAAAAGCAGAAGCCCTGCCTCCGTCCAGAATTCGGCGAGCCGGTGCACCCAGTGGGGGGTCGCGTGGGCGAACGCCGTGATGCCGCGGTACAGGCCGCCCGAGATGCCGTGGGGGATGTCGCTGTCCATGACCAGGGACCGTACGCGCAGCGCGGGCACGGTCGCCCGGTGCCGAAGACCACGACCACCCCGACGAAAGTCGGGCTCAACGGCCCCATTCCAGATGATGATCGACAGAATCGAGCATCATGGGCGGCGGGTGGGGCGGGAGTTGCCCCCGATCTCTCGTACAGTTCGGTGCGTGGGATCTCTGCGCAATCCGGTCGGGCCGCTTCCCTCCTCCATCTACTGGCGACGGAGGGCAGTCGCCCTGTCCCTGCTGGCGCTGCTCGGGCTGTTGATCGTCTGGGCGGTCAACTTCGGTGACAGCGGTACGAGGAGCGTCGGCGACGACGGCAAGCCGGGCGGTTCCGGGCCCGCGCCCTCCATCACGCCCGGAGCCGACCCGTCGGGCCCGGCGATCAGTGAACAGCCGGGCGGACGCGACGAGTCGGGGGCGTCCGGCGGGGGCGACGGCACCGGCGACCCTGGCACCGCCGAGGGCGCCGACGGCACGGGCAAGAACGGTGACCCGGGCGCGAGCGGTGCGGCGAACGGCGGCGCCGCGAACGCCGGCCAGCAGGTCCCGGCCGGCTCCCCGCTCCCGAACTGCGCGCCAGGATCACTGCAGTTGACCCTGCGCAGCGTCAAGGTCTCCTACGAGCCCGGCGAGAAGCCCCGCTTCCAGCTCATCGCGAAGAACACGTCAGCCGTCGCCTGCAAGGCCGACTTCGGCCCGAAGGCCGCGGTCCTGACCATCAGCGACAGCGCCGACGACGAGGTCTGGTCCTCCAGCGACTGCCCGCGCGGCAGCGGCAGCCTCCTGCTGCGCGTCCCGGCGAACTCGTCGATCACGCACACCGTCGACTGGGACCGTCACCACAGCGCCCCACAGTGCGCCACACCGCCGGCGGACCAGGCCGCGCCGGGTACGTATCTGGTGGAGGCACGCTTCCCGGGTGCGACGGTGACTCCGGCGTCGTTCCGCCTGGAGAAGGACTGAATCGCCTCGGGTCAGGGCCTGCGGGTCAGGGCCTGCGGACCACGGTCCGCGGCGGCTCCGCGACGGCGGCCGGTGCCGTCCGGCGGGCCGGTGCGCCGCCCTCAAGCGCCGGACGGATGGGCTCGAGGCGTGCGGAGCCCCCGTGGAGGCCTCGGTGGGGAGCCCCGCCGGGGTCAGACGTACCGCTCCAGGATGGACGATTCCGCAAGCCGCGACAGCCCCTCGCGGACGCTGCGCGCACGCGCCTCGCCGACGCCGTCGACCGCCTGGAGGTCGTCCACGCTCGCGGCGAGTAGCTTCTGCAGGCCGCCGAAATGCTCCACGAGCCGCTCGATGATCGCGCCCGGCAGCCGTGGCACCTTCGCCAGCAGCCGGTAACCACGGGGCGAGACCGCGGAGTCGAGGGTCTCGGGCGAGCCGCTGTAGCCCAAGGCGCGGGCCACGATGGGCAGTTCGAGCAGCTCGGCGTGGGTGAGGTCGTCGAGCTCGACGAGCGCCTCGTCGACCGTACGGGACCGCTTCGCCGTCGGCTCCGGCACGTAGTCGCGGATGACCAGCTCCCGCTCGGGCTCCACGCCGGCGATCAACTCGTCCAGCTGGAGCGCGAGCAGCCGCCCGTCGGTGCCCAGCTCCACCACGTACTCCGCGATCTCCGTCGCGATCCGGCGCACCATCTCCAGGCGCTGCGCGACCGCCGTGACGTCGCGGACCGTCACCAGGTCCTCGATCTCCAGCGCGGAGAGCGTCCCGGCGACCTCGTCCAGCCGCAGCTTGTACCGCTCCAGCGTCGCCAGCGCCTGGTTCGCCCGGGACAGGATCGCCGCGGACTCCTCCAGGACACGCCGCTCTCCGTCCACGTACAGCGCGATCAGCCGCATCGACTGCGAGACCGACACCACGGGGAAGCCGCACTGCTTGGAGACCCGGTCCGCGGTCCGGTGCCGCGTGCCGGTCTCCTCCGTCGGAATGGAGGCGTCCGGGACCAGCTGCACGCCGGCCCGGAGGATCTTGGTGATGTCCTTGTCGAGGATGAGTGCCCCGTCGAGCTTGCACAGCTCGCGCAGCCGCGTCGCGGTGAACTCCACGTCCAGCACGAAGCCGCCCGTGCACATCGACTCGACCGTTTTGTCCATTCCGAGGACGATCAGACCGCCGGTGTTGCCCCGCAGGATGCGCTCAAGGCCGTCCCGCAGGGCGGTGCCCGGGGCGACCGCACTCAGAGAGGCGCGCATCAGCCACTCCGTGCCGGATCCCCCGGAGCCTCCGCCGGACTTTCCGGGTGCTGCGCCCCGGTCGTTGGCTGCCACTGCACTCCTCCGGCTCGTACGGATGGGCGAGACCAGGGCAAAGTCTAGCGACCCCGGCCAGGCCCGGGCGGCGTCGCGGGCCGATGGCTGTCGACCCGGCCCGGCCGGGGCCGCTACCCCCGCACCTCGTCCGCCCGTGGGGCCTCTGCCCGGCGCCCACGCGGGAGCACCCTCAGCGCATCCCCCATGTCGGCGACTTCCGTGACCTTCATACCAGGCGGGACCTTGCCCGGGTCGGACGGCACCAGGGCGTGGGTGAAGCCCAGACGGTGCGCCTCCGCGAGCCGCCGCTGGACGCCCGTGACCCTCCTGACCTCGCCCGCGAGGCCGACCTCGCCGATCGCGACCAGGTTCTTGGGCAGCGGGGTGTCGCTCGCCGCGGAGGCCAGCGCCAGCGCGATCGCGAGGTCCGCCGCCGGCTCGGAGAGCTTCACGCCGCCGACCGTCGCGCTGTAGATGTCCCGCTTGCCGAGCGCACTGATACGGCCGCGCTGCTCCAGGACGGCGAGCATCATCGACACCCGGGACGTCTCCAGGCCGGAGGTCGTGCGCCGGGGCGACGGGATCTGCGAGTCGACGGTCAGCGCCTGCACCTCCGCGACGAGCGGTCGGCGGCCCTCCAGCGTCACCGTGAGGCACGTGCCCGGCACGGGCTCGTCCCGGCGGGTCAGGAACAGGCCGCTCGGGTCGGCGAGCCCGATGATCCCCTCGTCGTGCAGCTCGAAGCAGCCGACCTCGTCCGTCGCCCCGTAGCGGTTCTTGACGCCCCGCACGAGCCGCAGCCGCGCATGCCGGTCGCCCTCGAAGTGCAGCACGACGTCGACGAGATGCTCCAGGAGCCGCGGACCGGCGATCGCGCCGTCCTTGGTGACGTGGCCCACCAGCAGCGTCGACATGCCCCGCTCCTTGGACGCGCGGATCAGCGCGCCCGCGACCTCGCGCACCTGCGCCATCCCGCCCGGCGCCCCGTCGATCTCGGGCGATGCCACGGTCTGCACGGAGTCGAGGACGAGCAGCGAGGGCTTGACGGCGTCGAGATGGCCGAGGACGGCGGAGAGATCGGTCTCGGCGGCGAGATACAGATGGTCGTTCAGCGCCTTGATCCGGTCGGCCCGCAGCCGGACCTGGCTCGCGGACTCCTCGCCCGTCACGTAGAGCGTGCGGTGGTCGTCGCTCGCCGCCTTCGCCGCGACGTCCAGCAGCAGCGTGGACTTGCCGACCCCCGGCTCGCCCGCGAGCAGCACGACTGCCCCCGGCACCAGCCCCCCGCCGAGGACCCGGTCCAGCTCGTCCACCCCGGTCGTACGGGCCGTGGCCTGCCGGCCGTCGACCTGGCCGATGGGCAGCGCGGCGTTCGTGACCCGTCCCGCGGCGGTCGTACGGACCGCGGGTGCGCCGTACTCCTCGACCGTGCCCCAGGCCTGGCACTCGGGGCAGCGGCCGAGCCACTTGGCGGTCGTCCAGCCGCATTCGGTGCAGCGGTAGGACGGCCTGTCCTTGGCGGATTTCGTACGGGCAGCCATGGGGCAAACCGTAGCGGTACCCAGTGACAGCCGTGCGGCACCGGACGCCTCACCCGTCCGGCCGAAGGAGTTCCCCCCGCCGGGCGCCACCCCGCGCCCCCGTCGCACCCCTGTCGAAATGCGCCGAAAAGCACAGTCACCCGCGTCGAGGCAAATGCTCCTGTCGCCCATCGAGGGATACCTTCACCCGTAAGAATTAAATGTGCTCAACCGGCGCGAAGGGTGTGCCTTCCGCTGCCTACGGTCGCCGGGTGACGAGCAGCAGTCTGGAGCCCCCCACACACACCACCGGCGCACACCGGGCGCACCGCCGTGCGTCCGGCCAGCGGCCGACCCTCGGGCAGACCCCGCCCGGGCGGTACGAGGCCTACCTGGACGGGCTGTTCACGTACTGCCTGTCCGCGCTCTGCGACCACGAGGCGGCGACGGCCGTGCTCGGCGACGTCCTGGCCATCGCCGAGCGGCAGTACGCGCGCTGCCCCACCGGGGATGCCGAGCGGAGGGCCTGGCTGTACGCGCTGGCACGGTGGGCCTGTCTGCGGGCGCTCGCCGAGCAGAAGCGCCGCAAGCGGCAGGGGGCGGGGGGCGCGCACAGCGGGCGGCCCGTCCCCGTCTCCGAGGAGGCCGCGCCCAAGGTGTCGCCCGAGGCCGCCGAGCGGCGCCGCGCCGAGCTGGCGCAGCTGGCCTGGCCGGAGGCCGCCGGCACCAGCCCCGAGCAGCGCGAGGCCCTGGAGCTCGCGGTACGCCATCGGCTCGGCCCGCTCGAGGTCGCCGCGGTCCTCGGCCTGGACCCCGCCCGCGCCCGTGAGCTGCTCGCCGCGGCCGCCTGCGAGGTGGAGCGCACGCGCGCGGCGCTCGCCGTCGTCGAGACCGGCAACTGCCCGTCCGTCGCGCGGCTCACCGGCGACCATCAGGTGCTGCTCTCCGCGACGCTGCGGCGCGAGCTCGTGCGGCACGTCGACGACTGTCCGCGCTGCCGCCGCGCCGCCGAGCGCGCCGGTGCCACCGGGCCCTGGCCCGGCTCGTCGTCGGCCACCCCGGACTCGCTGCCCCTCGTGCCGGCGCCGCGCGCGGCGGCGTACGTGGCGATGCTGCACGTCCCGCGGGCACGCGCCGCGGCGCCGCGCTTCGGGCGCGACGGTTTCCCCATGGACCCCAAGGACCACGCGGCCCGGCGTGACCGGATCCGGGCCCGGGCGGTCACCACGACCGTCGTCGCGACGGTCGTCGCCGCGCCCGTGCTCGCGCTCTGGGCGGCGTACCGGGGTGCCCCGCTCACTGGCGAGACCAGCGACGGATCCCCGTTCTCCGCGAGCGAGGTGGACGCGCCGGGGGCCATGGACGGCTCCCCGTACGACCGCTACGAGAACGCGGGGAACGCACGGCAGGAACCCGACTCCCGCTTCACCGTCGGCAGCCGCACGCCCGATGTGTCCGTAGAGGTCATCAGCCCCGGACTGCCACCGGCCGTGCCCTCCGCTCCGGGCCAGGGGCCCGGCAGGCTCACCGTCGAGGCGCAGCCCTCCGGCGACACCACGATGGTCACCATCACGGCGTCGGGCGGCGCGCCCGTCACCTGGTCCCTGTGGACCGATGCGCCTTGGCTGTACGCCAGCCTCAGCTCGGGAACGCTGCACCCGGGCGAGTCCGTGACCGTCTACGTGCACGTGGACCACGACGCGGAACCGGCCGGACCCTGGACCGCCCGCGTGGGCGTCGATCCGTCCGGCGCGGTGCTGGAGATCGACGGCCGCGGCGCGACGCCCCCGTCGTCGTCCCAGCCGCCCTCGCCCTCGGAGCCCCCGCAGTCGTCCCAGCCGCCGACGCCTTCGACGCCCCCGTCGTCGTCCGAGCCGCCCTCGCCCTCGGAACCTCCGTCGTCGTCCGAGCCGCCGGCCTCGTCGGAGCCTCCCCCCTCGGAACCCCCGTCGTCGCAGGCCCCCGCACCATCCGGCTGAGGAAGCGTTTCGCCGGGGTCAGGGAGCCCCGGCACGGGTGCCCGTCGCTACGCCGCCCCGCCCTCCCGTGCGCCGCTTATGCCCGCTCGGGGTCCGCCGGATGCGGAGCCACCAGCGGCAGCGTGCTCGCCAGCCGCGCCTCGCACAGCTCCACCAGGACGTCGTACGCCGCCTTGCCCATCAGTTCCGTGAGCTCCGGGCGGTACGTCACGTACACCGGCTCGCCCGCGCCGTGCGCCGACGTGGCGGACGTGCACCACCAGTGGAGGTCGTGGCCGCCCGGTCCCCAGCCCCTCCTGTCGTACTCGCCGATCGAGATCTGGAGGACCCGCGTGTCGTCCGGGCGGTCGATCCAGTCGTACGTACGCCGCACCGGCAGCTGCCAGCACACGTCGGGCTTCGTCTCGAGCGGTTCGCGGCCCTCCTTCAGGGCCAGGATGTGCAGGGAGCAGCCCGCGCCGCCCGCGAACCCCGGGCGGTTCTGGAAGATGCAGGAACCCTCCCAGCGGCGGGTCTGCCGGTCTCCGTCCTCGTCGACCTCCACCCAGCCGGACTCCGTGCCCACGTCGCGGAACTGCCACAGCTCCGGCGTGAGCCGCGCCACGTGCCCGGCGACCCGCTTCTCGTCGTCCTCGTCCGAGAAGTGCGCCCCGAGCGTGCAGCAGCCGTCGTCGGCGCGGCCCGCCTGGATGCCCTGGCAGCCGCTGCCGAAGATGCAGTTCCAGCGTGACGTGAGCCACGTCAGGTCACAGCGGAAGACCTGTTCGTCGTCCGCGGGGTCGGGGAACTCCACCCAGGCCCGGGGGAAGTCCAGCCCCTTCTCGTCCGGCTCGCTGCGCCGGGAGCTGTTCTTGGCGGGCTTCGCTGCCTTCGCGGATTTCTCCTCGACAGCTTTGCCCGGCTTCGTCTTTTTCGTCTTTGGCACGAGTCAAGCGTATGCGCGCGGCCGCAGTAGCGTTCCGTACATGAGACTCGGAGTCCTCGACGTCGGTTCGAACACGGTGCACCTGCTGGTGGTGGACGCGCACCCCGGTGCCCGGCCCCTCCCCGCCCACTCACACAAGGCGGAGCTGCGCCTTGCCGAGCTCCTCGACGGGGACGGAGCCATCGGCCCCGAGGGCGTCGACCGGCTGATCGCCACGATCATGGACGCTTTGCAGGCCGCCGAGGACAAGGGCTGCGAGGACATCCTCCCCTTCGCCACCTCCGCCGTCCGGGAGGCCGCCAACGCCGACCAGGTGCTGGACCGCGTCAGGACCGTCACCGGTGTCGACCTGACGGTCCTCACCGGCGAGGAGGAGGCCCGGCTCACCTTCCTGGCCGCCCGCCGCTGGTTCGGCTGGTCCGCGGGCAAGCTCCTCGCCCTGGACATCGGCGGTGGCTCGCTGGAGATCGCGTTCGGCATCGACGAGGAGCCGGACGCCGCCGTGAGCCTGCCCCTCGGCGCCGGCCGGCTGACCTCGGCGATGCTGCCCGACGACCCGCCGGACCCGCAGGACGTCCGGGCGCTGCGCCGCCATGCACGGGCACAGATCGCCCGTACGGTCGGCGAGTTCAGCCGCTTCGGAAAGCCCGACCACGTCGTCGGGACCTCCAAGACCTTCAAGCAGCTCGCCCGTATCGCCGGGGCTGCGCGCTCCGCCGAGGGCGTGTACGTACAGCGCGAACTGAGCCGTGCGTCACTGGAGGAGTGGGTCCCCAAGCTCGCCGCCATGACCACCGCGCAGCGCGCGGCGCTCCCCGGGGTCTCCGAGGGACGCTCGGCGCAGCTGCTGGCAGGAGCCCTGGTCGCGGAGGGCGCGATGGACCTCTTCGGCGTGGACGAGCTGGAAATCTGCCCGTGGGCGTTGCGCGAGGGCGTGATCCTGCGCCGCCTGGACCACCTCCCCGCTCCCTGATGCCGCCCCGCAAGGCCCGTACCCTGTCCCTCGTGGCAGAACCAGTGGTGCGCATCCCGGATGCGAAGGTCGCCCTGTCTACGGCCTCCGTCTACCCGGAGTCGACGGCGACGGCCTTCGAGATCGCCGCGCGCCTCGGCTACGACGGCGTCGAGATCATGGTCTGGACCGACCCCGTCAGTCAGGACATCGAGGCGCTGCGCCGGCTCTCCGACTACCACGAGGTGCCGATCCTGGCCGTCCACGCGCCCTGTCTGCTGATCACCCAGCGGGTCTGGTCCACCGACCCCTGGGTGAAGCTGCAGCGCGCGCAGGCGGCCGCCGAGAAGCTCGGCGCGTCCACCGTCGTCGTCCATCCGCCCTTCCGCTGGCAGCGGCAGTACGCACGCGACTTCGTCTCCGGCATCTGGCGCATGGCGAACGAGACGGACGTGCGCTTCGCCGTCGAGAACATGTACCCGTGGCGCTACCGCGACCGCGAGATGCTCGCGTACGCCCCGGACTGGGACGTCACCAAAGAGGACTACCGGCACTTCACGATCGACCTCTCCCACACGGCCACCTCCCGTACGGACACGCTGGCCATGCTCGACCGCATGGGCGACCGGCTCGGGCACGTCCATCTCGCGGACGGCAAGGGGTCGGCGAAGGACGAGCACCTGGTGCCCGGGCGCGGCGACCAGCCGTGCGCCGAGGTGCTCGAGCGGCTCGCCCGCACCGGTTTCGACGGCCATGTCGTCATCGAGGTCAACACGCGGCGGGCGATGTCGGCGGCGGAGCGCGAGGCCGACCTCGCCGAGGCGCTGGCGTTCACCCGGCTGCACCTGGCGTCGGCGGCCCGGGTCACGGGCTCGTGAGCGGCGGCGCGGCGCCCCGTCGGCGCGGCCGGCCCGCACGCAAGGAGTCGGACACCGGCCCCGGCGCCCGTGAGCGGATCCTCCAGGCGGCCCGTACGGAGTTCGCCGAGCGCGGCTACGACAAGACGTCCGTCCGCGGCATCGCCAAGGCCGCGGGCGTCGACCCGGCCCTCGTGCACCACTACTTCGGCACGAAGGACGAGGTCTTCGCGGCCGCCATCGAGGTCTCCTTCGAGCCCGCGCTCGTCATCCCGGCGGTCCTGGGGGAGGGGGCGGAGGGCATCGGCGAGCGGCTCGCACGGTTCTTCATCGGGGTCTGGGAGAACCCGGCGACCCGCGCCCCGCTGCTGGCGATCATCCGGTCCGCGATGACGCACGAGGCGGCGGCGAAGGTGCTGCGCGGGTTCGTCCTGCGGCGGCTGCTGGAGCAGGTGGCGGGGGAGCTCGACGTACCGAACCCGAAGTTCCGGGCGGAGCTGGCCGCCTCGCACATGATCGGCATCGTGATCCTGCGGTACGTGATCCAGGTGGAGCCGCTGGCCTCGGCGGATCCGGAGGAGATCGTCGCGATGGTCGCGCCGACGCTTCAGCGGTACCTGACGGAGGCCTGAGCCCCGGCCCGGGAGGCAGGGGGAAGACAGGCCCGGAGGCAGGGGAAGGCGGGGCTCAGGGGGGAGCGGGAGGCCGGGCCCGGTCGTCAGCCCTCGTTGACGGACACCTTTCCCGAGGGTTGCCCGAAGGGCGGAACCCCGTCCCGCATTCCGGACAGCACGTCCAGATCTTGGAGCGGCGGCGTACGCTCGACCAGAGCCAGAACTGTCTGAAGGAGCGAGCGACGATGCCCGAGCTGAGGTCCCGCACAGTCACCCACGGCCGCAACATGGCAGGTGCCCGCGCCCTTATGCGGGCGTCGGGCGTAGCGAGCGAGGACATCGGCAAGCCGATCATCGCCGTCGCCAACTCCTTCACCGAGTTCGTGCCGGGCCACACCCACCTCGCCCCGGTCGGCCGGATCGTCTCCGACGCGATCCGCGCCGCGGGTGCCGTCCCGCGCGAGTTCAACACCATCGCGGTCGACGACGGCATCGCGATGGGCCACGGCGGCATGCTGTACTCGCTGCCCTCCCGGGAGCTGATCGCCGACTCCGTCGAGTACATGGTCGAGGCCCACTGCGCGGACGCGCTCATCTGCATCTCCAACTGCGACAAGATCACCCCCGGCATGCTGATGGCCGCCATGCGCCTCAACATCCCGGCGATCTTCGTCTCCGGCGGCCCGATGGAGGCCGGCCAGGCGACCCTCGTCGACGGCACGGTCCGCAAGCTGGACCTGATCAACGCGATCGTCGACTCGGTCAACGAGAACGTGTCGGACGAGGACGTCCTCCGCATCGAGGAGAACGCCTGTCCGACCTGCGGTTCCTGTTCCGGCATGTTCACCGCCAACTCGATGAACTGCCTCGCCGAGGCCATCGGCCTCGCCCTACCCGGCAACGGCTCGGTCCTCGCCACCCACACCGCACGCAAGGCCCTGTACGAGAACGCGGGCCGCACGGCCGTCGAGATCACCAAGCGCTACTACGAGCAGGGCGACGAGTCCGTCCTGCCCCGCAACATCGCCACCCGCGAGGCCTTCGAGAACGCGATGGCCCTCGACATCGCCATGGGCGGCTCGACCAACACGATCCTCCACCTGCTCGCCGCCGCGCAGGAGGCCGAGCTCGACTACGACCTGACGGACATCGACGCCGTCTCGCGCCGCGTCCCGTGCCTGGCCAAGGTCGCACCGAACGTCGCCCCCGGCGGCACGTACTACATGGAGGATGTCCACCGCGCCGGCGGCATCCCCGCGATCCTCGGCGAGCTGTACCGCGGCGGGCTGCTGAACGAGGACGTCCACACCGTCCACTCGGCGTCCCTGGCCGAGTGGCTCAAGACCTGGGACGTCCGCGGCGGCTCCCCGTCCGCCGAGGCCGTCGAGCTGTGGCACGCGGCCCCCGGCTGCGTCCGCTCCGCCACCGCCTTCTCGCAGTCCGAGCGCTGGGAGTCCCTCGACCTCGACGCCGAGAACGGCTGCATCCGCTCGGTCGAGCACGCCTACTCCAAGGACGGCGGCCTCGCCGTCCTCAAGGGCAATCTGGCGGCCGACGGCTGTGTGGTGAAGACGGCCGGTGTCGACGAGTCGATCTGGACGTTCGAAGGCCCTGCCGTCGTCTGCGAGTCCCAGGACGAGGCCGTCGACAAGATCCTCTCCAAGGTCGTGAAGGAGGGCGACGTCGTCGTCATCCGCTACGAGGGCCCGCGCGGCGGCCCCGGCATGCAGGAGATGCTCTACCCGACCTCCTTCCTCAAGGGCCGCGGCCTCGGCAAGGCCTGCGCCCTGGTCACGGACGGCCGCTTCTCCGGCGGCACGTCGGGTCTGTCGATCGGCCACGCCTCCCCGGAGGCCGCCTCCGGCGGCACGATCGCCCTCGTCGAGGACGGCGACCTCATCCGCATCGACATCCCCAACCGCTCGATCGAGCTCGTCGTCGACGACGCCACGCTGGCGGCCCGCCGTGAGGCACTGGGCGGCGTCTACGCCCCGAAGGACCGCGAGCGCAAGGTCTCGGCGGCCCTGCGCGCGTACGCGGCGATGGCCACGAGCGCGGACAAGGGCGCGGTCAGGGACGTGTCGCAGCTGGGCTGAGCCGGGCTGCCCTGCCCGTCCCTCCGAAGCCCCCGGCGGAAGATGCCCCGCAGGGGGCTTCGCCGTGTGTCGCCGCCGTCGTTCCCCGGCTCACCAGCGCGCCGGGTCGCGAGCGTCCACGGCGAAGACGGAGCCGTCCGGCGCGGTCGCGAAGACCTTGCCGGGAGCGGTGACAGGGGCAGGCAGGAAGGCCGCGAAGCCGAGCCGCCCGCCGTCCAGCCGGGGGCGGGTCTGACCGAGCACGACACCGCGCCGAGTGTCGACGGCGAAGAGCCGTCCGTCGGCCGCGGAGAAGTAGAGGCGGCCTTCACCGTCGACGACGGGGCGGGAGGCGCGGCCGGCAGCGGTCTCCAGGCGCCACAGTTCGGCGCTCTGCGCGGCGGTCGTACGCCGGGTGTCGACCGCCAGCAGCGTGCCGCCCCGCGCCAGCAGGTAGGCGGTGTCTCCGCCCAGGGCGAGCTGTGGTTCGGCGAGCGGGAACGGCAGCTTCACGCGGTGTGCGGCCTGCTGCCGCGGCTCGTAGCGCACGATCGCGTCGGTCTGCGAGTTCGTGTCCACAGAGGTGAGGAGGAGGGTGTCGCCCAGGCACGCGGCCGGGGTGAGGTTCCCGTCGAATCTGTGCTGCCACGCCACGGTGCCGGTGCGCGGATCCACCGCGGTGACCACGGTGCTGCGGCCGTCAGGGGAGACCTCGAAGGCGTGGAGCCGCCCGGTCTCCTCGCTGTAGGCGCCGAGGGCCGGGCGGGTGTGACCGGGGAGGGCATGGCGCCATCTGGTCTTTCCGGTGGCTGCGTCCAGGGCCTTGACGCTGCCGGCGGGCGACACGAGGAGGACGGTGTCGCCTGCGAAACCGACGCCGCCCTGGTACGAGGAGATGTCCGCGCTCCAGCCGGCTGTGCCGTCGGCAGGGTGGTACGTCTGGATCTTCGCCGTGCGTGTCGTCGCCGTCGTGGTGTGCACCAGCCCGCCGGAAACCGCAGGACCGAGGGCGGGGTGGCCTTCTTCGCCCTTTGCCGCCGACGCGGTGACCGACCAGACCACCCGTCCGTCGGCGGGGTCGAGGCGTGCAGCACTGACGCCGGGTACGGAGCAGTAGAGCGCAGCATCGGCGAATCCGCAGACCGGGGCCGTGTCACCGGAGGCGCGCAGCGTCGCCTCCCAAGGCCTGAAGGCATTCGCCGCCCCCGTGGGCGCCGGCGGACCGGGCGCGTCCCCGTCCGTGCCGCCGTACCCGTGCATGGCGAGTGCCCCACCCGCGACGACCAGAAGCGTGACGCCCGCTGCCAGCAGGCGCGGATGCCTTCGCCTGCGGGCGCGTGGCCGGGGAGGCGTGCCGCCCGCCGGGCCGCCGGAGCCGCCCGGCGTCCCCGGCTCCCCGCTTCGCGTCTCCGGCCGCCCTGTCGGCGCGGGCATCGTTCCGGCCGGTCGCCTCTGAGTGGGTATGAAGGCCGCGGCCTCGTACGAAGGGGGGCGCAGGTCGGCCATGATCTCGTCGGGAGTGGGCCGGTCCGCGGGAGCCTTGGCCAGACACCGGCTGATCAGCGGTGCGAGTTCGGCGGGTACCCCAGTCAAGTCGGCCTCGTCGTGGACCACTTGATACGCCACGATGTACGGGCTGTCCGAGTCGAAAGGCCCGCTCCCCGTCGCCGCGTGCACCAGCACCGACCCCAGGGCGAACACATCGGCAGCAGGCCCTACCTCGCGCGGCCGCTGGAACTGCTCGGGCGCCATGAAAGGCGGCGAGCCGATCAGCTTCCCCGTCTCCGTACGCAGATCGCTGTCGAACGGCCGGGAGATCCCGAAGTCGATGACCTTCGGACCGGTGTCGGTGAGGAGCACATTGCTGGGCTTGAGGTCACGGTGGACGACGCCGACGCGGTGGATGTCGCGGAGTGCCTCGGCGAGTCCGGCCGTGAGCCTGCGCAACTCGGCAGGCGTCATGGGGCCGTTCCGCTTCACCTGATCGGCGAGCGTCGGCCCGGGCACGTAAAGGGTGGCCATCCACGGCCGGCCGGCATCCGGGTCCGCATCCACGACCGACGCGGTGAAGGCCCCGCTGACCCGGCGCGCGGCCGCGACCTCCTGCCGGAACCTGGCCCTGAACTCCGGGTCCGCCGCATACTGTTCGTGCACGATCTTGACCGCGAGGCGCATGCCGGACGCGGACCTGGCGAGGTGCACGACGCCCATTCCGCCGGCACCGAGGCACGCCTCAAGGCGGTACTGCCCTGCGTATTCCGGATGTTCCGCTTCCGGGCCGGTGCCACTCTTTCGCAGCGGCGGCATCGTCCACCCCCGTGTGTTCGACCGCAAGCGCGACGCTCGGAGCCTAGTCGATGGTTCGTTTGGGGCCGACGGGGCTTGCTAGCCTGCGCGTCGCAGAGCAATGAATGCCAACGGGGGGAGGCCGCATGGCCGTTGAAGAGATCAGTGAGAGTGCGGGCGACGCTGTCCAGGCCGAACTCGCCGCGGACGTCGTCAGGTACCCGATCGCGCCCGGCTACCGCGTCAACGTCCGGTCCGGCCCGGGCCGCCAGTACCGGCTGATCCGCACCCTGCCGTACAACGTGAAGGTCCCGGTGTACTGCCAGAAGCCCGGCGAGCAGATCACCGGCCCGTACGGCACGACGACGCTGTGGGACAACATCGCCGACGGCGAGTTCGTCTCGGACGCCTACGTGAACACGGGCAGCGACGGCTACGTCGCTCCGCGCTGTTCCTGACCGCGCCCGTCCCACCCCGGGGATAATCGACCCCGTGAACGAGAACCACGACGACACCCCGGGCACCTCCGGCAAGGCCGGCCACACCGGTGCGGGCGCGGCCGACGAGGCCCCCCGCACCGGTCCACAGCCCGAGCCGATCCGTTTCTTCGGCACCACCTGGGTGGACCACGACGGCGGCTACGCCCTGCGCCGCGCCGGCGTCGCCGTCGGCTCGCTCGCCGCGGCCGTCGCCGGATGTCTGGTGCTGCGGTTCGGCTACCAGGGCCTGGAGGTCGCCAAGGTCGGCGGCTTCGTCAACACCCTCGTGATCGTCATGTTCGCGATCTGCAGCGCGATCGCCTTCCGCAAGACCTGGGAGGGTTTCTCCCGCCGCCCCGCCGACCCTGCCCGCGAGGAATCCCTCCGCAGCCTGAAGGCGATCGGCTTCATCGGCTCGCTCCTCGCGTACTTCTTCCGCTCGCTCACCGAGGCCCCGGGCGAGAAGCTGCGCCGCACGGAGTACGAGACGGCCGTCGCCCAGTTCGAGAAGCGCCGCAATACGCGCGCGGGCAACCCGTCGGCCCGGAAGAAGCCGAAGCCCCGCCGTCGCTAGAGCGTCGGCGCCAGGATGGGGCGCATGACGCAGAGCATCACGGCTCACGGCGACAGCGCGCTCGGGCACGACCGGCACGAGGACGAGCAGCGCGGACACGAGCCGCGCGGGCACGGGCACGACGGGCATGGGGCCGACCCGCGGGGGACCGCCACCGACACCGCCGCCTCCCACGCGCACGCCCACGCCCTCGCGTTCGACTCCGTCGCCTCCCAGTACGCCGCCGCCCGCCCCGGCTACCCCGCCGCGCTCTACGACGCCGTCGAGGAACTCACCGGCCGCCCCCTCAAGGGCTCCCGCGTCGTCGACGTCGGCGCCGGAACCGGCATCGCCACGCGCGCACTCCACGACCGCGGCGCGCGCGTCGTCGCCGTCGAGCCCGGCCACGCCATGGCGTGCGAGCTGCGCCGCGCGCTCCCCGGCGTACCGCTCCTGCGTGCCGTGGGCGACGCACTGCCGCTCGCCGACGGCACCGCCGACCTCGTCACGTACGCCCAGGCCTGGCAATGGACCGATCCCGCCCGCTCCGTCCCCGAGGCCTTCCGCGTCCTGGCCCGCCCGCACGGCGCCCTCGCCCTCTGGTGGAACGTCCCGGACCCGGACACCTCCTGGACCCGTGCCCAGGAGGCCCGCCTCGCCGGCCGCCTCCCCGGCTATCACGCGCACAGCGTCACCACGGAGGCCGCCCGCATCATCCGCGGCCTCGACCCGGGGCTCGCTCCCGTCCGCCGGCGGCTCCACTGGACGCGGCGCGTGTCCTTCGACACCCACCTCGCCAACCTCGGCAGCCGGTCCTACTTCGCGGCCATGGGGCCGGAGGCCGCCGCTCCTGTCCTCGCCGACGAACGCGACGACTCCTGGAGCTGTTCCCCGACGGGGTCGTCGAAGAGGCGTACGCGCTGGATCTGACTGTCACACTTCGTGCCTCCTGAGCGTCTCTTCCCAAGAGGCCGGGCCGAGCCCGGCCAGGCGGAGAGGCCAAGAGGCCAGGAGACCCGTACGCGAAGGAGGAGGACCGGACCATGGCAGAGCTCCGGCTCTTCGAGCAGCAGCGCGACCGCCTGTGGGGCATCGCCTACCGCATCACCGGCTCGGTCGCGGACGCCGACGACGCCGTACAGGAGGCCTGGCTGCGCTGGCAGGGCCTGCCCGACGGGGAGGCCGAGGACCCGAGCGCGTATCTGACGACCGTCATCAGCCGCATCTGCTACGACCAGTTGGGCTCCGCCCGCGCACGCCGCGAGGCGTACGTCGGGCCCTGGCTGCCCGAGCCGGTGATCAGCGAAGACGGCCCGGAGGACCGGGTGACCCTCGACGAGTCGGTCGGGATGGCGATGCTGACCGTCCTGGAGCGGCTCACCCCCGCCGAACGCACCGCCTTCATCCTCCACGACGTGTTCGCCGTGCCCTTCCCGGAGATCGCCGAGGTCGTCGGCCGCACCCCCGAGTCCGTACGGCAGCTTGCCTCCCGGGCGCGCCGCCGGGTCCGCGCCGAGGCGCCCCGCCGGTCGGTCGACCGCGGCGAGCACCGGCGTGCCGTCGACGCGTTCCTCACGGCGGTCATGGGCGGCGACCTCGACGGGCTGCTGGAGATCCTCGACCCCGAGGTGGTCTGGCGTTCCGACGGCGGCGGAAAGGTCATGGCCGCCCGGCTGCCGGTGCTCGGCAACGAGAAGGTCGCCCGCTTCGCCCAGCGCCTCACGCGCGGCTTCGACCTGGCGACGATGCAGGTGTTCGTACGGGACGTGAACGGTGCCCCAGGCATCGTCTTCGACGACCCCGTGGGGGCACAGGGCGCGGTGTTCGCCTTCATGGTGCACGGCGGACGGATCACCGAGATCGACGCCGTCGTCAACCCCGACAAGCTCCGGCACCTCGGCCTGGCCGGGAGCACGGACGCGTGACCGTACGCAGGCGTGACCGTCCGGACTCGGGATCGTACGCAGGCGTGACCTCCGGACGCGGTCCCGTCCGGACGGGACCGCAAGACCCCGCGGCCCGCGGCAGTGTCACACTCCGCGGGCCTGCGTCGTCCCCCTTGTATGACGACGAACTCAAACGAACCCGAACCGTGGCAGGTCCTGGTCCTCGGCGCGGGCTACGCGGGGCTCATGGCCGCACTCCGCCTAGCCCCGCACGCCCGTGTCACCCTCATCGACCCCAGCGACCGCTTCACCGAACGCGTACGGCTCCATGAACTCGCCGCCGGCCGCCCCGATGTGACCCACCCCCTGACCGGACTGCTCGGCTCCACCGGCATCGAGCACCTCGCCTCCCGTGCCGTGGCCATCGACACCGCGGCCCGCCGGGTCACCACGGACGACGGCCGCCACCTCCCGTACGACCGGCTCGTCTACGCCCTCGGCAGCCGCACCGCACCCGCCGGCGAGCGGGCCCACACGCCCGAGTCCGCCGCCGCCCTGCACAAGCGGCTCCAGGACGGATCCGGCTCCCTCGCGGTCGTCGGCGGCGGACTGACCGGCATCGAACTCGCCGCCGAACTCGCCGAGTCCCACCCCGACTGGACCGTCCGCCTCCACGCGGGCGAAGGCGTCGGACCCGGCCTCTCGGCGCGCGGCCGCGACCATGTCCGTACGGTCCTGACAGCGCGGGGCGTCCGCATCGACGAGGGCCACCGGGTCGCGCACGCCGACGACCTCGACGCGGACGCGGTCGTCTGGGCGGCCTCGATGATCCCCAACGCCGAACTCGCCCGGGCCGCCGGTCTCGCCCTCGACCCGTCCGGCCGTATCGCGGTCGACGACGCCCTGCGCTCGGTGTCGCACCCCGAGGTGTACGTCGCCGGGGACGCGGCCGCCGCCCGCTCAGCCAAGGCGGGCGCCCTGCGCATGGCCTGCGCGACCGCACTCCCCACGGGGGCCCACGCCGCCTCCTCGATCATCGCGGAATCCCGTGGCCGCGAACCGCGACCGCTGAGCTTCCGCTATGTCCTCCAGTGCGTGAGCCTCGGCCGCCACGACGGTCTGATCCAGTTCGTCCGCCCGGACGACACCCCTCACGACCGCTTCCTCAAGGGCCGCCCGGCCGTCCTGACCAAGGAACAGGTGGTCCGCTCCACGGTCCGTTATCTCCGGCTGGTGTGCGGGCAGTCGTCGCGCAGGGCGGGCCGGATGGGCACGACCCACGACCGGCCCGCACCCGCCCATGCCCGGCAGGCGCCAATGGCTTGACGCCAACACCGCCCCGCAGCATTATTCATCGCATGATGAATAATGCTGCGGGGGGCGCCGAGGGCGCCGTAGGCCCCGCCATCCACGCCCGCGCCCTCACCGTCGTACGAGGCCCCCGCACCGTGCTCCGCTCCCTCGATTTCGACGTCCCGCCCGGCCAGATCACCGGTCTCCTCGGCCCCTCCGGCTGCGGCAAGTCGACCCTCATGCGCGCCGTCGTCGGCACCCAGGCCAAGGTCACCGGCACCCTCGAGGTCCTCGGCCGCCCCGCAGGCGACGCCTCACTCCGCTCCCGCATCGGCTACGTCACCCAAGCCCCGTCCGTCTACGGCGATCTGACCATCCGTCAGAACCTGGACTACTTTGCGGCCATCCTCGACCCCGGCCGCGCCGCGGCCGACCGTCGCCGGCAGAACGTCACCCAGGCCATCGCCGACGTCGACCTCGCCGACCACGCCGACGCTCTCGCCGGGAACCTCTCCGGCGGCCAGCGCAGCCGCGTCTCGCTCGCCGTCGCCCTCCTCGGCACCCCCGAGCTGCTCGTCCTCGACGAGCCCACCGTCGGCCTCGACCCGGTCCTCCGCCGCGATCTGTGGGACCTCTTCCACCGCATCGCCGCCGACCGCGGCACCACCATCCTCGTCTCCTCGCACGTCATGGACGAGGCCGAGCGCTGCCACCGCCTCCTGCTCCTGCGCGAGGGCGAACTCCTCGCCGACGACACCCCCGACGCCCTCCGGCACCGCAACGACACCGCGACCGTCGAGGACGCCTTCCTCCACCTCGTCGACACGGCCAACGCCCTTCAGGAGACCGCCCGATGAACTCGGCCCGCACCCTCGCCACCGCCGCCCGCGTCCTCCGCCAGCTGCGCCACGACCCGCGCTCGATCGCGCTGATGCTCCTGGTGCCCTGCGTGATGCTCTTCCTGCTGCGCTACGTCTTCGACGGCACCCCGAAGGTCTTCGACTCCATCGGCGCCTCGCTCCTCGGCATCTTCCCCCTCATCACGATGTTCCTGGTGACCTCCATCGCCACCCTGCGCGAGCGCACCTCCGGCACCCTGGAACGCCTGCTGGCCATGCCCCTGGGCAAGGGCGATCTGATCGCGGGCTACGCCCTGGCGTTCGGACTCCTCGCCATCGTCCAGTCCGCCCTTGCCACCGGACTCGCGGTCTGGTTCCTCGGCCTCGACGTCGTCGGCTCGCCCTGGCTGCTGCTCCTCGTCGCCCTCCTGGACGCCCTGCTCGGCACGGCCCTCGGCCTGTTCGTCTCCGCCTTCGCCGCATCCGAGTACCAGGCGGTCCAGTTCATGCCGGCCGTGATCTTCCCCCAGCTGCTGCTCTGCGGCCTGTTCATCGCCCGCGACCAGATGCAGCCCGTCCTCGAAGGCATCTCCAACGTCCTGCCCATGTCGTACGCGGTCGACGGCATGGACGAAGTGCTCCGCCACACCGACGTCACCGCCGACTTCATCCGCGACGTCCTCATCGTCGCCGCCTGCGCCCTCTTCGTCCTCGCCCTGGGCGCGGCCACCCTCCGCCGCCGCACCGCGTGACCGCTCCTCGGACACCACCGACACCACGGCCGGCCCGGTGCAAGGATGTCCATGTGCCTGGAAGCACGGTCCAGGCGCATGGACGACCGCACGAACCGCACGCACCACCCCCGGCGAGGTGACCCGCATGACCCAGACAGTCGCAGTCCTCGGTACCGGCAAGATCGGCGAGGCCCTGCTGAGCGGCATGATCCGGGCCGGATGGCCCGCTGCCGCCCTCCTGGTCACCGCCCGCCGCGCCGAGCGGGCCGAGGAGCTCCACACCCGCTACGGCGTCGAGGCGGTCACCAACGCGGACGCCGCCAAGCGCGCCGACACCCTCATCCTCACCGTCAAGCCCCAGGACATGGGCAAGCTCCTCGACGAGCTCGCCCCCCATATCTCCGCAGACCGTCTCGTCATCAGCGCCGCGGCCGGTATCACCACCTCCACCATCGAGGACCGCCTCGCCCCCAACACCCCCGTCGTCCGTGTCATGCCGAACACGCCCGTCCTCGTCGACGAAGGCATGTCCGTCATCTCCGCCGGCAGCCACGCCACCGCCGAACACCTCGCCCACACCGAGGAGATCTTCGGCGGAGTCGGCAAGACCCTCCGCGTTCCAGAGTCCCAGCAGGACGCCGCCACGGCCCTCTCGGGCTCCGGCCCGGCCTACTTCTACTTCCTCGTCGAGGCCATGACCGACGCCGGCATCCTCCTCGGCCTGCCCCGCGCCCAGGCCCACGACCTGATTGTCCAGGCCGCCATCGGCGCCGCCGTGATGCTCCGCGACTCCGGCGAACACCCGGTCAAGCTCCGCGAAGCCGTCACCTCCCCGGCCGGCACCACCATCAGCGCGATCCGCGAGCTCGAGAACCACGGGGTGCGCGCCGCCCTCATCGCTGCCCTGGAGGCCGCCCGCGACCGCAGCCGCGAGCTCGCCTCCGGCAACAGCTGACGCTCACCGCGCGGCAGCGGCGACCAACTCCTCCGTCGCCGCCACCGTCGCGAACCCACCGCCGTGCAGCGACACGGCGGTGGCCCGCGCCAGCTCCTCGGCGCTCAGCGTCCACCCCCACGGCCCCACGAGGTCGAACGTGTACGTCGCATCCAGCGCGAACAGCACCTCGTACCCGAGGTTCCCTCCCATGTGCGCCGTCGTCTCCGCGCACATATTGCTCTGGATCCCGGCCACCACGAACTGCCGCACCCCCTGAGCCCCGAACCACGCCCGCAGATCCGGTGATCCGTAGAACGCCGAGTTCACGGTCTTCGTCACCAGCAGGTCGGCCCCGCTGCCCTGCCCCTCCTCTTCTCCACGTACTCCTTGAAGCCGTTCCCCTCGTACCCCGGCCGCAGCGGCGACCCGGACTTCGAGGAGTCGTGCCGTACGAAGACGACCGGCCTCCCACTCGCCTGCCATGCGTCGATCAGCGACGCGATGTTCTCGTCCGCCCCGTGCCGACCACGCGGCGGACACCCTCACGGCACTACGGGACTACGCCCTCGCCCACCTCGAGGAACCCCATACCGTCGCGTCCCTCGCCGCCCGCGCGGGCATGTCCCCCCCGCACCTTCGCCCGTCACTTCCAGGCCACCACAGGAACCACCCCCTCCACTGGCTCATCACGCAGCGCGTCGCTGCCGCTCAGAAACTCCTCGAACTCACCGATCACCCCATCCCGGAAGTCGCCCGCCGCACGGGCTTCGGCAGCGAGGTGACCATGCGCCAGGACTTCGCCGCTCACCTCGCCACCAGCCCGCGCGACTACCGGGCCGCCTTCCGTCAGCCGGCCGGAAGCAACCCGATCGCCTCGTAGGCGCGATCCACCAGAGGACGGGCCAACGCCCGGGACCGCTCGGCCCCCGTCCTCAGCACCTCGTCCACATACCTCGGACCGGCCGCCAGCTCCGCGTGCCGCTCCCGCAAGGGCCTCAGCAGCTCCACCACCGCCTCGGCCGTGTCCCTCTTCAACGCGCCGTACGACTCATATACACCGGCCAAGGCCTCCGGGTTCCCGTTCTCACAGGCGGCCAGGATCTCCAGCAGATTCGCCACCCCCGGCCGGCTCGCCCGGTCGTACTCGACGCCCTGCCCGCTGTCCGTCACGGCCCGCATGATCTTGCGCCGGATCACGTCCGCGTCATCGAGGAGATAGACGATCCCGGCCCCGTTCTCGTGCGACTTCCCCATCTTTGACATCGGGTCCTGCAGATCCATCACCCGCGCCGCGACCTCCGGATGCGTGGCCCTCGGCACCGTGAACACATGCCCGTACCGCTGGTTGAACCGCACCGCCAGATCCCGGGTCAGCTCGACGTGCTGCGCCTGGTCGTCCCCGACGGGCACCTCGTCCGTCCCGTACGCCAGGATGTCCGCCGCCATCAGCACGGGATATGTCAGCAGCGACAGCCGCACGCTCTCCCCGGCGGACCGCGCCCGCGCAGCCTTCTCCTTGTACTGGATCATGCGCCGCATCTCGCCGTCCGCGGCCGTGCACTCCAGCAGATATGAGAGCCGGGCGTGCTCATCCACATGACTCTGGACGAACACGGTGCACCGTTCGGGATCCAGCCCCGCCGCCAGCAACAGCGTCGCCGCCTGCCGACTGAGCCTCCGCACCCGCGCCGGATCGTGCTCGACGGTCAGCGCATGCAGATCCACGATGCTGAACAGCGCGTCCGCCCGATGCTGATCCACCTCGACCCACCGTCGTACGGCCCCGAGATAGTTGCCCAACGTCAGATGCCCTGTCGGCTTGACCCCGCTGAAGATCCGCGCCATCTCTGTCTCCCTCTCCTGTACCAGTCGGAGCCGCCGCGATCAGCGACCGAGGCCCCCGGGGGAGGGAGAAACGCGAACGGCCGCCGAAGCGGCGGCCGTTGAGCGCATGCGTATCTGCCGGCCGCCGTCAGGCGGCCCACCACTGCTGGGTGTGCGCATGCGTAGTCATGGGTCGAGGATACGGGGTGAGGCCCGAGGTTGACATGAGGAACCCCGATCCGTAGTGTTCTCCGGGTTGTCCGACGTGCGGCACCGACTCCGGTCGGCCCCGGACAGCCATTCCGCAAGAACCACTCCAAGTGAGCGACTCTTTGTCGCCTCACTTTCCGTGCGATTTTGCGAAATGAGGAATCCGCGTTCGAACGAACGCAGCCCGATTAGCGTCGGGGGCCGGGATTCCGCTAAAGTCTCACTCGTCGGAACGGCCGAACGGCCAGGAAGACACCCCCTTCTGACTGGGAATCAGGCCCGAAAGGATCTGATAGAGTCGGAACCGCCGGAAAGGGAAACGCGAAAGCGAAGAACGGCCCGGCAGCC
>NZ_JBHWKX010000083.1:0-16686 GCF_042730885.1 Streptomyces sp. NPDC059909
TTTGGCACGCTGTTGAGTTCTCAAGGAACGGACGCTTCCTTCGTACTCACCCTCTCGGGCTTTCCTCCGGGCGCTTCCCTTCGGTGTTTCCAACCCTACCAGATTCATTTTCCGTTCCGTTTCCGGTTCGGATTCTGTTTCCGGTGGCCGTTGGAGGGCCTTTTGCCTTTCGGCGTGTTCACTACGTTAGCCGATTTCCCCGGCGACTCATAATCGAGCCGATCGGGTTGAATTTCGGCATGCCGAAATCGCACCCTGTTTGGGTTCGTCGCAGGTAGTGGATGGCCGCTTCGGGGGCTGTAGAACAGCAGTCCCTGTTCAAGCGGCTCGGGCTACGTTAGGCGTCTCGAAACGCCGAGTCAAGTTGACCTGCGGCGTGGCGCGTGAGGCCGGTAGGGACTCACGGTGAGGTCGTCGGTGATCCAGTAGCGCCAGGGGTGGTCGGCTCCCGCGCCGCCCACTCCCGTGCGCGGGCCGTTGCGTACCTGGTCAGCGGTGGGAGGCGTGCCGGTGACGATGTGCAGAGGGGCGTCCGGGCCGGCGCAGACGTCGGCGCCGTCGAGGGTGCGGTCGATGTCGAGGGCCGTGGCCAGGCGGGCCGGGCCTTTGGCCAGTTCCTTGTCATTTCGGGCCGAGACTCGACGTTTACGGGCGAGCTCGGTGCCCACTCGGATCTCGCCCGCGCGCAGCAGGACCCCGCTGGCGGTGCCCTCGGGGCCGCACACGAGATTGAGGCAGTGCCGCATACCGTAGGTAACGTACTGAGCATGTACGTCGTCGCATCATCGGCAAGGCGACGACGAGCAGGAGAGACAGGCAGTGCGAGCGATTATCTGCGCCAGGCTCAGCCCGACCCCGAGGGGCGAGGAGTCCAAGGGTGGGAACCTCACGCAACAGGTCGAACTGAGCCAGGCACTGTGCGACCGGAACGGCTGGACGGTTGTCGAGGTCATCACAGAGAAGGACTCTTCGGCCTCGAAGTTCCGCGTCGTTGAGGGCCGCAAGGTGTCGGCTCGCGGTGAAGGCTGGAAGCGCGTGGTCGAGCTGGTTCGCACGGGTACGGCTGATGTCGTCGTAGCCAGGCACTACGACCGCCTCTACCGCACGACACGAGACCTGGTCGAGTTGGTGGACCTGGCCGAGGAGACCGGCGTTCATCTGGCCGCCGCACAGGCTCAGGGAGTCCTGGACTTGGCAACTCCTTCGGGTCGTCTGGCTGCGCGCATCGGCGCTGCGGTGGCCGAGAACGAGACCGAGATGCGAGTAGAGCGTCAGGTGCTCGGTCATCAGCGCCGCAGGGAGTCGGGCAGGCCCTTCTGGAGCACCCGCCCCTTCGGCTTCGAGCGCGACGGCACTCATCGCGACGAGGAGGCGGAAGCCCTGCGGCAGGCGTACCGGGATGTCCTGGCCGGTGTCTCCCTGTGGTCCATCGCGAAGGACTGGAACGCTCGCGAGCTGCTCTCGCCACACGGCAAGGAGTGGCGTAGCTCGAACCTCCGGGGCGTCCTTTTGAAGCCGAGGAACGCGGGCATCCAGACGTACTCCCAGTGGGTCGAGAAGCCGGATGGGAGACGCGTACGGGTGACCGAGGAGACCGGCACACAGGCAACTGGGAGCCGATCGTCTCCGAGGGCATGTTCCGGGCCCTGGTGCGCTACCTGAGCGACCCTGAGCGCAACACGGGCGGCGGGAAGAGGGGGCACCAGGCGCTGCCGCGCCATTACACCGCTCTGCGGGACATGGCCGAAGGAGGGGATGTTCGCGGCCCCTCAGTCGATGCAGAACTCGTTGCCCTCGATGTCCAGCATCGGGATGCACGAATCATTGCCGTCATACAGCGTTCGCACGTGTACCGCCCCGAGCGGGACCAGCCGTGCGCACTCGGCCTCAAGTGCAGCGAGACGCTCTTCACCCACGAGTCCGGTGCCGACCCGCACGTCAAGATGCAGCCGGTTCTTGGCGGCCTTCCCCTCGGGGACGCGCTGGAAGTACAGTCGCGGACCCACGCCTGAGGGGTCAATGCAGGCAAACCATGCGTCCTGCTGCTCAGGTGGCTGTGAGCGCTTGAAATCGTCCCACGTGGCAAACCCCTCGGGTGGCGGCGGTACGACGTACCCCAACACCTCGCACCAGAAACGGGCGAGGCGCTCAGGTTCTGCGCAGTCGAAGGTGACTTGGAACTTCTTGATCGACGTCACCGGGCCACCGTATTGGCGCGTGCTCTTCAGCGAAACCCCCAGGGTGCCATCGCCGCGCAGGCCGAGCGCCTTTCGTCAGTCGTCTTCCTGAAGGGGCAGTCCACCGACAGCTACACCAACACAGGGGACATGACCGCCCAGTGCGTTGCAGCAACGGGCGTGCGCCTGTCTGCCTGTCGCTGTGCTCCCGCGTGCCTGCCAGTGGTGCGGCCTGCCAGCCGCTCACGCGGGCGCACAGCCGTTCGTGTGCCACGACGCGGGCCAGCCTGGCGACGGCGGAAGGGGTGGGGTATGACCCCTTGAAGGGGCCTTGCTCGACCGCCGTGTCTTAGCAGCCAAGATTCCGCCACGGTTTCAGGGCCCATCTGTCCTGCGCGCAGACCGCCACGGCGAGAGCGTATGACCTGGTCACAGGCTTGTGCTTGGCTGAGCGCGACGGCGGAAGCCTGCAAAGAACAGGGCCTTTCGGCTGCGCCTGTGGGGCGCGGGAGCGCCCCCTTGGTCTCGCTGGCTTGCTCCTGTCGGCCCCCTTCGGGGCCGCACTGTCGTAGGCCGCTTGCGACTCTGGCGGCCGGTAGGCCGCCCCCTGCCAGTTCCCTTTGCCGTTGAGCCTGGCTTCCTTCTTCAGTCGGCCCCGACAGGGGCCGCACTGCACTGGGGCTAAATAGATAAGAGAGGACGCGAACGTTTCCGCAGGCCAGAGGCTATGTGGGTACACGCCAGGCGTGCTCTAACTACACGCCCGGGATGTAGTCATCGGCTCTGATGGAGGCGGCAGGGGACTGGCGCACCTTGCCCTTCTGGAACAGGTGGGGAGGGAGGACGAGACAGGCGGCCCCGGAACGGGGCGACACGAGGTTCAGCTCCTTGGCACGGGCCACCGCGTTGCGGGTGCTCTGGTCGGACAGCGGCTTACCGCCCTTGCCCAGCAGCGCGGCCAGCCGGCCGGGCTCGAAGCTTGCGTGTCCTTGCCGGTCTGCCCATCCGATGGCGGCGAAGTGGACGCGGTAGGCGAGCGGGTGTCCGGGGTGCTGCGCCATACGCCGGTACTCATGCTGGGAGACTCCGCCCCACGGGCGGTCATGGCCGAAGCTGATAGCCACCGAGTGCGGCTCCTTCCTGTGAGGCGCACACGGATGCGCCAGTGACCCCCGCCGGACGGCGGGACATGCGCCTCCCTTTCGTTGCGGGGGTGGACCGGCACAGGTGGCGCGGTCTCGTTTCACAGGTGGACGCCCAAGCCTGCGGGCCTGGACTCGGTCTCGTGCGGTCGGGAGCGACGGCGGCGACCTGGCCGAGGGATCGTACACGAAGGAGGGAGGACCCAGTTCAGGGAGCCCGCCCGTGTGGTGCTCTGTTCGGCTATCCGCTGATGTACCCGGCCATCCCCCTGTCCGGCCCGAGTCGGCACACGTCGACAGTCACTCGACCGGCCAGGAACGCGTCACGCGCCACGCTCGCGAACGATCACGCATCTTCTGGCCCAACTCCGCGCCGACTCACCGGCGGGCCGTGAGCAAGGCGCACAGCGGCTCAGGCTCCGGCGGACGGTTTGGCTCTCGGGCTCAGCCGGTACGCCGAGACCGTCGGATCACCGGCGAGGTAGAACCGGTGTTGCCAGTCGTGGGCCTTGCTCACACCTACCCGAGGACCAACCTGGATGAGCGCGGCAGGTACAGGCTCACCCTCGGACAACACGACCGAGGTACCTGTCAGGAGGTCTGCGCCGTTGTGCTCCGCCGTGATGCCGAGTGCCTGACAGAAGTTCCCCGGACCTCGGGCAAGCCGTGGACTCTCGACCCTCTCCCCTCGTCGCTTGCGTGCCAGGTCTTCCCCCTCGATGACCCTGCCTGCCCGGATGAGGACAGCCGAGGCGATGCCGTCCGTCCCGGTGACGACGTTGGCGCACCAGTGGAGACCGTGGGACCGGTAGATGTACAGGTGTCCTGCGGGTCCGAACATGACGGCGTTACGGGGTGTCTGGCCTCGGTAGGCATGGGAAGCTGGGTCAGCCGTACCGGAGTACGCCTCGGTCTCCGTGATGGCGATGCTCACGGTTCCCTCGGGGGTCTTGCAGGTGAGGACGCTCCCGAGCAGCTTGGGGGCTACGTCTTCGGCAGGGTGGGCGAGGAGGTCAACGTTCATGCTGACCGCCTTGACATGCCATAGGTGAAGTAGACGTAGGCGTGGCGCGGGCCGAACATCACTCCGTTGCGGGCGGTGCGGCCGCGGTAGGCGTGGGAACCCGGGTCGGCTTCGCCCGCGTATGCCTCCACCTCGGTGAGCCGGAGTTCGACGAGGCCGTCGTCGGTCCGGCGCACCAGCGTGCGGCCGAGGAGGTCCGGGGCGACCTCCAGGACGGGGCGGTCGAAGAAGTCCCGGGGCAGCGGCGTACGGTCAGGGCTCTCGATCATGGCGTACGAGGGTACTCGCCCCCTCCGGGGAACCGACTACCGTCTTCGCGCGTATGTAGGGGTCAGGACACAGGAGGGAATGAACATGGGCTTCAAGAGGCTGCTCGCGAGCTTGGGTGCCGGCGGTGCGTCCGTCGAGACGGAGCTGACCGAGGCGAACGTCGTTCCGGGCGGCGTCGTGCAGGGTGAGGTGCGGATACAGGGCGGTTCTGTCGATCAGCAGATCGAGGGGCTGTCGGTCGGTCTGCAGGCGCGCGTCGAGGTCGAGGGCGGTGACCAGGAGGTCAAGCAGGCCATCGAGTTCACCAAGCAGCGTCTCGGCGGTGCCTTCGAGGTGAAGGCCGGCGCCCTGCACGTGGTGCCGTTCGGTCTGGAGATCCCCTGGGAGACGCCGATCACCAGCATCGCGGGGCAGCAGCTGCACGGGATGAACATCGGTGTGACGACCGAGCTGGAAATCGCCCGTGCCGTGGACTCCGGTGACCTGGACCCGATCCATGTGCACCCGCTGCCTGCTCAGCAGGCGATTCTCGACGCGTTCATCCAGCTGGGCTTCCGCTTCAAGAGCGCCGACATGGAGCGCGGACACATTCGCGGGACGCGGCAGCAGCTGCCGTTCTACCAGGAGATCGAGTTCCTGCCGCCGCAGCAGTACCGGGGGCTGAACCAGGTCGAGCTGACGTTCATCGCCGACAACCGGGAGATGGACGTCGTCCTGGAGATGGACAAGAAGCCCGGGCTGTTCAGCGAGGGCAGTGACTCGTACCGCGCGTTCCAGGTGGACGTGCACAACTTCCAGGCGACGGATTACGCCGCTTACCTCAACCAGTGGCTCGCGGATGTCGGCGGTCGTCGTAACTGGCTCTAGGCTCGGTGCCGCAAGCGCGTAAGCGCAGGAACGCCGATTCGGAGGTTCAGACGTGACCGAGGCGAAGAGGGCTCCGCTGCCTCATGACTTCCATCCGCCGGTGCCGTCGTTCACGGTGACGAGTGCCGACATCGAGCCGGGTGGAGTCCTGAAGGACGCCCAGGTCTACTCGGCCGGCAACACGTCGCCGCAGCTGAGCTGGGAGGGCTTCCCCGCGGAGACGAAGAGCTTCGCGGTGACGTGCTTCGACCCGGACGCGCCGACGGGGAGCGGGTTCTGGCACTGGGTGCTGTTCGACATTCCGGCGTCGGTGACGGAGCTGCCGGTCGGCGCCGGCAGCGGGAAGTTCGAGGGGCTGCCCAAGGGCGCCGTGCACGTCCGTAACGACTACGGGTCGAAGGACTTCGGCGGGGCCGCGCCCCCGAAGGGCGACGGGCCGCACCGCTACGTCTTCACCGTGTACGCGGTGGACAGCGAGAAGCTGGGACCCGGTGACGATGTGTCGCCTGCGGTCGTGGGCTTCAATCTGCGGTTCCACGCACTCGCGCGGGCCCAGCTCATCGGAGAGTACGAGAACCGCGGGTAGCTTTCCGAGGGTTCGCTTGTTGTTTGCCCGCTCCTGGTCTTGGAGAGATCAGGAGCGGGCATCTTTCGTTGTGCGCGGATATTGCGTTGTCCATCGCGGCGTGCCCGGCCAGAGTTGATCCAAGCCCAGAGCCCGCCACAAGGGCCGGGCCGGCACACGGGAGGTGGGGCACAATGCGGGACACGCTGGTACTCAACGCGAGCTTCGAGCCGCTGTCGACGGTGACGCTCAACCGTGCGGTGGTGCTTGTGCTGCAGGACAAGGCCGTCGTCGAGCAGTCCCACCCCGAGCTGCGTGTGCGCGGTGCCGCGGTCGATCTTCCGGTGCCGCGGGTGATCAGGCTCTGCAGGTACGTACGGGTGCCGTTCCGAAGACAGGCGCCGTGGTCGAGGCGGGGTGTCCTGGTACGGGACCAGCACAGGTGCGCGTACTGCGGGAGGCGGGCGACGACCGTGGACCACGTGGTGCCGCGGTCGCAGGGTGGTGCGGACAGCTGGCTGAACACGGTCGCGTCCTGTGCCGAGGACAATCACCGCAAGGCGGACCGTACGCCGGAGCAGGCGGGGATGCCGCTGCTGCAGGAGCCCTTCGTACCGACCCCGGCGGACGCAATGCTGCTGGCGCTGCGGGCGGGTGAGCGGTCGGCGCTGCCGGAGTGGCTGGCGCAGCACGGCTCGTCGACGGTCGCTCGGTCCGCAGCGTAGCCGCGCGGTCGGACGGGAGAAGTCGACGCCCGCCTCCTTCGGGAGGCGGGCTTCCGTGTGCCCGCGCGACGGCCGGGCCGGTGGCGACGGCGGTGTCAGCGCAGTACCAGCTGGACGATGGCGACCGTGCCCACGACGACGATCACGGTCCGCAGCACGACGGGCGGGAGCCTTCGGCCGATCTTGGCGCCGATCTGGCCGCCGATGGCGGAGCCGACCGCGATCAACAGGACCGCGGTCCAGTCGAAGTCGGCGACGAAGAGGAAGAAGAGCGCGGCGATGCCGTTGACGATCGCTGCGAGGACGTTCTTGGCGGCGTTGAGACGCTGCAGGCTGTCGTGGAGCAGCATGCCCATGAGGGAGAGGTAGATGATCCCCTGGGCGGCGGTGAAGTAACCGCCGTAGACGCTGGCGAGCATGATGGCGACGAAGAGGAGTGGTCCCCCGTCGGGGTGCGGGTCCTCGGAGCCGTTTCGCTCGCGTCGGCGCTGGACGGCCCGGGTGATCCGGGGCTGCAGGATCACGAGTACGAGGGCGAGGGCGACCAGGACGGGGACGACGGTCTCGAAGGCCGTCGAGGGCAGCAGGAGCAGCAGCATCGCGCCGCCGAGGCCGCCGATGAGGGCGGCGGTGCCGAGGCGGAGGATGCGGCGGCGCTGGCCGGTGAGCTCCGCGCGGTAGCCGATGGCTCCGCTGACCGATCCCGGTATCAGGCCGAGGGCGTTCGAGACGGTCGCGGTGACCGGGGGCAGGCCGGTGGCCAGCAGGACGGGAAAGGTGATGAGGGTTCCCGAGCCGACAATGGTGTTGATCGTGCCCGCTGCCGTACCGGCGGCGAAGACCGCGAGCGCTTCCCAGATGGACAAAGCCATCTCCTTACATGATCAGGGTGCCGCCTCCCCGCCGTGAAGGTCGAGGGGCTCCACTGATCATGCACGACTGCACGTATCCGTCGGCCAAGGGGGGTTGTGTCGGTCGGGAGGGGATGTGTCAGTCGATGGGAGGCTGCTCGCGCCGTTCGGTGCCGTTGCCCTGCTGCGGGATGGTGTGCCCCCCGTTGCCGTTGCCGCCCTTGTTGCCGCCGAGCGGGCCGCCGCCGAAGCTGCCGAGGGCGCCGGAGAGGCCCTTGAGCGCGTCGCCGATCTCGCTGGGCACGATCCAGAGCTTGTTGGCGTCGCCCTCGGCGATCTTCGGGAGCATCTGGAGGTACTGGTACGACAGCAGCTTCTGGTCGGGGTCCCCGGCGTGGATGGACTCGAAGACCGTGCGGATCGCCTGGGCCTCGCCCTCGGCGCGCAGGGCGGCCGCCTTGGCCTCACCTTCGGCGCGCAGGATCGCGGACTGCTTCTCACCCTCGGCGGTGAGGATCTGCGACTGGCGGATACCTTCGGCGGTCAGGATCGCGGCGCGCTTGTCACGGTCGGCGCGCATCTGCTTCTCCATCGAGTCCTGGATGGAGGTCGGGGGCTCGATGGCCTTGAGCTCGACGCGGTTGACGCGGATGCCCCACTTGCCGGTGGCCTCGTCGAGGACGCCGCGCAGGGCCGCGTTGATCTCCTCGCGGGAGGTGAGCGTCCGCTCCAGGTCCATGCCACCGATGATGTTGCGCAGGGTGGTGACGGTGAGCTGCTCGATCGCCTGGATGTAGCTGGCCACTTCGTAGGTCGCGGCCCGGGCGTCGGTCACCTGGTAGTAGATGACGGTGTCGATGTTGACGACGAGGTTGTCCTGGGTGATCACCGGCTGGGGCGGGAAGGGGACGACTTGTTCCCGGAGGTCGATCCGGTTGCGGATCGAGTCGATGAACGGGACCACGATGTTCAGGCCCGCGTTGAGGGTCCGGGTGTAGCGGCCGAAGCGTTCGACGATGGCGGCACTGGCCTGCGGGATGACCTGGATCGTCTTGATCAGGGCGATGAACACCAGGATCACCAGAATGACCAGGACGATGATGATCGATGGCATCGTGCTACCCGTGCCCTTCGCTGCCGGATGAGTCTGATGATCGAGTTTCCCAGACCGCGGGCGGTCGTGGGGGCCGTTCGGTCACATGATCATGACGAGTGGTCACCTGATGAGGGGTCACATGACCACGGCAGTAGCTCCGTCGATGTCCACGACGTCGACCTGCTCGCCGGGTTCGAAGGCCCGTTCCGTGTCGAGGGAACGCGCCGACCAGACCTCGCCGGCGAGCTTGATGCGGCCACCGCTGCCGTCGACCCGTTCCAGGACGACGGCCTGACGGCCTCTCAGCGCATCCACGCCCGTGGCCAGTTGGGGGCGCTGGGAGCTGTGGCGTGCCGCGATGGGCCGTACGACCGCGATGAGCGCGACCGACACCGCGGCGAAGACCACCACTTGCGTCACCACGCCGAAGCCGAGGCCCGCGGTGACGGCACCGGCGACCGCTCCGACGGAGAGCATGCCGAGTTCGGGCATGGCGGTGAGCACGAGCGGGATGCCCAGTCCCACCGCTGCGATCAGCCACCACACCCATGCGTCGATGTCCACACGGGCATGGTAGGGGCGCGGCGGTGCCGCGGACAGGGCGCGTGATCGGCGGAAGGCCGGTGCGGGGGCTCGGGTTGGGCCCGGTTCGAGGTCCGGCTGGGGCCCGCCAGGGTCAGGAGAGCGGGAGTCCCTGGGCCGTCCAGCGCTCCCCGTTGCGCTCGACGACGAGCGGCAGACCGAAGCAGAGGGAGAGGTTGCGGGAGGTCAGCTCGGTCTCCATGGGGCCGGCGGCGAGCACCTTGCCCTGGCGGATCATGAGGACGTGGGTGAAGCCCGGGGCGATCTCCTCGACATGGTGGGTGACCATGATCATGGAGGGTGCGTACGGGTCGCGGGCGAGGCGGCCGAGGCGGCGCACCAGATCCTCACGGCCGCCGAGGTCGAGTCCTGCGGCAGGCTCGTCGAGGAGGAGCAGCTCGGGGTCGGTCATCATCGCGCGGGCGATGAGGGTGCGCTTGCGCTCGCCCTCGGAGAGGGTGCCGAACTTGCGGTCCAGGTATTCCGACATGCCGAGCCGGTCGAGGAAGGCGCGGGCGCGCTCCTCGTCGACGGCGTCGTAGTCCTCGTGCCAGGTGGCGGTCATGCCGTACGCGGCGGTGAGGACGGTCTGCAGGACGGTCTGGCGCTTGGGCAGCTTCTCGGCCATGGCGATACCGGCCATGCCGATGCGGGGGCGGAGCTCGAAGACGTCGACCTTGCCGAGCCGGTCGCCGAGGACGGTGGCGGTGCCGGTGGTGGGGAAGAGATAGCTGGAGGCGATGTTGAGCAGGGTGGTCTTGCCGGCGCCGTTCGGCCCGAGGATCACCCAGCGCTCGCCCTCTTTGACCGACCAGGAGACGTCGTCCACCAGAGCGCGTCCGTCGCGGACCACGGATACGTCCACCAGCTCCAGTACATCGCTCATGAGCGCGTTGTCTCCCCATGCAATCGTCGAGAGGTCTCGAGAAGTCCCGGGAGTCCGGTGCGCCTGTGGGCGTGGCTCCCAGGGAAAACCTACGCCACCTGCCGGGTGGGCCGTCGGCCTGGTCCGGTCCCTAGGCTGGGTCCATGCTCTCGGAACCACGCTCAGGACGGCTGGCCTCGTGGGGAAATGCCCTATTGGCCGGATTTGTATCACCGGATGACGCGGCGCTCGCGATCGTCGGGGACGACGCGGTGCACCGCGTGGAAGGGCTGCCGGGTGAAACGGACCCGGTCGGGCTCACGCTGGCGCTGGGGCGGCTGCGCGGGCTCGGCGTGACCGGCTTCCGTGTCGCGCTGCCCGCGCCGGGGCATCCGCTGGGACTCAGCGGGCCGCCCGACTTCAATGCGCGGGCACTGGAGGCCGAGGAAGCGGTCGTCGGCCACGGGGCGGCGTACGGGCTGGTGCCGGAGGTGTACGAGGCCGGTCCGGCCGGTGACGTCCATGTGGAGGTCGTCTGGCACTGTCTGCCGGTGCGGGAGGCTCCGCCGGCCGACGTGCCCTCGCTCGGGGAGGCGGAGCGGGAGCTCGCCGAGGCGCTGCGGGAGGCGACGGCGGTGCTGTCGCGGCTCGACGTGGCGGCGTCGGGCCCGGTGGCGGAGGCCGCGCTGGACGCGTATCGAGCGCGCGCTCATGCGGGCCGTGAGCTGCTGGCGCCCGGGTACCCGCCGCGTGCGGTGCGGGTGCTGGAGCTGGCGCAGCGGATCGGGCTGCTGATCTCGCTGGCGTACGACCACGGGCACGGGGGCGCGGTGAGCGCGTCGGAGATGGCCGCACGGGGGGCTGCGCTGCGGCCGGTCGAGCGGGTGGCCCGGCGCGCCCAGGTGGCGGCGTACAACGCGTACGTGGAGGAACTGGAACGCGGGCGCCCGTGACGGGACCCCCGGCCCGTCGGCCGGACGCCGCGTCGAGGCAGCGACTGGTGTGACCGCGGCGTGCACCCCGCTGTGACATGAGCGGCTCCGCCGCCTGGCCGCGAGGCGCCCCGGCGCCGAACGGTGCGAGGGGTGCGTCGAGAGAAGGACCGCGACCGGACCCCGGGCGATGCCCGGGGTCCGGTGGTCACTGCAGTGCGTCGGGCCGGCCGGCCCGCGGGTCAGAAGTTGACGCCCTCGTTGCCGAACGCCGGGTTGAGCAGGCCGATGACGTTGACGGTGTTGCCCACGGCGTTGACCGGAACGTGGACCGGGACCTGGACCAGGTTGCCGGAGCCGACGCCCGGGGAGTGGGTGGCCTGACCGTCGGCGTGCGCGGAGGTGGCGGACGCAACACCGGCACCCGCGGCGACGAGGCCACCGGCGACCATGGTGACGGCAACGGCCTTCTTCAGGTTCTTCACTTCAGGATCCTCCTGGTCGTCGCTGCGGCGGGATCGCCGCGGCACGCCATGGAGAACGCCGGAACACCGTTCGGGATACGCCATGTGGGCGACATGCACCCGACGGTATGAATCTCACACCGGAAGACGACGGTCCGGATGGCCGCCCCGCTGACCTGCTGAAACGATCCGATCAGCCGGTGAGCCCATGGCGCACCGCCCAGAGCGCGGCCTGGGTGCGGTCCGCCAGATCGAGCTTCATCAGAATGTTCGACACATGCGTCTTCACCGTCTTCTCGGAGAGGACGAGGGCGCGCGCGATCTCGCGGTTGGAGCGGCCGTCGGCGATCAGACCGAGCACCTCGCGCTCCCGGTCGGTGAGTGACGTCCCTCTCCCCTGCCCGGGCTTCGGATCGTCCTGGGCCAGCAACGCGCCCGCGACCTCGGGCTGGAGCAGCACATGGCCCGCGTGCACGGAGCGGATCGCGCCGGCCAGCGCATCCGGGTCCACGTCCTTGTACACGTAACCGGACGCGCCGGCGCGCAGGGCGGGGACCACGGTGCGCTGCTCGGTGAAGCTCGTGACCACCAGCACCTTCGCGGGATTGGCGAGCGCGCGGAGTTTGCGCAGGGCCTCGATGCCGTCGGTGCCGGGCATCTTCACGTCCATGAGGACGACGTCGGGCTTCAGCTCCTCGGCGCGTGCGACGCCCTCATCGCCGTCCCCCGCCTCCCCCACGACCTCGATGTCGTCCTGTACCTCGAGGAACGTACGCAGGCCGCGGCGGACGACCTGATGGTCGTCCACCAGCAGCACCCGGATCGCCTTGTCACCCACCGGGCACCTCCATCTCGATCGTGGTGCCCTTGCCGGGCGCCGATTCCACCGTGAGTGTGCCGCCGACACCGCTCGCCCGGTCGCGCATGGACACGAGGCCGAGGTGACGGCCGGCCCTGCGGACCGAGCGGGGCTCGAAGCCCTTCCCGTCGTCCGTGACGCTGAGGACCGCGCCCTGGCCCCTGCGGGCCAGGCTGACCGCGACGAGCTCCGCGCCCGAGTGACGCAGGGCGTTGTGCAGGGCCTCCTGGGCGACCCGCAGGAGGGCCTCCTCCTGGGCCGCGGGCAGCGCCCGGACCCCGCAGCTGTCGAACGTGACGCGGGCGGTGTGGGCGCGGTCCAGGACCTGTATCTGCGTACGGAGCGTGTTGACGAGGCCGTCCTCGTCGAGGGCCGCGGGGCGCAGCTCGACCACCGCGGCCCGCAGCTCGTCGGCGGCCTCCGCGGCGAGGGCGGCGACCTGCCGCAGCTCGCCCTTGGCGCGGACGGGGTCGCGGTCCACGAGCCTGGCCGCGGCCTGGGCGGTCAGCCGGAGCGAGAAGAGCTTCTGGCTGACGGCGTCGTGGAGCTCATGGGCGAGGCGAGAGCGCTCCTCGGCGATGGTGAGCTCGCGGCTGCGCTCGTACAGCCGGGCGTTGGTGAGGGCGATCGCGGCGTGCTGGGCGAGGATCGAGAGGAGCTCCTCGTCGTCCTCGGTGAAGCCGCAGCCGCCTGCCGGTGCGGGGCACCGCTTGTTGGCGAGGAACAGCGCGCCGATCGTCTCGTCGCCGTCCTTGATGGGCAGGCCCAGGAAGTCGGACATGTCGGGATGGGCGGAGGGCCATCCCTCGAAGCGGGGGTCCTTCCGTACGTCGGCGAGCCGCTCGGGCTTCGCGTCCCTGAGCATCGCGGCCAGGATGCCGTGCTGGCGCGGGAGCGGGCCGATCGCCCGCCACTGCTCGTCGCTGACGCCGTCGACGACGAACTGGGCGAAGCCTCCGTGGTCGTCGGGCACGCCCAGCGCCGCGTACTCGGCGTCGAGCAGCTCGCGGGCCGAGGCGACGATCGTCTTGAGGACGTCGCGCACCTCGAGATGCCTGCTCATCGCGAGGAGAGCGGTGCTCACGGCGGCGAGGCCGGAGCTCGGTCGGTGGCTCATGGGATCACCGTACCGGCGGGCGTGACCGTGCGTATCGGGCTGTGGACGGCGGCCGATTGGGGCTCGGGGCCTAGGTCGAAGTGCCCTGGCCGGTACGGGCCTGGGGACGAGGTGGCCGGCCGTGGCCCGGATCCACTCTGGGGGCACCGATACAGAGGGGACGGACGACATGCCTGTCGCGATCATCACGGGAGCGTCGAAGGGGCTCGGGCGTGCGCTGGCCGCGGCGCTCGCGCAGCGTGGCTGGGACCTGGTGCTGGACGCCCGGACGGCGGCCGTACTGGAGAAGACCGCCGGAGAGCTGAGGCAGTACGGGACGCGGGTCGTGGCGCTGCCCGGGGACGTCACGGACGCCGGCCACCGCAAGGACCTGGTGTCCGCGGCCCGCGACCTGGGCTCGCTCGATCTGCTGGTGAGCAACGCCGGCGCGCTGGGTGCCGAGCCGCTGGTGCGGCTGGAGGAGCTGCCGCTGGAAGGGCTGCGGGTGGCGCTGGAGACCAATGCGGTGGCCGCGCTCGGGCTCGTGCAGGAGGCGCTGCCGCTGCTGCGGGCCGGATCGGCGGGTATGCCGGGCGCGGTGATCGCGGTCTCGTCGGACGCGGCGGCGGAGGCGTACGAGACGTGGGGCGGTTACGGGGCGTCGAAGGCGGCGCTCGACCATCTCGCGGCGGTCCTGGCGGTGGAGGAGCCGGACCTGCGGGTGTGGGCGGTCGACCCGGGCGACATGCGGACGGATCTGTACGCGGCGGCCGTGCCGGACGACGACGGGCCGAGGCCGGGCCCGGAGACCGTGGTGCCGGGGTTCCTGCGGCTGCTGGACGAGCGGCCCGCCAGCGGGCGGTACGCGGCGCCTTCACTGCTGGGTGCGCGATGAGGGTGCTGGAGGCGCTGCGGGTGCCGGCGGAGCGGTCGGCGCGGGTGCCGGCGGAGCAGCGCGGGTGCGGGCGGGACGACGTACGGCTGATGGTGTCGCGCGGGGCGGAGGTGTCGCACCACGCGTTCCGGGAGCTGCCGGGGCTGCTGCGGGCCGGTGACGTGCTGGTGGTGAACACGTCGGCGACGCTGGCCGCCGCCGTGAACGGGCGGCTGGGCGCGGAACGGCTGGTCGTCCACTTCTCCACGCGCGGGGACGACGGGCGCTGGGCGGTGGAGCTGCGCTCCCCGGACGGCGCCGGGAGCACCCTGCCGAGGGCGGGCGGCCCGGCGGGGGCGCAGATCCGGCTGCCCGGCGGGGGGCTGCTCGTACCGGAGGAGCCGCTGGTGCCCGGCGCGGACCGGTTGTGGTGGGCCCGCGCGCCGGTCGGCGTCCCGGCGCTGATGAGGAGGTACGGCAGGCCCATCCGCTACCGCTACACCGAGCGGGACCAGCCGCTGTCCGCGTACCGGACGGTGTTCGCGCTGCCGGCTGCGGACGGGGCAGGTTCTGCCGAGATGCCGAGTGCCGCCCGTCCCTTCACCGAGCGGCTGGTGGCGGAGCTGGTGCGCCGGGGGGTGCAGTTCGCGCCGGTCGCGCTGCACACGGGGGTGGCGTCGGCCGAGGCGCACGAGCCGCCGTACCCGGAGCGCTTCGCGGTGCCCGCGACCAGCGCGTGGCTGGTGAACGCCGCCCGTGCGGGCGGGGGGAGGATCATCGCGGTCGGGACGACGGCGGTACGGGCGCTGGAGTCGGCCGCGGGCCCCGACGGGGTCGTCCGGGCGGCTTCCGGCTGGACCGATCTCGTCGTCACGCCCGGACGCGGGGTGCGGGCGGTGGACGGGCTGCTGACCGGGCTGCACGAGCCGGAGGCCTCGCATCTGCTGATGCTGGAGGCGATCGCGGGACGCGAGGCTCTGGCCGGAAGTTATGCCGAGGCACTACGCCGTCTCTACCTCTGGCACGAGTTCGGGGACGTCCACCTCCTCCTTCCGGCTGACAACCCTCACGCTTTGCAATGAGGAATCAACGCCTGGTGAGGTTGTTGCGCGCCGGATGTGAGCCCGCGCATAGGGCGCACATCACTTACGAAGGGAGCTAGTTGAACCAAATGGGACAGATAAGCATCACGTGAGCAGGCGACAGGGGCATTTTCCGGGCATGCCGGAAAGCCCCTGATCCACTATTTCGGGTAGTACGTCACACCTTTGCCACAGGATTTTGCTGCCGCTAAGAATTGCGTTCCGTCGCCGCCGAGAAGGCGCTGAGCCACCCGGCCGTAGCGACGCCCCGCTATTCGAAGAGGTACGTCTCGCATGTTCGCGTCCCGCACCCCCGGTTCCCGTCTGTCCAAGACCCACAAGTTCACGATTGCCGGTGTGGCCGCCGTTGGCGCCTCCGCCCTCGCGTTCTCCCTCGTCCCGGGCAACGCCGTCGCGGAGACCGAAACGCAGGCCGTGTCCTCGGCGAACGTCGCCTGGTCCTCCAGCGTCGACACGGCGAAGGCCGCCGCCCTTCAGGCGAGCATCGCCAACCAGTCCGCCTTCCTCGACGCCAAGGCCCAGCAGCAGGCCAAGGTCAAGGCCGACGCCGCCGTCGCGCTGAAGGCCAAGGTCGAGGCCCAGGCCGCCGCGAAGGCGCAGGCTGCCGCGAAGGCGAAGGCCGCCGCTGCCGCCAAGGCCCAGGCCGAGGCCGCCGCGAAGCAGCGCGCCGAGGCGAAGGCCGCCGCCAGCCGTGCCGCCGCCCGTAAGCCCGTCTACGCGAACAACCTGGACGGCTGGATCCGCGAGGCCATGGACATCATGAAGAAGCACAACATCCCGGGCACCTACGAGGGCATCCACCGCAACATCATGCGTGAGTCCTCCGGTAACCCGCGTGCGATCAACGACTGGGACATCAACGCCATCAACGGCGTCCCCTCGAAGGGCCTGCTGCAGGTCATCAAGCCGACCTTCGACGCCTACCACATCCCCGGCACCTCCTGGGACCAGTACGACCCGGTCGCCAACATCGTCGCCGCCTGCAACTACGCGGCCGACCGCTACGGCTCCATGGACAACGTCAACAGCGCCTACTGACGGACGCTGTACCGCGGTACGGCCGTACCGCCGCCGGACGCACACGCCGAAGGGCGGCACCCCGCACGGGGTGCCGCCCTTCTGCGTGTTTTTCCCCGGGGGATTGTGGCTACCTCTCCACCACCCCCAGCTCCTTGGTACGAGACAAAAAACCCA
>NZ_JBHWKX010000083.1:16696-24444 GCF_042730885.1 Streptomyces sp. NPDC059909
GACAAAATCGCCCACGGGCGGAAGCTGCACTGCGGGATCACCACCCCACCTCCGAAAGCAAACAAAAAGGGGCGGCACCCCGCACGGGGTGCCGCCCTTCGGCGTGTGCGTCCGCGGGTGCGTGCGGCTACTTGCGCATGACCTCGGGCTCGTGGCGGCGCAGCAGACGCGCCACCGCAACACCACAGGCGATGCCGATGAGCAGCAGGATCGTGATGTTGACCCCCCACTGGCCGGCCGTGTGCTCCCACAGCGGGTCGAGGTCGTCAGGGTTCTTCGGGTCCCACGGCGGCATCAGGTGCGCGAGGTCGAGGGTCGCGCCGGCGCCGGCGATGGCCCAGCGCGACGGCATCAGCCAGGCGAACTGCTCCAGGCCGGGCGACCCGTACACCTGGAAGAGGATGCCGGTGAAGACGACCTGGACGATCGCGAACATGACCAGCAGCGGCATGGTCTTCTCGGCGGTCTTCACCAGCGAGGAGATGACGAGCCCGAACATCATCGACGTGAAGCCCAGCGCGATGATCGTGACGCAGAGCTCGACGGCCGGTGGCATGACCAGGCCCTCTTCGGGCAGCTCACGGGTGGCGAAGCCGATGGCGCAGATGATGACGCCCTGGAGGGCCGTGATCAGGCCGAGGACGATCACCTTGGACATCAGATACGCCGAACGGGACAGGCCGGTGGCCCGCTCGCGTTCGTAGATGACTCGTTCCTTGATCAGTTCTCGTACGGAGTTGGCGGCCCCGGAGAAGCACATGCCGACCGCGAGAATCAGCATGATCGTGCCGGCGTCGCCGTTGAAGCGGGACGGCGGAGTCGGCGGGGCGAGGCCGAAGTCGGCGGGGATGACCACGCTGACCACGCCGAGAACGGCGGGCAGGATGACCATCAGGCCCATGAAGCCCTTGTCGGACGCGATGACCGAGGCGTAACGGCGGATCAGCGTCCACAGCTGGGAACCCCAGCCCTGCGGCTTCGGCGGCTTGGCCATCGCCTGCGGCGGCATCTGCACCGGCTGGGCGGCGACGGCGTCGATGTCCGCGGCGTACATCTGGTAGTGCTGCGAGCCCTTCCAGCGGCCCGCCCAGTCGTAGTCGCGGTAGTTCTCGAAGGCGGAGAAGACATCGGCCCAGGTTTCGTAGCCGAAGAAGTTGAGCGCCTCCTCCGGCGGGCCGAAGTAGGCCACCGAGCCGCCGGGAGCCATGACCAGCAGCTTGTCGCACAGCGCCAGCTCGGCGACGGAGTGGGTGACGACGAGGACCGTGCGGCCGTCGTCGGCGAGGCCGCGCAGAAGCTGCATGACGTCGCGGTCCATGCCCGGGTCGAGGCCGGAGGTCGGCTCGTCCAGGAAGATCAGCGACGGCTTGGTGAGCAGCTCCAGGGCGACGGAGACGCGCTTGCGCTGGCCACCGGAGAGGGAAGTGACCTTCTTCTCCTTGTGGATGTCGAGCTTGAGCTCGCGCAGCACCTCGTCGATACGGGCCTCGCGCTCGGCCGGTGCGGTGTCGCCGGGGAAGCGGAGCTTCGCCGCGTATCTGAGCGCCTTCTGGACGGTCAGTTCCTTGTGCAGGATGTCGTCCTGCGGGACCAGACCGATGCGCTGGCGCAGCTCGGCGAACTGCTTGTAGAGGCTGCGGTTGTCGTAGAGGACGTCGCCCTGGTCGGCGGGCCGGTAGCCGGTGAGCGCCTTGAGGAGCGTCGACTTCCCGGATCCGGACGGCCCGATCACGCCGATCAGCGACTTCTCCGGGACGCCGAAGGAGACGTCCTTGAGGATCTGCTTGCCGCCGTCGACCGTCACCGTGAGGTGTCGGGCGGAGAAGGAGATCTCACCGGTGTCGACGAACTCCTCGAGCTGCCCGCCGACGATACGGAAGGTCGAGTGGCCGACGCCGACGATGTCGTTGGGGCCGAGGAGGGCGGTGCCGCCCTTGGTCATCGGCTGACCGTTGACGTACGTGCCGTTGTGGGAACCGAGGTCACGGATCTCGAAGCGGCCGTCGGGAGTGGCGTGGAACTCGGCGTGATGGCGGGAGACCTGCAGGTCGGAGACCACGAGCTCGTTCTCGAGCGCACGACCGATGCGCATGACGCGGCCGAGCGAGAACTGGTGGAACGTGGTCGGGCTGCGGTCGCCGTAGACCGGCGGGGCCCCCGCGGCCCCACCCTGGCCCGGGGAGTGCCCGCCCGGGGAGTGCTGCTGCGGGATGTGCGCGGCCGGTGGCTGCTGCCACTGCTGGTGCGGCACCTGGGCCTGCGCCTGGCCCTGTCCCTGCGGGGCCTTCTGCTGCCACTGCTGCGGCTGCTGGGCCTGCGCGCCCGCGGCACCCTGCGCCTGCTGCGGGGCGGCTCCCTGGGCGCTGTACGCGCCGGCAGCGGCATCGGAGAGATTCAGCTGCGGGCCGTCGGTGGCGTTGCCGAGGTGCACCGCGGAGCCGGGGCCGATCTCCATCTGGTGGATCCGCTGGCCCTGCACATAGGTGCCGTTGGTGCTGCCGTGGTCCTCGATGACCCAACTCCGGCCGCCCCAGCTGATCGTGGCGTGCCGCCACGAGACCCTGGCGTCGTCGATCACCAGGTCCCCCTGCGGATCGCGTCCCAGGGTGTACGACCTGGACGGATCGAGGGTCCAGGTCCTTCCGTTCAATTCCAGTACGAGTTCAGGCACTCCATGCCCCACTAGTTGTCCCCCGAGTTACCCCCGTCGCAGGGAGTCTAGGGATGGTGAACATCGTGAGGAACTATTTCAGGCCCGGCACCGTAACCGAAAGTCGGCCCTCGTGAAAACGGTGTTCAGGCTTGCGCGAACGCGCCGTTGACGGCGGAGAAACGCCCCCGGAGAGTGGTAAGCGCCCATGAGTGCCCACGGATCGGGCACGAAGGGGACAAGTCCGTACGGATCGGGGGGTCCTGATGGCGGCGAGCGACAGCAGGGACCCGGAACGGCGGGTGCCATGGGGCGATGTGGTGCTTGCGTCGATCGCCGCGGTGAGCTGGGCGATGGCCGGGATGGCGGGCACGGCGGCGCTCGGACTGCATCTGCTGGGCGCCGATGCGAGCGGCTCGCTGGGGCCGATGACCGCGGCGGTGACGGTGCTCGCGGTGGGGGGTTCCGTCACGCCGTCGGGCGATGTGTCCGTGTTCGGCCTGGAGGGGGCGGAGGCGTCGACGGCCGTCGACTTCACGCCGCTCGGGGTGGGCCTGGTCGGGGCGCTGCTGCTGTCCCACTTCTTCCTGCGGTCGCTGCGCGCGGCCGGCGCGTGGGTGTCGGACACCGAACTGGCGGCGCGGGCCTGGGTGTTGGTGGCACTGTTCCTCGGGGTGGTCGGCGGGCTGGCCTGGGCGGGGCACGACGTCATCACGTTCGACGGCGGGGCACTACGGCTGGACGACCTGCCGGGCCGAAGCGGCGGGGGCGGCGGGATCGAGATCCCGGGACTCGGTGACATCGGCGATATCGGTGACATCGGAGGGCTGTTGCCCGACCGGCTCGGGGACCTCGTGGACGCCAGGGCATCGGTCGGGTTCACCGTCGACACCGCCGACTCGCTGGCGGGTGCGCTGTTCTGGGTGCTGGGGGTGCTGCTCATCGCGCTGCTCGCCTCGCGCCGTACGCCGCTGCCGCGCGGCTGGGAGGCGGTGCACCGGGTCGTACGGCCGGCGGTGTCGGCGCTGGTGACGGTGCTGCTGGTCGCCGTGGCGGCTGGGGGCGCGGCCGCGGCGTACGCGGCGATCGGCGACGAGCACCCCGGGAGGATCGGTGGCGCCGCTCTGCTGGGCGCGCCGAACGGCGCGTGGCTCGCCGTGCCCCTCGGGCTCTTCGTGCCGTGGGAGGGGAAGGCGACCGGCGAGCCGGCGAAGGTGCTGCCCGATCCGCTGGACGAGCTGTTGCGGATGTCGGCGGACGAGCCGGTGACGGTGGGGCGGCTGGCGGAGCTGGACGGGCGGGTGTGGCTGCTGGCGGTGGCGTGCGCGCTGATGATGCTGTGCGCCGGCGCGCTGGTGGGGGTGCGTATGCCGCTGCGGGAGGGGATCGGGGCCGTGGGGTTCGCGGGGCGGTGTGCGCTGTCGCTGGGGGTCGTGACAGCGGTGGTGCTGCCGCTGCTGGTGGTGCTGACGGATGTGTCGGCGGACGCGTCGCTGTCGGTCCTGGGGGTCGACGCGTTCGGGGCGGGGGTGGAGCTGCACGGGCATCCCGGGACGGCGGTGGTGCTGGGGGCGGCGTGGGGAGCGGGGGCGGGGGGCGTGGGAGCGCTGCTGGCGTACGGGGTGGGCGCGGCGGGGCGGCGGGCGGCGCCGTTCGCCCAGGGCGGGCCGCAGGTGCCGGCTCCGCCCGAGGGGCCGTACCGGCCGTCGGTGCCGTACCGCCCGCCGAACCCGGACACGAATCCGTATCTGCGGCTGCCTCCGGCGGAGGGTGGGGGGCACGGGAGGCACGGGGCGCACGGGGCGCCCGAGGACCGCCCGCCCGAGGGGCCACCGCCTCCGGGGGTGCCGCGGGCGGGCCGCTGAGGTTCCGTGTCGCCGGCGGGTGCGGGCGGCCCCGACCAGGTGTCCGGCACTCGGGACAGGGGGGCGGGTGGCACCGGGTGCCCGATACGGTGGAAGCACCATGAGCGCATTGCAGCCCCCACAGACTTCCGACGTCCCCACCCTCCTGGTCAAGATCTTCGGGAAGGACCGTCCCGGGATCACCGCCGGGCTCTTCGACACCCTCGCCGCCTACGCCGTCGACGTGGTCGACATCGAGCAGGTCGTCACGCGTGGCCGCATCACGCTGTGCGCGCTCGTCACGGAGCCCTCCGTCGGGAGCGAGGGTGAACTGCGGGCGACCGTGCACAGCTGGGCCGAGTCGCTGAAGCTCCAGGCCGAGATCATCTCGGGCACGGGCGACAACCGTCCCCGCGGCAGCGGCCGTTCCCATGTCACCGTGCTCGGACACCCGCTGACCGCGGAGTCCACTGCGGCCATAGCGGCACGGATCACCGGGACCGGCGGCAACATCGACCGTATCTTCCGGCTGGCGAAGTACCCCGTGACCGCTGTGGAGTTCGCGGTGTCCGGCTGCGAGACCGAGCCGCTGCGCACGGCGCTCGCCATGGAGGCGGCGGAGATCGGAGTGGACGTCGCGGTCGTGTCGGCCGGGCTGCACCGCAGGGCGCAGCGGCTGGTGGTGATGGACGTGGACTCCACCCTGATCCAGGACGAGGTCATCGAGCTGTTCGCCTCGCACGCCGGCTGCGAGGACCAGGTCGCCGAGGTGACCGCGGAGGCGATGCGCGGCGAGCTGGACTTCGAGCAGTCGCTGCACGCGCGCGTGGCGCTGCTCGCGGGCCTCGACGCGTCGGTGGTGGACAAGGTGCGTGCGGAGGTACGGCTGACGCCGGGCGCCCGCACCCTGATCCGTACGCTGAAGCGGCTCGGCTACCAAGTCGGAGTCGTCTCTGGCGGTTTCACCCAGGTCACCGATGACCTCAAGGAGCGTCTCGGTCTGGACTTCGCCTCCGCCAACACGCTGGAGATCGTGGACGGGAAGCTGACCGGCCGGGTCACCGGCGAGATCGTCGACCGGGCGGGGAAGGCGCGACTGCTGCGGCGGTTCGCGGCGGAGGCGGGCGTACCGCTGTCCCAGACCGTCGCGATCGGTGACGGCGCCAACGATCTGGACATGCTCAACGCGGCGGGGCTCGGCGTGGCCTTCAACGCCAAGCCGGTGGTGCGGAAGGCCGCCGACACGGCGGTCAACGTGCCGTTCCTCGACGCCGTGCTGTATCTGCTCGGGATCACCCGTGAAGAGGTCGAGGCGGCGGACGTCCACGAAGTCTGAGCCATAGGCAGTCAACCGACCGGCCCAGGTACGCGCTCCGCGCACCTGGGCCGGTTCGTCTGTCGGTGCTTCCGCCGGTGAGCGGCGGTCAGTCGTGCGGGGCCCAGTAGTCGAGGAGCTTGCCGACGCCGTGCTCGACGGACTTCCAGGAGCCCTCGAAGCCGACGACTGCGAACGCGGCGGTCGGGAAGCCGCCCCGGTTCATCCTGGCCAGGGCGTCGCCCTCGACCTGTCCGGCGAGGGCGTCGGCCAGAGCGTGCATGCCGGGGTTGTGGCCGATCAGGAGCAGGTCAAAGACGTCGTCCGGCGTCTCGTTGAGCAGCGCGAGCAGGTCGCCGAGCGAGGCCTCGTAGAGTCGCTCCTCGTACACCGTCCGCGGGCGCTGCGGCAGCTCGTGGACGGCCAGCTTCCATGTCTCGCGGGTCCTCGTCGCCGTCGAACACATGGCCAGGTCGAAGGAGATGCCGGTTTCCGCGAGCTTGCGTCCGGCGACGGCGGCGTCCTTGCGGCCTCGCTCGGCGAGCGGCCGCTCATGGTCGGGCACCTGGGGCCAGTCGGCCTTCGCATGGCGGAGGAGAACGATCCTTCGGGATTCAGGGGTTCCGGGGCGTGTCCCCCCGGAAAACACTGCGGCGCTCATGGTCCCCAGCTTCGCATGAAACCGGCCATCGGGCGCAGGGTGTTGACTCGCATCCCCGCCAAGGATGACGCCGAGGCGCGCCGGGCGGTCAGGAGCCGGTCAGGAGCCGGTCAGGGTCTGGATCCGGTCCAGGATGAAGACGTACGAGGGGTCGCCCGGGACGCCCGTGACGGCGTGCGCCTCGCCGGAGGCGGTCATCAGGACCAGCAGCGCGGCGAAGGCGATCACCGGCAGCACGAGCGCCCACCACGGCAGCCGGACGTCCACGCCGCCCGCGGCCGGGGCGTGGGAGCGGGTGTGTGCACGGGCCGACATGGCCGCCTCCGTAGGGTCTTGTGGTGCGCTGCTCGGCCGGGCTGCCGAGCTGCTTCCAACCTACGGATCATGGGCCTGGTCTCCCATCCGGTGACCCACCCACTTCACCCTGACACTGACCCCCTAGGGGATGGTGGTGCCGGCACCACCGTTCGCCGCACTCACCGTGGTCGTCACGGTGCGGCGATCGAGGCGATGACGCCGATGACGACCGTGATGGCGATCATCGCGCCGAAGACGAGCAGGAGCTTCTTCTGGCCGTTCGGGGGGTTCGGTTCGAGCACAGGCATACGGTCAGTCTCGCATCCCGGCTTCGTGCTCGATCGTCCGGTCCCTGCCCGCGAGGCTCCCGGCGATCATCTGCGGGACCATGAGCCCGCCCATCAGCGCGAGCGGCAGCTCCCAGCCGCCGCTGTGCTGGTAGAGCACGCCGACCAGGAGCGGGCCGGGGATGGAGATCAGATAGCCGGTGCTCTGGGCGAAGGCGGAGAGCCGTACGACGCCGGTGCCGGTCCGCGCTCGCATCCCGATCATCGTCAGGGCGAGCGGGAACGAGCAGTTCGAGATGCCCAGCAGCAGGGCCCAGGCCCAGGCGCCCGCGGCGGGCGCGAAGAAGAGGCCCGCGTAGCCCGTGAGTCCGCACAGGCCGAGGGCGAAGACGATCGGGCCCTGGCTCCTGAGCCGGGTGGCCAGCCGGGGGATGACGAAGGCGAGGGGGACGCCCATGACCATCGTGATGGCGAGCAGCACGCCCGCCGTGCCGGCCGGGACGCCGGCGTCGCGGAAGATCTGCGGCATCCAGCTCATGGTGATGTACGCGCCGGTGGCCTGGAGCCCGAAGAAGCAGGCGAGGGCCCAGGCGGTGCGGCTGCGGGTGATGCGCAGGGTGGGCGCGGGCGCGGCCTCGGCGGCCGGGCCGGCGGGCGTGGGCGCGGGCGCGGCCTCGGCGGCCGGGCCGGCGGG
>NZ_JBHWKX010000084.1:0-24104 GCF_042730885.1 Streptomyces sp. NPDC059909
GGGCGAGGTGCAGCGACTGGGTGAACAGGCCGGCCAGGGCGTCCAGGTGCCGGCGGCGGAACCGGGCGATCGAGCGGAAGTCCGGGGCCTGGTCGGCAGCCAGGAAGCGGAACGCGACATCGTCGGCGCACCGGCGCTCGATCGCCCGCGAGGAGCGGATGCCGGTGGTGTAGCCGTAGATCAGCAGCCGCACCATCAGCCGCGGATCGTAGGGCGGGTAGCCGCGCTTTTCGGTGTAGTCCGCCAGAACTGGTCCGAGGTCGAGCACCTCGTCGACCAGGTCGGCGACGAACCGGGCCAGGTGGTCCTCGGGCAGCCAGTCGTCCAGCGACGGCGGCAGCAGCAGGACCTGGTGGGGGTCGAACGCCCGGAATGTCTTGTCCACCCCGGCCGCACGACCCCGCGGCTGCTTCTTTTCGACCGGCTCGACCTCGAACAGTCCATCCCCGCCACTCATACCAGCATCATCCCGCACGAACGATCACGAACCGCAGGCGGGTTGCGGTTACTGAGACACGCTCCTAGGTGTCTCGTGCGGCGGCGCGCTTATCTACGGGCGCAGTCGCCTCTCCCCGGGACGCCGGGAGCACAGTGGAGCGCGTCAGCTGCTCGAAAGACACCGACGAGGTGGATAGTGTGGCGCGGCGGGGTTCACCACCCGGTGATCGGTTCTCAATCCCCGCCATCGCGCCCCGGGATCGCCGCTCTGGCCTGGGGCGCGTACGCATCCGTAGACCGGCACTCGCGGATGGGCCGCCTCCGTGGCTGGTAGCACTGCATGTAACCCTGAACGGATGCCCGACGGGGCCTATCCCTGAAGCCGATGCTCCCGCCGGGCATGGGGGATGAATGGGCGGTCCACAACAAGAGTCTTGACGCCGACAGGACAGCCAGGCGCTCCTCGGCGCCGCGCGGAGGCGGGGGTGCTCCTCGGTCCTGTCAGGGCTCCCGGACTGGACGGATCATCGCAGCGTAGACGGGCGAGTCGGGGGAACGGCTGCTGGTCACCGACCTTGCGGTAGCCCCAGGCCTCGTACACCGCCTGGACGGCGCCGTTGCCCATTGACCCGGCACCCGGCCGGCCCGGGACACCGTGCCACGCGGCGGCTCGGCCCGCTGACCGAACGCGGAGAAGGGCTTCTATCCCCGGTACACCACCGAAGTCGAGTGGCCAGAGTCGCGGTCCTGGGGCTCAACTGGCCATCACATTGCGGCGGAGAGAGCCGTCGATGAGCAACTTGGCGGTCAGCTGGAACTCTTCGTCCGGGGGGCGGTCTTCCTGGACGAAGGGGACGATGCTGCGCAGGTAGCTGTAGGCACGGGCGGTATGGGGGCCGAGCTTGTCGGCGCCGATGATGTCCGCGGCCTGGCAGAGCGCCACCAGGTGGATCGCCGTCACCTCGCTGATCAGGTGGACAGCAGTCCTGGCGTGCCGGGCGGCGATGGTGCCCGATCCTGCGGCGCTCGGCCTTGTCCGGCCGGTTGACCTCGACCACGGTCAGACCGGCCTCGCGGGCCGCATGCGTGAACCCCGACCCGTAGGACGACGTGCCCTCCACGCCGACGGCGGCAACGGTGCCGTGAGCAGCCAGGAAGGCCAGAGCAGCCGTGTATCCGGCGGCCGTTGTGGGGAACTCGGCATCGGCGATCTGCCCACCGCGGTCGGTCACCACCGCGACGTGGACGGTGTCGGCATGAGAGTCCACCCCACCGATCACCACGTGTTCGACGACTGCTGCGGTGTCCGTTCCTGTCATGCTGGAGATGCCTTCCTGACCGGAGGTGGCTCCAGCCGGGTGGGGCAGACAGGACAGCGATGGGGCCTCTGGCCAGGCTCCTATGAGGTCATGATCCACCCGGCCGGGGCCTCGGGAACGGGCCCCGGCGGCCGGACAGACCAAGGCAAAGACAGTCCAGCAGGACGTCAGTCAGTGATCGAGCCACGACCACCGGGGACCCGGGTATCACTATCGCTGTCGGTGATCGTGGTGATCGTCGCCTTGGACACCTCGGCGCCGTACACCTCGGCCAGGTGCGCGGAGATCTCCCCGTGGGTCAGTCCCTTCGCAGACAGAGACAGCACCATCTCGTCCACGCCGGACAGCCGGCGCTGCCGCTTCTTGACGATCTGTGGCTCGAACGTGCCGGCCACGTCACGCGGCACCCTCACCTCGACCGGGCCGACGTCGGTCAGGACGGTCTTGGCACGGGTTCCGTTGCGGCTGTTGCCGCTGTTCCGGCCCTCGGCGTCATGCTTGTCATAACCGAGGTGATCGGTGATCTCGCCCTCCAGGGCAGACTCCAGCACCCGCTTGGTGAGCTGCTGCAACAACCCGCCCTCACCGGTCAGCCGCAGGCCCTCGGACCGGGCCCGGTCGACCAGCATCCCGATCAACTGGTCATCCGACACCGCCTCCACGGTCGGTACGACGACCGGCTCCTCCACGGCCTCGGTCTCCACGATGGTCTCGCTCATCTGGCGTCTCCTTGATCATCGGATCCGCCGTTGATTGAACACTCCCCGCTGTACAGACCGGGACCGATCCCGACCAGTGCCTGGGGCCAGGGCGATTGCCCTGGCCCTCTTCTCGGCCGCCTGCCGGGTCGGTCAGGCGGCGTGGTAGATGGACTTGGTCTGCAGGTAGGCGGCCAGGCCTTCGGGGCCGAGTTCCCGGCCGATGCCGCTCTGCTTGTAGCCTCCGAACGGTGCGAGCGGGTCGATGGTGTAGCCGTTGACGCCGATCGTGCCGGTCTGGATACGGCGGGCGATGTCGGTGCCGCGTTCGGCGTCTGTGGTGTAGACCGCGCCGCCGAGACCGTAGGAGGAGTCGTTGGCCAGTGCGACTGCTTCGTCGTCATTGCCGAACGGGATGACCGCGAGCACGGGACCGAAGATCTCTTCCTGGGCGATGCGCATGGAGTTCTCGACGTTCATGAAGATTGTGGGCTCGACGTAGTAGCCCATGGGCAGGTGCGTCGGCCGACCGCCGCCCATGAGCAGTTTCGCGCCTTGGTCGAGTCCGGACCGGATGTATCCCTCGACGCGGTCCCGTTGGCGCTCGATCGCCAGCGGTCCGAAGTCGGTGGCGGGATCGAACGGGTCGCCGACCACGAGCGGGCTCAGGGTCTCGCGCAGCCCGTCGCATACCTCGTCGTAGCGGTCGCGGGCGACCAGGATCCGGGTGCTCAGTTTGCAGCTCTGGCCCGATCCGGCGAGGCTCACGTCAAGGACCTGCGGCAGGAACACGTCCAGGTCGACGTCGTCGAGGAGGACGGACGCCGACTTCCCGCCGAGCTCGAACGTCCCCGGCTTCATGGCCTGGCCGCACTGAGCGGCGATTGCCCGGCCAGCCGTCGTCGACCCGGTGAAGGCGACCTTGTCGATGCCGTTGTGGGCAACGAGGGCCGCCCCGGTCCCGGGTCCGCCGGTGACGATGTTGACGACCCCGGCGGGCAGCCCGGCGGCCTCGGCCGCGTCGGCGATGAACGCGGTGCTGAGCGAGGTTTCCGGAGCCGGCTTGAGTACGACTGTGCATCCGGCGAGCAGTGCCGGGGCGATCTTCATGTAGGCCAGGTTCAGCGGCCCGTTCCAGGGCAGGATGAGTCCCGCCACGCCGATCGGTTCCCGCCGCACGATCGTGGTATCGCGGCGCTCCTCAAACTGGAAGGTCCGGGCGAGCGAGGCGTAGTACCGGAGGACCCCGGACGCGGCCGCGACCAACTGGGCACTGGTGGTGAGGGGCACGCCGTTCTCGGTGGTGACGAACCGAGCGGCCTGGTCGGCCCGCTGGTCGAGACGGTCCGCCATCGCCACCAGGTAGGCGGCACGCTCGACCGGGGAGAGCCCGGCCCAGTCGGAGCGGATCAGGGCGGCCCGGGCCGCGCGCACGGCGGAGTCGACGTCCTCGGCGTCTCCGTCGGGCGTGGACCCGATGACGTCCTCGGTTGCCGGGTTGATCTCGAAGACCCGCTCCTGGCTGTGGCTCGGCCGCCAGGCTCCGTCCACGTACACGGTGGAGCGGTCGGTGTCGATCTCCAACGGGGTGAGGCTGCTCTCGGTCATCGACGCCATCCCTTGCTGGGTGAGGAGTGCGGAGGTCAGGTCGTGCCGGTGGTGGTGCCGTGGGCCGTGTGCGGGAGGGTTCACTGCTCCGCTCTTATCCACGCCGCGACGCGCTCGCCGATGACGACGCAGGTGAGGTGCGTGTTGGCACGGGGGATGTCCGGCATGACCGAGGCGTCGGCCACGCGAAGCCCTTCGATGCCGCGCACCCGGCAGCGCTGGTCCACGACCGCCTCCGGGTCGCTGTCCGGTCCCATCCGCGCGCCGCCCACCAGGTGGACATAGTGCGAGACCGTGCGCTGGATGTGCTCGGTCGCGCTGTCGGGGTCCGCGAACCGCTCGCTCAGGTTCGCCACGGGCAGCACCTGACCGTCGTCGAAGGTTGCGGTTCCGTCGTGGTGGGCGGCGAGCTCGGGGGAGGCGGCGAGCGTGCACAGGTGCCGCAGTCCCTCGGTGAGCCTGCGGATGTCCTCGGGGTCGGAGGCGAGGTTCAGCTGGATGTCGGGCGGGGTGTGCGGGGAGCGGTCGGCCAGCCGCAGTACCCCGCAGGAATGCGGCCGCATCAGGCTGGTGGCCAGGCGCAGGGCGGGCTGCGCGACCTGATGGATCAACAGGCTCTGCATGTCGTTGCGGTCCGCGGAGCCGGGGGCGGTCCACTGCAGCACCGTCTGCCAGTACGGCGCCGCCGCGTCTGCGGGTCCGGCCGGGGGCGTCAGGCTGAGTGCGAGCTGGGCGTGGTCGAGGAGATTGGTCCCTACCCCGGGCAGGTCCGCCGCCACCTCGATGCCGAGCGCGGCCAGTTCCCCGGCGGGTCCGATGCCGGAGCGCAGCAGGATGGCCGGCGATCCCACCGCACCCGCGGCCAGGGTCACCCGGCGGCCCGCCGCCTGCTCGCGGACGCCGTCGCACTCGAAGCCGACGCCGGTCACGCGGGTGCCGCTCAGCAGGACGCGGTCGGTGACGCAGCCGGTCCGGATGGTCAGGTTGGGCCGGGAACGGGCCTTGCTCAGATAGGCGAGCGACGTGGATATCCGTATCCCGTCGCGCTCGTTGGCCGGGCCCGGCCCCGCGCCGGTGGAGTCGGGGGCGTTGTGGTCGGCCGTGAAGGGGTGTCCCAGCCCCAGGCAGGTGCGCAGAAACGCCGCGTGTACCGGGGTGAGTTGGTTCTCGGGAGTGCGCTGGACCGGTGTGGGACCGCCGGTGCCGTGGAACGCGGGATCGCCGGCCGGGTCGTCCTCGATCTGCCGGAAGACGGGCAGGAGCGCGTTCCAGCCCCACTCGTCGTTGCCCTTGAGGGCCCACTCGTCGTAGTCCTCGGGAAGCCCGCGCAGCGCGAGTGCGGCGTTCACCGCCGAAGATCCTCCGGTCAGCCGGCCGCGCGGATACGGCGCGCGCCGGCCGGGCACGACCTCGGCCGTGTAGCCCCAGTCGTGGTCGAAGGGCACCCGCCGGGTCGCGAGGACACCGACAGGGGTCTGCTGTGCTGTCGGATAGTCCGGGCCGGCCTCGATCAGCAGGACCTGGCGATCCGGGTCCTCCGAGAGGCGTGCGGCCAGTACGGCGCCCGCCGAGCCGGCACCGATCACGATGTCGTCAAAGACCATGTAATTTCCCTTCGGAAATCGCGGCCGGCCCGGACGGTCCAGCGCGCTTGTCGGTGTGCGGGGAAACGGCACGGGTGGGAATCAGGGGTGACGCGGAGTCACCGCAACCGCCGGGCCGGAGGCCGATGTGCGGCATGCGGCGTCGCCGGCCAGCCGCGAGCCGGTCGAGGGGAGGCGGCGGTGACCCGGCCGGTCGGACGCTGGGAGCTGCTCAGGCCTGGCGACGCTGCCAGGGAACGGCGAAACGTTGCAGCATGCCGACGCCTCCGTAAGCCAGCGCGCCGAGGAAGCCGGCGACGGCCATGACGGCCAGGCAGTCCTGGAGCGAGAGGATCTGCCAGGCGTGCCAGATGAGGTAGCCGAGCCCCTTGTCCGCGGCGAGGAACTCCACGGCCGTGGTCGACGTGAGGGCGAGTCCCACTGAGACCCTGAGCGCACCGAAGATCGCGGGAAGAACGGCGGGGAGGGTGATCCGCCGGTAGAGGTCGAGTGTGCCCGTGTTGAAACTGGCGGCGACGTCGCGGTGGATCGGGTCGATCGAACGCACTGCGCCCATGGTGCTGATCGCCATGGCGAAGAAGGGAGCCAGGGTGATCTCGAGGACATTGGCTCGTTCGTTGAGACCGACCAGGATGAGGATGAGCGGGAACATGGCGATCCTGGGCAGTGGGTAGAGCAGGGCGATCACCGGGTTGAGGATCCGGTGGGCCGTGGTGAACAGGCCCGTGGTGAGACCGACGAGGATTCCTGCCGTGACGCCGATGGTCAGGCCGGCTAGGAACCGCAGGACAGTCGCCTCCAGATGCGACAGCAGTCCTTCGTGGAGGAAGAGTTCGATCATGCGGGTGCCGACCGCGGTGGGTGGCGGGAGCACGCGTGCGTCGATGAGGCCGAGCCGGGCCGATGCCTCCCACAGGAGCAGCAGCACCAATGGGCTGACCGCCGCCCACAGAAGGCGGCCTGTGCGCGAGGGACGGCTCGGCATCCGGCCGGCGCGTGCCGCAGTGCCAGAGGCTTCGGCGGGCTTGGGAGCCAGGGTGGTCATGAGGCCTCCTGACCGGCTCCGCCGCGCAGCGAGACGACCTCTTCGCGCAGCGAGTCCCAGATCGTCTGGCGCAGTTCCACGAAGCGGTGGTCGTTGCGCAGATCGATGGCGTTGCGGGGACGCGGCAGAGTGATGTCCACGACGGACTTGATGCGCCCGGGGCGCCGCGAGAGCACGACGACACGGTCACCGAGGGTGATCGCCTCGTCGAGCGAGTGGGTGATGAACACGACCGTCTTGCGTGTGCCGTCCCATATGCGCAACAGGTCGTCCTGGAGGATGAGCTTCGTCTGCTCGTCGAGGTTGGCGAACGGTTCGTCCATCAGGAGCACTGCCGGGTCGTTGGCGAACGCCCTGGCGATGTTGACGCGTTGCTGCATGCCACCGGACAGTTGTGCGGGGTAGGCCGACTCGAACCGGGACAGGCCGAGCGCCGCCACGAATCGCCGTGCTGTGTCCAGCCGCACCGCCTTCTTCACGCGCCGTACGGTGAGTCCGTACGCCACGTTCTCGAGTACGGTCATCCACGGGAACACGCCCTGGTTCTGGAACACCATGGAACGCAGCGGGTTGCGGCCGGCGTCCAGCGTCCAGCGCACCTCGCCAGTGGTCGGCTGCTCGAGGCCGGCGAGGATGCGGAGCAGGGTGGTCTTCCCGCAGCCGCTGGGGCCGACGATGCACAGGAACTCACCAGCCGGCACGGTCAGGTTGAGGCTGTCGAGGGCGGTCACCTCGTCACGTCCGTAGTCGAACGATTTGCGGACGTCGGCGATCTCGATGCCGTCCGTCGTCGTCATGGTCTCGGGAGCGGCGTCCGACAGCTGTTGACGGGCCGTCACCGTGAGCCGCCCGTTGCCGTACTGAGGGCTCTGGTGTCGACGAGTTCGCCGACCGGTATCTCGCGGGGGACGAGCTTCTCTTCGGACCAGAAGTCCTGGACCTTGGCCAGGCCCTTCTCGTCGACGGCTCCGTCGGGGGTGTAGTACATCAGCCCTCCTACTGCGTTGAGGGTTTCTTGCTTCTGCTTGGTCCACTTCGCCGCCAGCGCCAGGAGCTCCGGCGTCCATGAGCCGTGCGAGGCGTTCACGTCCTTGACCGCGCGCAGGTACGCCCCAAGCACCTTGCGGGCGTCGTCCGGGCGTTCGGCGGCGAACTTCTCGGACGCCGCGAGGAACGTCTCCTGGTACCAGGGGACGACGGAGTTGTATCCGAGCCACCGGACGCCGAGGCCCTCGACCTCGGCCAGGGTGGCGGCCGGCTCGCTGATCACCGTCGCCTCGACCGTGCGGTTGCGCAGGAACTCCACCGAGTCGACGGGGGTCCGCGCCCGGTGCTCCAGCTTTACGTCCGCCGGCTCGACGCCGGCGCTCAGCAGGGTCTGCCGCATCAGGAAGTCGGCGGGATTGCCCTCTGCGGAACCGTCCACCCTGCGGCCCTCCAGGTCCTTCGGGCTCCGTATCTCGCCCGTGTCCCAACGGTCCTTGCGGACCACCAGCACGGAGCCGTCACGGTAGCCCTTCCGCGGTGCGGTCAGGTTCGCGAGCAGTTTGATCCGGAAGCCCTGCTCGTACTGGTTGAAGAGCGAGGGGCCGGAGACGGCCGGGCTCAGGTCGATGTCGCCGCGGGCCAGTAGGGGGATCTGGTTGTTCGCGGACCCCTGGTACGTCGTGAGTTCGACGTTCACGCCGGCGTCGCGGAAGTAGCCCCGGTCGATGGCGAGCATGATCGGCAGGTACTGGAGCTGGGCCGGGTTCAGGGCCAGTTTCACGGTGGGTCGGGAGCCTGACTCGGGGGCGGAGTCCGCCGTCCCGCAGGCGGATACCGTCGCGACCGCCGTCGTTACCAGCAGTGCAAAGGCGATCGGGCCGACGTGGCGGTTGCGTTCGGCGGGTGTGCTGCGTCCAGTGAACACGATGGCCCTCCTACCTCTCGAATCTGCTGCCGGCCACGTACGGCGGGTCGTAGATGACCAGGAAGACGAGGTCGTCCTCGCCGGTGTTCACGAAGCTGTGGACCTTGCCCGTGGGCACCTTCACGATCGTCCCGGGCACCAGGTCTGCGGTCTCGTCGGCGACCTGTACGGTGCCGGTGCCGCGGATGAAGTAGAACGCGTGGTTGTAGGGGTCCCGGTGCGGCTTCGAGCTGCCGCCCGGGCCGATGAGGCCCAACTGTGCGCTGTAGAGGCCTGTGTAGTCCTTGTCGATCACGCTCTCGCTGAACGCGAAGCCGACTCCGGGGACACGGGGGTTGTCGAGCTTGTTCCAGACGATGTCATCGGGTTGGAGTATGTGGCTCATCGCTTCGTCCTTTCGGGCCGGGGCACGTCGGCCGCACCGATCGGCGCACCGAGCTGGTGATAGGTCGAGTTGTGGCAGACGAGGGGCGCGGCGCTCTCGATGGCGGCGGCACCGTGGTCCCGTACGTGGCCGACAAAGATGGTGTGGTCCCCGCCCTCGTACTCGGCCCACTTGGCGCAGACCATCCACACGAGGGCGCCCTGGATCACCGGGCAGCCCAGCCGGCGGGTCATGGGTACGTCGAGCTTCGCGGGACTCCACGGCCGTCTGGCGTAGAAGTCCGCGATCGGACCCTGGTCCGCGCTGAGGACGCTGATGCCGAAGGTCCCGTCCGACTGCGCGAGCAGCCGGTGCATCCTGCCGGGCTTGTTGACGCTGACCGAGCAGAGCTGGGGCTTGAGCGACACCGAAGTGAAAGAGCTCGCCGTCATGCCGTAGACGCCGTCACCGTCGGCGACCGTCACCACGGCGACACCGCTGGGGAAATGGCGCAGGGACGTGCGGAATCTCAAGAGTTCCTGCTCGTCGGGTTCGTTAGCTTCCGAGGGTGCCTGTACTGTCATGAACCTCTCCCATCAAGGCTCCACTCCCGGTCGTGCGGGGTGGCGAGCAGCGTGCCGTAGTAGTTGCTGATGGCCGCGCCCACTTCGATCAGGCGGGGAGCGATGGACGTTGCGCGGTCGGCCGGGAACCGGGTAGAGGGCCCGCCGATGCCCAGGGCGCCGACGGCCTGTTCCATGCCGGCCCGCACCGGAACGGCGATGGTGCGGACATTGGCCTGGGGATCGGCGACGATCGCGAACCCCTGGGCCCGGACGGTGGCGAGCACCTCCTCGATGACAGCGGGATCGCCGGGCGAACCGGCGTCCGCCGCCGACTCCATGGCGATGTCGATGCGCTGCTGCCGCGGCAGCCAGGCGATCAGGCACTGGCCCATCGAGGAGGAGAGCGCCGGAGTTCGGTCGCCGATTCCGATGCGCGGCTGCACCAGGTGGCGGGCCGGAATCCATTCCACGTGCATCACATGCGCGCCGTCGAGGACACCGAGCGCGATGGTTTCCCCTACTTCGACGGCGAGCTCCTGCATGTGAGGCTTGGCGAGTTCCCGCAGCCGCAGTCGGCGCAACGGGGTCTGGCCCCACTGGAAGAGCCGCAGTCCCACCCGGTAGGAGCGGTCGACCGGATCCTGTTCGACGACCCCGGCCTCGGACAGGGCGCCCAGCAGCCGCTGCACCGTCGAAGGCGCCAGCTCGAGCTCGCGCGCGAGCTCGTTGACGCCTGCCGTGCCGGACAGCGACAGCTTCTCCAGCACGGCCATGGCTCTGGCGACCGATTGAACTCCTGACAAGACCTCAACCTCTATTCCACGATGCGGCATGACCGTCCCGACAGATAGAACATTACGCAGTTGTGACGGTCGTCGCAATACCTCTATATGGTTGGTGTGGAACAAACTTGTTTCCTCCGTGCGGCGCCCGCCCGGCCGGCGGGGGTTGTCGCCGGATTGCAGTGGGAGCGGAAGCCGGGGTCCCCGGCTGGATGTAGCGCGTTCTTGACTGTCGCCATGAAGGCCGCATACTTGGCTCATCGGGTCGCGCGGGACCAGTTCGCCGCAGTGTCGGCGGATGCACGGCTCACGCTCTGCGGGACGTCGGTACCTCTCGCCAAGACGACTTCCCGGAGCGCTGGCCGGAGTTCACACTCACCCGGCTCGATGCTCCGAACCTCACCACTCTCACCGCCGGTGCGCTCTCACGCGTCCGCGCACCGATCCGGGCGACGCCGCGGATGCCGTGGCTCCCTGCGCGCAATGCCATGGGGACCACGGCCCGTAGGCAGCGGCAGACAGAGGGCCTGCTCGCTATGGAGAGACGTCTCTCCCGACATCAGGGCCGCACTCATCGAGGAGTTGACCAATGACCGACGGGACAGATACGCGACGGATCCGAGTCCGCGTCGCAGATCGCCGAGAGGCCGCGGACGATGTCGTCCTCCTGCGGCTGGAGCCGATGGACGGCGGCAAACTCCCGGACTGGGAGGCTGGTGCACATCTTGACCTGCAGCTCCCCTCAGGCCTGACCCGGCAGTACTCCCTGTGCGGCGACCCCTGGGACACTCGGGCGTACACCGTGTGCGTGCAGTGCGAGCACCAGGGACGCGGAGGCTCGCTCGAGGTCCACCGCGCACTGCGGGCCGGGGTCGAACTGTCCGTGCGTGCGCCGCGCAACCACTTCCCGCTCATGCCGGCGACGTCTTTCGTCTTCGTCGCGGGCGGCATAGGCATCACACCGATCAAAGCGATGATCGACGAGGTGGAACGCAGGGGAGCGCAGTGGCGCCTCGTGTACGGCGGGCGCGGCCGCAGTGCGATGGCCTTCGCCGGTGAACTCGCCGCCCACGGCCCCGGTCGGGTCCACCTGGTCCCTCAGGACGAGGAAGGGCTGATCGATGTCGCCGGCCTGGTGGCCACCGTGGAGGACGGAGCCCATGTCTTTTGCTGCGGCCCCACCGGGCTGCTGGACGCGGTGACCGAGGCGTGCACCGCTGAAGGGCTGTCGGACCGCCTGCACATCGAGCGGTTCACGGCTACCGAAGAGCCGCAGACGACCCTCCGCGCCGGGGCGGCCGATGTGGGGTTCGAGGTCGAGATGCGCGCATCCGGCGTGACGGTCCAGGTCGGTGCCGGGCAGAGCATCCTGGAGGTCGTCCGCACGGTGCGCGACGACATCGACTTCTCCTGCCAGGAGGGCTACTGCGGCACCTGCGAGACCAGGGTGCTGGCGGGGAAGCCCGAGCACCGCGGGAGCTTGATGTCGCCCGAGGAGCACGATGAGGAGGGAACCATGCTGATCTGCGTGGGACGCTCCCGGTCGGAACGTCTGGCACTGGACCTTTGAGCCCGGCGGCCCTCATGCCGGACGTCCGCCGCGACGTCTCGGCCTGATGGCCGCACTCGGCTGCCGCCGGCGGTGCACATCGAACGAGCCCCGGGCTGCGTGTCGGGCGATATCGACGCCGAGGCCGTCACCGTCGGGACCGTGTCCGGGATCCCCGTCGACATCGACACATCGGCATCGGCTTCCGCTTTCGACGGGCGTCGCCGCCCGCACCGGTCGCGTCCCGGCGGCTTGCGGGCACCGAAGCCGCGCCGCCCGGCGACCCCCGACCTGTTGTTCGCGGTCTTCTCCAGGTCCCGGCCCGCCGGATCACCGCGCATCGCGCCGGCCCTGTCTCACCTCCGCCCGCACCTTCTTGAACTCCTCCGGGAAGACTCACCGTGTGCGGCTGGTCCTGTTGCCCTTGAGAGTCCTCCGCGGGCCTGACCACTTTCGCCTCGTCGGCCTCGAAGTACGGCCACGACCGTTGTCCTTGACGCGGAGCCAGACCTTGACCGGGGCCGCGGTCCGAGTCGCGGCGGACCGCGGGACGTGTCTGCGGACCGTGACTGTGCTCAGGCGCCGGCAGAGCAGTGGCGCGGCCCGCACATGAAGCGGCTGTCGCCGCGTGGGACTGGTGCCTGTCCCCGTCCGGCTCGGGGCGGAAACAAGCACCAGGACCGCGAACGGGGGACGGTCGCGTCTGCGGCCGCTGACCGCGCGCCCAGCCCACCTGCCTTCAGCCGGACTCCGGCTCCTGCGGAACCCGCGGATCGCCGCCGGTCTCCAGGCCGAAGGGCGCGGCCGATTCCGCAACCGGGTACGGTTCCTGGGTCAGCGGCCGCAGCGGCGACGTGTTGTGGTGCAGGCGGAAGACGTCGAAGCGGTTGTAGTGGCCGATGATGTCGTGCATCAGCTTGGGCTGGATGCACTTGGCGAGATCGACCTGCCCGTAGACGATGCCCTCCTCATCGACGAGGGGCTCCGTCACCGGCTGCCCGTCCGGACCGAAGATGCCGGAGAGGGCACTGCGCGGTCGGCGCATCATCTTCGCGATCTCGGCGCTGTCGCCCGCGGCCACCTCGATCATCTCGTCCGTGATCGTCGAACAGGATACGATCGAGAAGACTTTCCCCTCGAAGCTGTGCGCCGCAGTGCGAATGGCGATGGCCTGCGACATGTCGTAGTCCGCCGGCGCGACCGGCAGCGATATGTAGTTCGCGACATGGACGAGCTCTCCCTGCGCCAGCAGAGCAAAACGAGCGAGGGTGTTGGTGTTCTCCCCGCAGGCCAGGACCCCGAGGGGACCGACAGGCGTCTGGTGCACCCGCACGGAACTGCCGTCCCCGCCCGTCCAGGTGAGCTTCTCCGCCCAGGTGGGCACCAGCTTGCGGTGAACCCCGAGGAGTGAGCCGTCCGGACCGATGGTGAGCACGGTGTTGTACAGGACGCCCAGACTGTGCGCGCCGCGTTCGTTCACGCCGATGACGACGGTGGTTTGCGTGGCTGCCGCGGCGGCCCGGAGCGTGTCGACGTGGGGGCCCGGGACGTCGATCGCCGACCGGTACAGCTGCTCGTACCAGGGTGAGCCCTGGACGGGGTTGAGCGTCCAGTTCCAGTAGGGATAGCCGGGGACGAACACCTCGGGGAAGGCGATCAGCCGGGCACCGTTGCCGGCCGCCTCGTGGATCAGCGCCACGGCCTTGTCCACCGTGGCGGAGGTGTCGAGGTATACGGGCGCCGCCTGGACCGCGGCGGCGGTGAACGGCGTCAGATCCTCCAGTACGCGCTGCATGCTCATGATGATCGGGTCCTCTCCGCAGCGGCGGGGCGCCAGCGCTGGTGGATGTCGGGTATCGGCTCGGGACGGAGGGTGAGGAGGGGACGCTGCCGGCCGGCCATGGGCGGGGGAGTGCTGCCGGGCCGCAGGTGGCGCGGCCAGCGCGCGGCGGGGCCGGTGTACTGTGCGGCCGCGGCCGCGTGCAGCGTCCAGGCGGGGTCGTGCAGTTGGGCACGTCCGAGCGCGACCAGGTCCGCGCGGCCCGCCAGGAGGGTGGTGTTGACGTCGTCGTACGAGGAGTAGCCGCCGACGGCGATGGTCGGCACACCGGTCGCGGCACGGATACGCGCTGCGAACGGCGTCTGGTAGGTGCGGCCGTACGCGGGACGCTCCCACGGGACGACTTCGCCGCTGGAGACGTCGATCGCGTCCGTGCCGTGGGCGTGCAGTTCGGCCGCGATCGTGACGGCGTCCTCCATGGCCGTCCCGCCCTCGGCCCAGTCGACGGCGGAGATCCGCACGATCAAGGGCTTGTGGTGCGGCCAGCTCTCCCGTACTCGGTCCACGACGTGCAGCGGGAACGCCAGCCTGCCGGCGAGGTCGCCTCCGTGGCGGTCGTCGCGGTGGTTCGTCAGCGGGGACAGGAACGACGAGAGCAGGAAGCCGTGCCCCGCCTGGATCTCCAGGACGTCGAAGCCGGCGGCATCGGCGCGGACGGCTGCGGCCGCGAACTCGTCGGCGACACGCTCGAGGTCCGCTTCGGACATGACGTGGGGGGCGGGGTGATCGGCCCAGGCGTCGTCGGAGGGACCTTCGGTGCGCCATGCGCCGTCGGTCAGCGCCCTGCCCAGAGGTCCGCGGTCCGGCACCTCGGTGGAGCCTTTGCGGCCGCTGTGGCTGAGCTGGACTCCGATCGCCGCACCGCTGTGGGCGTGCACCAGATCGGTGATCCGGCGCCAGGCCGAGGTGTGCGCGTCGTCCCACAGGCCCGGGCAGCGCGGCGTCACCCGCCCGCGCGGACTGACCGCCGTCATTCCCGTGAGGACCAGGCCGGCACCGCCGAAGGCCGCACTGCCCAGGTGGACCAGTTCGGTGTCGCCGACCGTGCCGTCGGCGTCCGCCGCGTAGGAGGCGACGGGTGCGGCCACCACGCGATTGCGCAGTTCGAGGCGGCCCAGCCGGAAAGGCTGAAGCAGGGGAGGGGCGGTGTCCCGGTGTCCGAACCAGCGCTCCAGCCGGGCCGTGTAATCCGCGTCGCGGGAGCGCAGATTGTCATGCGTGACGCGGCGGCTGCGGGTGAGCAGATTGAAGGCGAACTGCTCGGGCTCCTGGCCGACCGAATGCCGGATCGCCTCGAACCATTCGAGGCTGGCCTGCGCTGCGCGCTGGGTGGACTCGACGACGGGCCTGCGGTCCCGCTCATAGGCCTCGAGCACACCGGGCAGATCCTCGCCGTCCTCCTCCAGTGCGGTGGCCAGGGCGAGCGCGTCCTCCATGGCGAGCTTGGTGCCGGAGCCGATGGAGAAGTGGGCGGTGTGCGCGGCGTCGCCGAGGAGCACGATGTTGCCGTGCCGCCAGGTGCGGTTGCGTACCGTGGTGAACTGCACCCACTTGGAGTTGTTGGTGAGCAACCGCTGCCCGTCGAGATGGTCCGCCAGCAGCTGCGCACACCGGGCCACACTGGCGTGGTCGCTCTCGCCCGGGCCGAAGCCACGGGCCGCGAGGACGTCGAATCCGGCCGCCCGCCACGTCTCCTCGCCGACCTCGACGATGAAGGTGGAGCGGTCGGAGCTGAAGGGGTAGGCGTGGACCTGCAGGGGACCGTGCGGCGTCTCCGCCACGAGGAAGGTGAAGGCCTCCAGCGCCCGGTCGGTCGCCAGCCACATGTACCGGCAGGACCGTACGTCGAGTGAGGGCTGGAAGACGTCGGCGAACTTGGCGCGGGTCGCGGAGTTGACGCCGTCGGCGGCGATCACCAGGTGGTACTGGCGCGACAGCTCGTCGGCGGGCGGCGCCTGGGTGCGATAGCGCACGTCGATGCCGAGTTCCGCGCACCGCTGCTGGAGGATCTGCAGCAGCCGCTTGCGGGAGATCGCGGCGAATCCGTGCCCGCCGGACGTCTGCGTCCGGCCGCGGTAGCGGATGTCGATGTCGCTCCAGCGGGCGAAGTCCGCCTCGACGGCCGCGAAGACGGCGGGATCGGCTCTCGCGACGCCGTCCAGGGTCTCGTCAGAGAACACGACGCCGAAGCCGAACGTGTCGTCGGGGGCGTTGCGCTCCCAGACGGTGATCTCCCGGGACGGGTCGAGCTGTTTGGCCAGTGCGGCGAAGTACAGGCCGGCGGGTCCTCCGCCGATGATGGCGATGCGCATCACTTCGTCCTCTCGGCTGTGGTGGTGAGGTGTTCGCCCAGTGCCTTTCGTACCTCCTGGGGCCACGGGGTGGCCGAGGGCGAGTCCGGCTCGGCGTGGGCGACGACCAGGGTTCCCTCCGCGGCCACGCCTTCCCGGCCGCGGACCTCGAAGGCGTACGTCAACGATGTGCGGCCCAGCCTGACGACGCGCAGCCGGGTCGCCACCGTCTCGCCGAACCAGAGCCGCGCGCGATAGCTGACCTCGTGACGTACTCGGGGAGTCCGGCCGAAGAGCCAGTCCAGACCGTGGCTCCGCAGCAGTTCCGCCTCTGCGGCCTCGACCCAGCGCAGGACGGCCGAGTGGTGCTGATGGCCCGAGGCGTCGGTGTCGTGCCATTCGACCCGGTGCGTGACGAGAACTTCCAAGAGCGGGACGGGCCCTGACTGTGCGGCGGGAATCCCCGGATCCAGTGCGTTCATCTCTTCCTCCAGCCTCTTGACACGATCGAAGCTATAGCGTGACGATGACGAGCGTCAAGAATGCGAGATATCGCAGGGAGGTTGAGTGACCATGACGTACAGCGACGACATCCTGGGCCGTGCACGAGTCGGCGAGACACCAGAGCTGAGGGAGTACTACAACCGGCTCGCCGGCTACGAGGCCGGAGCGCTGTGGACGGTCGCGAACGAGATCGAGCCGTGGTACCCGCAGCCGAAGTCGCTTCCCACGCACTGGCCGTACGCGGACCTGCGCCCCCTGGTGCTCGAATCCCTGGACCTGGTCAAGGCCGACGACGCGGGCCGCCGCGTCGTCATGCTGGTCAACCCGGGCCGCAAAGACGTCTCCGCAGCCGTCGGCATGCTCTACACCGGACTCCAGGTCATGGGGCCCGGCGAATCCATGACCGCTCACCGCCATCAGGCAGCCGCACTCCGCTTCGTGGTCGAGGGCCAGGGAGCCTGGACCGTCGTCGACGGACAGAAGCTCAAGGTCGGACCGCGCGACTTCGCCATCACACCCAACTGGACGTGGCACGAGCACGGCAACGAATCCGACGACGCCCCCGTCATCTGGCAGGACGGCCTGGACATCCCGCTGGTCAACGCGCACGACGCCGGCTTCTACGAAGTGCACCCGAACCTCCATCAGGAGCGCGGGCGGGTCGTGAACTCCTCGCTGCTCACCTACGGCGCCGGCGAACTGCGCCCCTACGGCTTCGCGGACGGCTGGACCAAGCCGTACTCACCGCTCCTCGCCTACCCCTGGGAGCAGGCGTACCCGGCGCTGCTCAACGCGGCCAAGGCCACCGACGGCTCCCCGTACGACGGCGTCATCCTCGAGTACAGCAACCCCCTCACCGGTGGACCGGTCATGCCCACGCTCGGCGCACACCTGCAAATGCTGCGCCCCGGCGAGACCACGCAAGCACACCGCCACACCGGCTCGGTGGTCTACAACGTCGCCAAGGGCAACGGCCATTCGGTCATCGCCGGACAGCGCTTCGACTGGAAGGAGGGCGACATCTTCTGCGTCCCCTCCTGGGCCTGGCACGAGCACGCCAACGCCAGCGCGAGTGATGACGCGGTCCTCTTCTCCTTCAACGACTTCCCCGTGATGCGCTCCCTCGCCTTCTGGCGCGAGGAGGCCTACACGGACAACGACGGCCATCAGTCCACGACCTGAACCCCTGTCCACACACGACGAGAAGGAGGACACATGCTGCTGGTCAGCTACACCCGGGACGGCGATCCCGCACGCCGGCTGGGCGTACAGAGCGGCGACACCGTCATCGACGTGGCAGGACTCGTCTCCGAATCCTGCGCAGCCGTCCCGGGCCTCGGCGCCGCCCCCGCATCCGTGCTCGACCTCATCCAGGCGGGTCCCGATGCCCTCGCCGCCCTGGACCGCCTGCTGACCCTCCCCGTACCGCAGACGGCACAGCACCCCCTGGCCGAGGTGACACTGGAGGCACCGCTGCGCCCGGGAAAGATCATCGGTGTCGGCCTCAACTACACCGAACACGTCGCAGAGTCCGCGCGGACCCTCGACACCGACAAGGAACTTCCGCAGCGGCCCGTGCTGTTCAGCAAGCCTGCCACCGCCGTGACCGGCCCCGGCAAGCCGATCCTGCACAACGCGGACCTGACCTCCCAGCTCGACTGGGAATGTGAACTCGCCGTCGTCATCGGCAAGACCGCCAAGTCGGTCCGGCCCAAGGACGCCCTCGAGTACGTGTTCGGCTACAGCATCATCAACGACATCAGCGCCCGCGACCAGCGGCGCTCCGGGCAGTGGTTCTACTCCAAGGGGCAGGACTCCTACGCGCCGTTCGGCCCCGCGATCTGCACCGCCGACGACATCGCCGATCCGCAGAACCTCGACCTGTCGCTGCGCGTCAACGGCGAAGTGAAGCAGAAGGGCAACACCCGGCACATGCTGTTCCGCATCACCGACCTCATCGCCGACATCAGCGCGGGAGTGACGCTGGAGCCCGGTGACGTCATTGCCACCGGTTCGCCGGCCGGAGTCGGCGCGAGCTTCACACCGCAGCAGTTCCTCGTACCCGGCGACGTGGTCGAAGCGACCATCGAATCCCTCGGCACCCTGCGCAACCCGGTGGTGGACGCACGATGAGCGAACGAGCCCGCACCTTCCGCATCGGACAGATCGTGCCGAGCTCCAACGTCACGATGGAGACCGAGATACCCGCGCTGTTCCGGGCCCGTGAGTCAGTCGCACCGGAGCGGTTCACCTTCCACTCCAGCCGCATGCGCATGAAGCACGTGGTCAAGGAGGAACTGGCCGCGATGGACGCCGACTCCGGCCGGTGCGCGGCCGAGCTGTCGGACGCCCGCGTCGACGTACTGGGATACGCCTGTCTCGTCGCCATCATGAGCATGGGCCACGGCTACCACCGCGCCTCCGAAGACAAACTGACCGCGATCACCAAGGACAACGGCGCGCCCGCACCGGTCGTCACCAGCGCCGGCGCGCTGGTCGGCGCACTGCACACCATGAAGGCCCGCTCGATCACCCTCGTTGCGCCCTACCTGAAGCCGCTCACCCGGACCGTCGTGGACTACATCCGCAACGAGGGCATCGAGGTCGGCGACCACACGGCGCTGGAGATCCCCGACAACCTGGACGTCGCCGCCCACGACCCGCGCGACCTCATCCCCATCGTCCGCGCCCTGGACCACAGCGACGCCGACGCCGTCGTGCTCTCGGCCTGTGTGCAGATGCCGTCACTCGAATCCGTGGAGATCGTCGAGCAGGAGCTGGGCAAGCCCGTGCTCTCGGCCTCGATCGCCACGGCCCACCAGATGATGCGGGCTCTCGGCCTTCCGGCCATCGCCCCCGGCGCGGGCCACCTGCTGTCCGGGGCCTACGCGGACGCGCCGCTGCCGTCACGCTGAGCGGCATCGCGCCGAACGTGCACCACAGCTGCCGCCTGTCCGGCGGCGGCCCGACAGCCTGTCCTCGCGTCCCCGGACACTCCCTGGAAGGGAGCCCTGCCATGCAGCTCGCACCGTCCGCGCACCGTGACACGTTCTGCCGCGACCACCTGCCTCCCGTGTCGCAGTGGCCCGAATTCCGTTTCGATCTCCCTGAACTGCAGTATCCCGACCGCCTCAACTGCGCCGAAGTACTTCTCGACGAGACGATCAGGCGCTACGGAGCGGACCGCCCTGCCCTGCGCACCCGGAACGAGACCTGGACCTACGGCGACCTGCAGCGTCACACCAACCAGATCGCCCAGGTGCTCACCGAGGACCTGGGCCTCATACCCGGCAACCGCGTCCTGCTCCGAGGCCCGAACACCCCTTATCTGGTCGCCTGCTGGCTCGCCGTCGTCAAGGCGGGCGGTGTCGTCGTGACCACCGTCCCGCTGCTGCGCGCCAAGGAACTGGTACCGCTGATCGAGCTGACCCGGCCCACGCTCGCCGTGTGCGACCACCGGTTCGCGGACGAGATGCGCGCAGCGGTCGGTGACGCTCTTCCCGTCCTGTACTACGGCGACGACGGCGATCCGACCGACCTCACCGTCCGGTCGTCCGGCAAGAGCGGCCAGTACACCGCCGTCGACACGGCCGCCGATGATGTCGTCCTGCTGGGGCCCACGTCCGGTACGACGGGCCGGCCCAAGGCCACCATGCACTTCCACCGGGACGTGCTGGCCAATGCCGACACCTTCTCCCGCCACATCCTCAAGCCCACACCTGACGACGTGTTCACCGGCACCCCGCCACTCGGCTTCACCTTCGGCCTCGGCGGTCTGGTCGTCTTCCCCCTCAGAGCAGGCGCCTCGGCACTGCTGCTCGAGCGGACCGCTCCCGCCGATCTCGCGGACGCGGTCGCCGAACACGGCGCCACTGTCCTCTTCACCGCCCCCACGGCCTACAAGGCCATCCTCAACGCAGGCCGCGCCGACTCCCTGAAGAACCTCCGCCGGTGCGTGTCAGCCGGCGAGCATCTCCCGCTGCCGGTGTGGCGGGAGTTCGAGCAGGCGACCGGGATACGCATCATCAACGGCATCGGCGGTACCGAGATGCTGCACATCTTCATCTCGGCGGCCGACGACGACATCCGTCCCGGTGCCACCGGCCGGGTGGTCCCGGGCTTCCGCGCCGCCATCCTGGACGCGGACGGCACACCCGTGCCCGACGGAACCCCCGGCAGGCTCGCCGTCCAGGGCCCGACCGGCTGCCGCTACCTGGCCGACGAACGACAGCTGACCTACGTCCAGCACGGATGGAACATCACCGGTGACATCTACACACGGGACGCCGACGGGTACTACTGGTTCCAGGCGCGCAACGACGACATGATCATCTCCTCCGGCTACAACATCGCCGCGCCGGAGGTCGAAGAGGCGCTGCTCGCCCACCCGGACGTCGCCGAGGCGGCCGTCGTCGGCGATCCCGACCCCCGGCGAGGATCCCTCGTGCACGCCTTCGTCGTCCTGAGGGAGGGCATCGAGGCGGGCGACGGGAAAGCCACCGAACTCCAGGCGTTCGTGAAGAGCACCATCGCCCCCTACAAGTACCCGCGGGCCGTCACCTTCTGTGCCGAGCTGCCCAAGACGATCACCGGCAAGATCCAGCGTTTCCGATTGCGTACGAAGGCGAACTGAGCGGTTGGTACGGTGACCGGATGACCAGCACTTCCGTGGCCACCGAACTGTCGGGCGAGGGCATCCCCGCGCAGACAGACCAAGGGGCGGCATCCGTAACCCCGCGAACCTTCATCGTCACGGTGTACGGACTCTACGGCCGACGCCACGGCGGATGGCTCTCCATAGCCTCATTGATCGCCCTGCTCGGCGACCTGGGAGTCGACGAGCAGGCCGTTCGCTCCTCCATCAGCCGACTCAAGCGGCGCGGAGTCCTGGAAGCGCGCCGCCAGGACGGTCTCGCAGGCTACGAACTCTCCCAGGAGGCACAGGAGATCCTCCAGGAAGGAGACGAACGGATCTTCCGGCGGGAGCGCCCCTCGCTGGCCGACGGGTGGGTGCTCGCGGTCTTCTCCGTACCGGAGTCGGAGCGCAGCAAGCGACACCAGCTCCGCTCACGCCTGTCCGGCATGGGCTTCGGCGCTGTTGCGCCAGGCGTATGGATCGCACCGGCTCATCTGTACGAGAGTACCTCGGCCATGCTGCGGCGCCTCGATCTGACGGCGTACGCCGACCTTCTCCGTTCCGAGTACCTGGCGTTCACAGCGGTGCCCGAGAAGGTACGACAGTGGTGGGACCTGGAGGAGCTGGAGCTGCGGTACGAAACCTTCATCGCCGCCCAGCAGCCTGTTCTGGACCGTTGGCAGCAGCACCCGCCGGCCGATGACGCCGCCGCCTTCGCCGACTACATCCGCGCGCTCACCAGCTGGCGCAGGCTTCCCTACCTGGACCCGGGGCTTCCCGCCGAAGTGCTGCCCGAGCGCTGGGCGGGCCTCCGGGCCGCCCGTGTCTTCTTCACGCTGCGGACCGAGCTCGAGGCGCGAGCCCACACGCACGTCGCTCACACTCTGGGCTTGACTCTGTCGGGGATCTTGGATTTTCCCAGTGCGCCAGCATGATCAGCGGGCATGCTCGGGGCTGTTTCGCAGGCCGATGCAGTTGTCGAGGTGTCCGTTGTCGCCCGTCCCCGTTCCGGTGAGCAAGTCCCGTCTCTGACCGCGCAGATCGCGCGGGCGAGCAACCCGGGCGGTACGACGGCAATGTGGGTGAGAGACTGCCTCGACGGGCTGTGGTGCGACAAGGACTTCGCCAGCTGGTACCCGCGCGACGGACGCCCCGGCATCTCGCCGGCCCAATTGGCCACCGTGTGTGTGCTGCAGTTCCTGCTCGGTCTGTCGGACCGGCAGGCGGCCGAGGCGGTGCGCTGCCGCGTCGATTTCAAGTACGCGCTGGCCATGGAGCTGGACGATCCCGGCTTCCACCACAGCGTGCTGGCCGACTTCCGCGAGCGCCTCGTCCAGGACGACCGTGCCGACCGACTTCTCGACCTGGCGCTCGCCCGCCTGAAGGAAGCTGGCCTCGTGTGCGAGCGCACCACGCAGCGCACCGACTCCACCCATGTCCTGGCCGCAGTGCGCGACCTGACCCGGCTGGAACTGGTCACCGAGGCCGTCCGCGCCGTCCTGGAGGAAGTGGCCCGCACCGCTGATCACCTGCTGACGGGCCTGGTCGACGAGGACTGGGGGCGCCGCTACGGCCGTCCGGTCCGTCTGGGCAAGAACCCCAACCGGCCCAAGACCAGGATCCTCGCCGCTGGCGACGACGCGTGCCGACTGCTGGAGCACCTCCACCGGCAGGGATCGGGCTACCGGCCTGGCCCGCAGGCCGAGGCGCTGCGGCAGATCGTCGTGCAGAACTACTACCGTGACGCGGCAGGCCGCCTGCGCTGGCGGACCGCCGACGACGGTGGGCTACCGCCCTCCTCCTCGGTGATCGTCTCCCCTTACGACACCACGGCGCGCTACGTCCGCCATGGGCACATCATCAGCTGGAAGGGGTTCGCCGCGCATGTCACCGAGACGTGTGCCTCCGACAGCGTCAACGTGATCACGGACGTGGCCACCACGTCGGCCGCCACGAACGACGGCCAGGCCCTGCCCGGCATCCACACCCGACTGGCGCGTCGCGGGCTGCTGCCCGCCGAGCACCTGGTCGACGGCGGCTACACCTCCCTGGTCCACCTGGAACGAGCCCAGCGCGAGCACCAGATCACCGTCAGCGGGCCGCTGCCGGGCAACCCCACCCGCCAGCACCGCAAGAACGAGGGCTTCGACCGGGACGACTTCCACATCGACTTCGACCGCCAACAGGTCACCTGCCCCCAGGGCCAGGTCAGCCAGGGCTGGCACGGCCCCTACCCGACCTCCTCGCCCACCGCTGCCCCGCTGATCGTGGCCCGGTTTACCAAGAGCCAGTGCCGCCCCTGCCCGGCCCGCACCCGGTGCACCACCACCGCCGACAGCGCCCGGACCGTGGGCTTTCCCCCACGAGAACTCCGCGACCTGCAACTCCGCGTCCGCGCCGAGCAGCAGACCCCCGGCTGGAAGACCCGCTACGCGGTCCGCTCCGGAGTCGAGGGCACCATCAACGAGTTCGCCCACGGACACGGCATGCGCCATTGCCGCTACCGAGGACAGCCGAAAACCCACCTGCAACACGTACTCACGGCCATCGCCGTGAACATCGAACGCCTCAGCAGCCAGTCAGCGACCGAGGAAACCTCTTCGCCGAGACCGCCGACCGCCTTCCAGACCTTTCTGGACCAGAACGAGATCCCCCGGTCAAAGTCCTGGCGCACCCTCGGCAGGCTGAGCCCGACCATCCAAGATCCCCGACAGAGTCAAGCTCAGAGGTCGTTTTCATCCCTAGTGCCCGCCTATCACCTACTTTCTTCTCTGCGGTGGTGTGGTGCTGAAGGGGCTGTTGGACTGGTCGGTTCTCGTGGGGTCGGCGGGGTGACGGTTGGGGCGGGAGGAAGCTTGCGCCTGTCTCATCCCAGGAAGCCCACTTCTGGGCTGTGCTTCCACAGGTAATTCCGTGCGCCTGGGCGCACTCGGCTGCACGCGGTACGT
>NZ_JBHWKX010000085.1:0-23124 GCF_042730885.1 Streptomyces sp. NPDC059909
GAGAACCGACCAGTCCAACAGCCCCTTCAGCACCACACCACCGCAGAGAAGAAAGTAGGTGATAGGCGGGCACTAGGGATGAAAACGACCTCTGACATCACTTCAGAGGAACCGCTCCCACCCGCGATGAACCGGCTGAGGAAATGCCATGCCACCAGCGTGAGACTGATCATGCTGACCGCCCCGTGAGACAGATGGCATCCACCCAGGTCAGCGCACGGTCCCTATGCCACGAATCGCGAGATCCTACAATGGCGGTCAGCAGGTGGTGGCGCGCGGAACAGCTCGGGCTAGTGCTCTGACCGGGAAGGGAAGCGGATGACGCTGTACCGGGGAGTTTCCGACGATGGCGCAGCTCAGAGCGTATCGCCGGAGTAGTGGAAGCGGCACACGACGCCGGGCCCCTGCGCACGGGGTTCGCCGGGGCGCGGGTCGTACAGGGCGCGGCCGCCGGGCCACCGCGACAGCTCGGTGGACAGGGCCACGCCGTCGTCGACTTCCGCGGTCCGCCACCCGTGGATGTCCAGCAGCAGGCCGTCCAGCGGCCCGCCGACCAGTTCGGCGTAGGTCCGGTGCGGTAGCGGGCCGGGGTTGGGGTCGTCGTGGTCGCGGCCATAGACCCGGCCGTTCAGCAGCTGCTCATCGCCGTTCATCCGATCAAGCCTTCCAGCTGCCACCGACAACGCGGGGCTTGCCCAGGGGCACCTTCGGCTTGCCTGTGCTCACGGCTGCTCAGAACAGCGCCAGGCCCTCACCGTTGGTGTCCGCGATGACTGGCCGGAACCGGGTGGGGAGGCCGTCCAGGCGGTCGGGGCCGGCCGCGGCGGCCACGGCAGGGGCGGTCTCGGCCAGCCAGATACGGAACCGCTCGGCGGCTTCGCGGTAGGGGACCTGTGCCAGGACACGGTGCTCGCCCAAGGGGCAGAAGTCGACGGCGACAGTGAGCAGACAGGAATTGGGCGCGCTGTGACTGCCCGTCCAGGACACGCGCAGCACACCGCAGGGTTTGCGCCCGCGGGAGCTGTGGGAGTCGCGGTGGGTCGGGCGCAGTGATCGGCAGGCTGTGTGGGCGGTCCAGGCGGCGAGGTGTGGCAGCGGCAGGGTGGTGCGGGCGCGGCAGCCGGGGCAGCGGTGCCAGTGGCGGAGCCAGTCGGCGGTGTGGGTGTGGAAGAGGGGTGTGTAGTGGTTGGCCACGCGGATGTCGTTGCCGTACAGGTGGTCGGGGCGTTCTTGTGTGTTGCAGGAATGGCAGACGGGGGCGCGGACGTAGCCGTGTTCGTGGCAGTGGTCGAGTACGGTGGCGGGTGCGGTGCGGCAGACGGCGCACGTCCACCCCGCCACCTTGCGGGAAATGCCCGGTTTCCTGCTGAGCGCCGAGTACAGGTGGCCTTGCAGTTCCCCGTTGTAGGGGCGCAGTGGGCCGGTCGGGCAGTCGGGCCCTGTCGTCTGCCGGCCGTCGGAGGCTTGGGCCTGCCCGTGACGCAAGGGCGGCTCGGTAACGGCTGCGTTCTCCTGGCGAGTCCCCGTGGCTTGCAGCCACCGCGTCTCGGCGTGCTCGGCCACATCCAGCAGCCTGACCACGGCGCGCGGCAGCCACCATGTCCGCGCCGTGTGGTCGCGGGTTTGTACCACGAGTATCCGCCGCCAGTCGATCCCCGCCAGATGGAACGGCCGGCCGCCTCCACGTCGTGCTGCCCACTCGGGATCGCCCAGCTCCTGCAGTTCCCCGGTGATGCGCCGGCGCCACCGCAGCGGCGTTCCCTCCGTGTGCTCCTGCTTCGGCGCGCCACGGAACGGACCGATCCGGACCAGGTCCTGGCCATCCATCTCAACAGCACTCAGTTCCGCCGCCGCCCGGCGCACCTCAATCTCCGGAACACCCCATGGGCCGCCGCTTGCCTGCACCGTCGCCACCACACGGCCGCCGAGCAGAACGTACCCCGCCCGGGCATCGGCAGGAGAACAGGTCAACGCCGCAGAAACCGTCGGCACAGCGCTATCGGACGTCAACTCGGCCCACAAAACGTCCGCGGCGCCCAAAGCGATCAGACCGCCCCTACGGCCCGGGATGACATCCTCTGACATACCAACAGGCTAACGGCCCCGCCGAGCACAGCAGTTCCTGGCCGCGTTCACCAGAGCCTCACCCCACTTCCGGCCGTGAACCGGGCCACGCCACCCAAGCCGAGGTGAACCGCAACTCCGGATCATCCACAAGGTTCCCCATCACCGTCAGCGGAAGCTCATTTTCGGAGCCGGCCCAGACCGGAAGTCGGTACCGATTCAGAGCGAGAGCATCGCGCTGCTGTGGCCTGGCAGGTTCCTGTGCGGGCCACAGCCATGGTCTCGCGTGTAGGGCGTACTGCCTGCCCCGGACCCAGCACAGACAAAGGGGCCCACGATGCTGGGGCGCCTCAGGGAGGCGAAGCCTCCCCGGCAGCCAAGGATCCGGCAGCGTCGCATTCTTTGCACGCTGCCGCGCGGGGCCGGCCAAGCGCAGCGAGGGCTTGTTCCCGGTCCAGCCGATGGCCGCCGGGTACGCACCCGATGACGTGCACGAGCGTCGCACCGGGGTGGCCGGGACGATGCGGCAACTGCTGGACCGTCCAAGCCGGCTGCAGCTTCCCGGGCCGTCCGCCGTACGCGGTCGGCGTCGAACGATGGGTGGGCACCTGCTCGTACGAGACACCGGGAACAGGGCGGGCCTGCTCAGAAGTCACCCAGGCTCGATGCTCAGCCGGTTCCGCATCCCCGCTCGCGCCGTCGCGCCACACCAGGACACCGACCTGGTACTGCCAACCACTGCGCACCCGCCGACGGGCATGAAGCCCCGCCCGGACCTCCTGCCCGTCCGGCAGCACGACAACAATCGGCGGCGGCCCGGGAGGCTTCTCATCTTCCTGGCTCACAGGCGGTTCACCGCTTCCTCCCCGGGGGTGTCACGGTGATGTTCGAGATCGTCTGCTTGGACGTCGCGACCCCGTAGACCTCGGCGAGATGGGCAGCGATCTCGCCGTGCGTGAGGCCCTTGGCGGACAGCGACAACACCATCTCGTCCACCCCGGTCAGCCGGCGCTGCCGCTTCTTGACGATCTGCGGCTCGAACGTGCTGGCGGTGTCGCGCGGCACCCGCACCTCGACCGGGCCGACATCAGTCAGCACGGTCTTCGCCCGGGTGCCGTTGCGGCTGTTGCCGCTGTTCTTCCCGGCCGCGTCGTGCTTGTCGTAGCCAACGTGGTCGGTGATCTCGCCCTCCAGGGCGGACTCCAGCACCCGCTTGGTCAGCTGCTGCAACAACCCGCCCTCGCCGGTCAGCTGCAGCCCCTCGGTACGGGCCCGGTCCACGAGCATCGCGATCAACTGCTCGTCGCTCGTCCCGTTCGCCGGCGGCTCGGTGGCCTGCTCGACGGACTCGCTGGACTCAACGGCGGTCTGGGTCATCTGGCGTCTCTCTCTTGATCATCAGATCCGCCGTTAGTTTTACAGTCCCGGTCGAGGAAGACGGCAGCATCGCCGAACATTTCGGCGCACCGAGGCAGGGAAGTCGACGCCGACCACCGAGATTCCCACGGAACAGGGGACGTTGCCCACGATGGGCGGCCGGGCTGGCATCTCGCACAAGGAGTGGGGACGTGTTGGACACGGCGTTCACGAACCCCATGTGCAGCGCTCGAGCCGGCACCGGCCGGGCGCGGCGGGCACCTGGTGCTCGCCGTCGGCTCCGGCCCCGACGGAGTCGTGCTGCACAACCCGTCCGGCCTGCCCGGACGGTCCCAGGAGTTCCACACCGTGCCATGGGAGGACCTGGCCTGGTTCTACGCCGGACGCGGCGTCGTCCTGGCCCCGCTGCGCAAGGAGCCTCGTGATCCCCCTGCCCCTCGCTGGCATCGCCCAGGTCAACCGCGGTCGCCTGCACAGCATCCCCGACGACAACGCCCGGGTCACGGGCTCGATCTCGTTCGAGGGACGTCGCCGAAGGCGGCCTGTTCGCGTGCCTCAAGGGCCGCATCCTCGACGGCCACGACTTCGCAGCCCAGGCCGCAGCCGACGGCCATGTCCTGCGATCTGTGATCGGTGCGTCTCGCTGGGTTGCCGCCTTGGGCTGGTGGGCCTGACCTGCGCAGACTGGAAGTATGCGCGGGATGACCGTCGGCGAGAGGGCGGAGCGTGAGGATCTCCTCGCTGCAGCCGTCGTCGAAGCCGTCGAAGGAACCGGCGCGTACGCGGGGAGCGTCTTTCTGCGCTCCCGCGACCGCCGGTCGATCGTGCTCGCCGCGACGTGCGGGACGCCGCCCTCCCTGCTCGGTGGCTGGCGCCTCATCCCGGTGAACAGTCCCATCCCGGTCGCCGTGGCGTACAGCTTTGGGCGCACGGTCCACCTGGCTGACGCCCAGGAGACGATGCGCCGGTATCCCCAGCTCGCGGTGGCCCTGCCGTACGCCTTCGGCTCCTGCTCCGTGCCGGTGGGCGCAGGCCGGGAGATCTTCGGATCGCTGGCGATCGTCTGGGCGGCCCCGACCGGCAGCGAAGGACTGTCCAAAGCCCGGCGCCGCCAAGTGCGGAACATCGCCGGCCGGCTCGGTAACTCCCTCGCCGCTCTGCGTGCCCGTACCGGCGATCCTGTGGAATGCGACCCGGTGACGATTCCCGTCGAGATCCCGGCCCCTTCGGCGACGGCTGTGCGGGGCGGCCTGTTCGACTGGGACCTCGACCTGGGCGCCTTCACCGTGGACGACGAGCTCTGCGCGATCTTCGGTCTCGACCCTCGCGCTTTCGACGGACGAGCCGAAACGCTTGCTTCTTGCCTGCACCCCGGCGATCGTGCTGCCTTCTGGGCCTGCGCCCGGGAGGCAGCCGGCGAGGGCCGGATCACCGCGCGGCGCCTGCGCATTCGGGACCGCGTAGGGGATCGCAGCAGCGGCGGCGAGAGGTACCGCACGGTCGAGTGGTGGGGCCGCGTCCTGGAGGTCGGCGACGTGCCGACGCGTACGCACCTGGTCGGTGCGGTCGTGGATGCCTGGGCTGGCAGTGCGGCCGTCGCAGCGGTCGAACGGCTGCGGGACGGGCTGTTCTCCCTCGCCCCCGACGGGCGGGTCACCTACGCCAACCACAGCGCCCTGCAGCTGCTGGGCCTTCCCGGCGACGAGTTGCTGGGCCGGTTCTTGTGGGACGTGCTGCCGTGGCTGTCCGACCCCGACATCGAGTATCGGCACCGGTCCGCGATGATCTCGCAGACGCCGTCCTCCTTCCTGGCCCGCCGGCCGCCCGACCAGTGGCTCGCCGTCTCCCTTCACCCGCAAGCGGACGGGGTGACCGGCCGAGTGGCCCCCGTAACCCGCCCGCCGCCGGCCGTGGCAGCCACCGTCTCCCCGGCCGCTGGATCCGCCACCCCGCCGGCGCGTCTGGGCGTCATGTACCACGTTCTGCAGCTCGGCAGCGCGCTGACCGAGGCGGTCACCGCCCGCGAAGTCTGCGAAGTCGTCGCCGACCAGCTTCTGCCGGCCTTCGGAGGCCAGCAGCTGGCGATCTACGTGGTCCGCAACGCAACCATGCAGCTGCTCTTCCACACCGGCCACCACGAAGACTTCCTCGACTGGCTGCAGGACGTGCCACTGCACGCCCGCATGCCCGGCACCGAGGCCCTGACCTCTGGCACCCCGCTCTTCATCGAGTCGCAGCAAGACCTCGACCGTGGCTACCCGGGTATCCCCACGGGCGAGGTGAGTTCCTGGGCGTATCTGCCGCTGATCGCCTCCAGCCGCCCGGTCGGCACCTGCGTCCTCGGCTTCGACGACATCCATCGGTTCACGCAGAAGGACCGCGGCGTCCTCACCGCACTCGCCGGGCTGATCGCCCAGGCCCTGGAGCGAGCACGGCTCTACGACGCGGAGTTCGCCGTCGCGCGCGGCCTGCAGCAGGCGCTCCTGCCGCACCGGCTGCCGGCCGTCCCGGGCATCCGCACCGTCGCCCGCTATCTGCCCGGCACCAGCGGAATGGACATCGGTGGCGACTGGTACGACGTCATCCCCACCACCCGTGGGGTCTCTCTCGTCATCGGAGACGTGCAGGGGCACAGCATCGCCGCCGCGGCCACCATGGCTCAACTGCGCAGCGCGGTGCGAGCCTTCACAGCCGTGGACCATACGCCCGGCGATGTGATGGCGGGCGTCAACCGGACCCTCCTCGACCTCGGCCCCGGGCTGCTGGCCAGCTGCTGCTCCATCCACCTCGAACCCCGCAGCCACTACGCCTGCGCCGTCACCGCCGGCCACCCTCCACCCCTGCTCCGCCGCCCCGACGGCACGACCGATGTCCTTGACCTCGACGTCGGCCCACTCCTGGGTGTGGAGTGCGCAAGCGCCTATCCCCCGACCCAGATCGCTCTCCCACCGGGGTCCGTCATCGCCCTCTATACCGACGGCCTGGTCGAGGAACCCGGAGCCGACATCGATGTGGGGATCGACCGCCTGCGGACAACCCTGGCCCACGCTCGCGCGGACTCACTGGATGAACTCGCCGACCGGCTCCTACACAATGCCCGCGGCTCCTCCTACCGGGCCGACGACATCGCCCTGCTGCTCACCGAGTACGGTTCCGGGCCACGGCACCGAGACGACACCTGAGGACGACCACCCTGCGCCGACCGCCACGACGACTCCCTGGCGCGGTCCCGACGACGACCGTTCCTAAAGACTGAGCGGAAGTGAGTCCTGTTGCCAGAACTCATGCTCAGCCGAACGCCCCGAACGGTGTTGGGCGTTCTGGTCCCCCGCGTTCACTCCGCGTCCAGCGCGCACGGATCGTGTCCGTGGTCCGGGAATGCGGGGGCGGGTTCCCTCACGCCCGGCAACGCCCGGTCGAGCCTGGGCGGTCCGATGCCCCGCACGATCGCTCTGGTCGTGCGGGGGCGGTGCCGTCCGTCGCCGGATCGGGTGTCAGCTCATGCACGTACGACACTTCGGGAAACCTCAAATTGCCTCGGGGTCTTGGTGCTGGGAACGCGGCCTCGGGGTGGGGTGGCCTTGGACGCCACAGGTCGAAGGCTCGTCATCGTCAACCATGCGAGGCCCTGCCATCGCCACCGTCAGGCACCTGATTCGGCTGGTGGCCGGCCGCTGAGCGCGGCCATGAGGATGTGGCGGACGCCTTCGGGAGTAACGGGACGGGGGTTGGCGTACGGATCGCGCGTGGCAAGCTCTACGGCCAGGTCCAGGTCAGTCTCCCGCAGGCCCAGTTCACCCAACGATCGCGGAGCTCCCAACGCCGTGCCGAGTGCGTGGAGTTCGCGTGCCGGCGAGTTGGTGTCGAGTGCTCGTCCAAGCGCGGCTGCCATGGCTGGGGCGGCCGGTGCGTTGAAGGCGAGCACGTGCGGGAGCACGACCGTGTGCGCATCGGCGTGAGGTAGGCCGAAGGCACCGCCAAGAATGTGGCAGAGCTTGTGGTGGAGTGACATCGTGGTGGCACCCAGGCACGCTCCGCACAGCCACGCTCCGTAGAGCATGGCGGTGCGACCCTCCTCATCGGTGGGTTCGGCTGCGACCCGTGGAAGGCCCTGGACCATCGCCCGGGCTCCTTCTTCGGCCATCAGCGAGATGACGGGCGAGGCGTTCGGTGCGTAGAGGGCTTCGACGGCGTGGGCGATGGCGTTCATGCCGCTGGTGACCGACAGGGTGGGGGGCAGTTGCAGGGTGAGTTCGGGGTCGTAGATCACGCTGCGGGGCAGCACCCGAGCATCCCTGCCTGTGCGCTTTTCTCCGTTCTCGGTCAGCCCCCACACCGACGTCATCTCTGAACCCGCATAGGTCGTGGGAACGGCGATGATCGGTAGGCCGGACTCCAGCGCGATCGCCTTACCCAAGCCGATGGTGGAACCCCCACCGACGGCCACACACCCGTCGGCTCCAACTCGGGAGGCGACCTCGCGCGCCCGCTGAGCAACGTCGACGGGCACGTGCATCCGGGCACCCGCATGGATTCCAGCCGTCCTGTCGCCCAGTGTCTTTGCGATCATCCGGGCACTGTCCTGCTGCTCGGGTGTGCAGAGCACGAGCACTCGTTTCAGCCCGAGAACATCCATCTCCTCCCGCAGAAACGAGATGCTGCCAACACCGAATCTCACGCGCATCGGCAGCGCCTGGTAGGTGAATTGCAATTTCGCGTCCACGGCACCCTGCTTCCTCACGGTCACGCCCCGGATGCGGATTCCAGCACGATGTCCACCTGTGCGTGGGCGAACGGGTTCGTTACCTCGAACTCGCGTGCCCGCTGCGGATCATCGGTGTGTGCAAAGTCTGTGATCAGCGTCTCTTTCACACCGAACACCGCGTCGGATTCGATGTACGGGCTGCCCTTGACGAAGACATGCGTGGTCACCGGAGTATGGCCCGCGGCGCCGGCGATGAAGTGAATGTGCGCGGGCCTGTTGGGGTGCCGACCGGTGCGGTCGAGCATGCGCCCGACCGGGCCGTCGGTCGGAATCGGGTAGTAGCTCGGAACGACCGTGCGGAACCAGAAGGCTCCCTGCTCATCGGTGGTGAACAACCCCCGCCCATTCCCGAGCGGCTGCACGCCGGGTTGCTGGACGTCGTAGAAGCCCTCTTCGTTGGCCTGCCAGACGTCGACAAGCGCGCCCGGCAGCGGTGAGCCGTCCTGCGAGAGGACGCGTCCGGCCACCACACACGGCTTGCCCCCGCCGATCAGGTCGATGGTGTCCCCCAGTTTGCGAGGTGGGGATTCGACAACGTGGAAGGGGCCGAGCACGGTCGCCGGGGTCGCCGCGGGCGAATTGCGGTCGTTGATGGCTTCCACCAGCATCGAGACGCCGAGGACATCGGAGAGCAGGATGAACTCCTGACGAATGTCATCACACATCTGGCCGGTCGCGGTCAAAAAGTCGATCGCCTGCTGCCACTCGGAGGTGCTCGGCCGTACGTCCCGCACGAAGGCGTGAAGGTGCCGGGTAAGGGAGGTCACGACCTCTCGCAGGCGTGGGTCCGGGGTCGCGTGGAAGCTTTCGATCACCGCATCGGTGGCGGTTTCCTCGGTGAAATCGGTTGCCATGAGCTCTCCTCAGTCAAAGTCATAGCCGTCAGGGTCGGTGTTGCGGGAGATCCGATCAGCCGAACACGCCGCCGACGTTGCGGTCCTCCTCCCCCGCCCCGTTGGCGTTGCCGGAGTAGATCACCTCGATCCGGGGGACGAGTCCAACTCGGGCGTATGCGCCAGGAGTCAGCGGATACCGTGGGCGGTGAGATCGACCGGGCGGACACTTGCGGGCCGCCGTTGCAGCGGACGATCGGGGTGCGTGCGGCGTCGACGATGCAGACGGTCTTCACCGCAGGTCGTCCGCGACGGTGAGAGTGGCGTCGGTCTTGGCGGTGATCTCGTCGACGGTCACGCCGGGTGCGGTCTCGACGAGGACCAGACCGTCGTCGGTGACGTCGAGCACGCCCAGGTCGGAGATGATGCGGTCGACGCATCCCTTGCCGGTCAGCGGCAGCCCGCACTCCTTTAGGATCTTCGGCGAGCCGTCCTTCGCGGTGTGCGTCATCACCACGATGACCGTGCGGGCGCCATGGACGAGGTCCATCGCCCCGCCGATCCCTGTGATCATCTTGCCGGGGATCGCCCAGTTGGCCAGGTCACCGTGTTCGGAGACCTGCATGGCGCCCAGCACGGCGACATCGATGTGCCCACCGCGGATCATGCTGAAGGACAGCGCGGAGTCGAAGAAGGAGGCGCCCGGCAGGACCGTCACGGTTTCCTTCCCGGCGTTGATCAGGTCGGGGTCCACCTGCTCCTCGGTGGGGTAGGGGCCGGTGCCCAGGATGCCGTTCTCCGACTCCAGCACCACCTCCACCCCCGCCGGCAGATAGTTGGGGATCAAGGTCGGCAGCCCGATGCCCAGATTGACGTACTGGCCGTCCTTCAACTCGCGCGCCGCGCGGGCCGCCATTTCTTCACGCGTCCACGCCATGGTCAGCGAACCGTCCTCTTCTCGATCTTCTTGTCCGCCGCCTGTTCAGGAGTGAGGGCGACGACCCGCTGCACGAAGATCCCCGGCAGATGCACCGCGTCCGGATCCAGCTCACCGGGCTCGACCAGCTCCTCCACCTCCGCGACCGTGACCCCGCCCGCCATCGCCGCCAGCGGGTTGAAGTTCCGGGAGGACCTGCTGAACACCAGATTCCCGTGCCGGTCGCCCCTCGCTGCCCGCACCAGCGCGAAGTCGGTCCGGATACCGCGCTCCAGCACGTACTCGGTGCCGTCGAACTCCCGCACCTCCTTCGGCGGCGAGGCCAGCACCACCCCGCCGGAGCCGTCGTAGCGCCAGGGCAGCCCGCCCTCGGCGACCTGCGTGCCCACCCCGGCCGGGGTGTAGAAAGCCGGAATGCCCGCCCCGCCGGCCCGCAGTCGCTCGGCCAGCGTGCCCTGCGGAATCATCTCCACCTCCAGCTCCCCGGCCAGATACTGCCGCGCGAACTCCTTGTTCGCCCCGATGTAGGACCCGGTCACCCGTGCGATCCGCCCCGCTGCCAGCAGCACCGCCAGACCCGACTCCATCGCCCCGCAGTTGTTGGAGACCACCGACAGGCCCGACACGCCCCGCTCGTACAGCGCCTTGATCAGCACGTTCGGCACACCGCTCAGCCCGAAACCACCCACCGCCAGCGACGCACCGTCCGGCACATCGGCCACCGCCTCCCCGGCCGTGGCGACCACCTTGTCCCTCATGCCGCCGGCCGGCCGACGGGCAGCCTCGCCTGCGGCCAGGTCGGACGTGTGCTGGGCCGCGGCGGTTTTTCCGGCCACGTCGGTTGCCGTGAGGTCTGTTGCCATGAGCTCCCCTGCAGCAAGGTCGAGAACATTCTGGATGGTGCTGGGGCGTCCGGCCCGGGGCTCGGATACCCCGGGCCGGAGCGGTCGGTCAGGCACGGCGTTCTTACAGCCGACCGGTCTCTTGCTTCCTCTGGTTGCCGATGTAGCCCTCGTGGACGTCCTGGCCGCGGGCGTAGTCGGGCTGGAAGCGGACGCTGGCGTAGTGCGAAGCCTTCTCCGCCTCCTGCGCCCGCTTGCCCAGTTCCGCGGTGTCGCCGAAGTCGAGTACGTCGCGGGCCAGTTGGGTGAGCGGTCCGTCGACCTGGTACTCGGTGCGCTGCAAGGTGAGCATGTTGATCAGGTACAGCGGTGTGCCGTTGAACTTCTCGAACATCTCGTGACGCGTGCCCCACTCGGTGAGGAAACGCTCGCTGATCTGCCGGAAGATCTTGATCCGGTCCCGGGCACTGATCTCGGAACCGCGCAGCGCCTGCTCGAGCTTGGGGCCGATGTACGGGTCGTCCAGCTCGCGCTTGGTCGGCTGGATGACCACACTGCGGCCGCAGAAGTCGATCAGCTTGTTGACCATGTCGTGCTGGTTCTCGAGGTAGTGGGCCCGGCCGAAGTCGATGTAGATGTTGTTCGGCTTGAACAATCCACCCGGGGTCTCGAAACCGGTCTCCTCGGCCGCAAGCATGAACGCGCGACAGGTCTCGCGGAACCGGATGAGTTCGGCGAGCTGTGCCTGTACCACCGGCTGGCGGCTGGTACCCAGGGCCTGAGTGATCAGCAGCGCGAGACCGACCATGAGTTCGGCGTGTATGCACTGCCGGATCTGGGTTTCCAGGTGCACCCAGTCGAACTGCCGCTGCGGGTACCACTTGGAGTGGTCGGGGTTGCCGATGTGCTGGACCTGCGACCAGGGGATCAGTACGTCGTCGAAGTAGACCATCCCGTCGAGCTCGTCACCGATGGTGGCCAGCGGACGGTCGTAGGGGTCGGCGTCGGGCTGGGCCCGCGATTCCCGGGCGACCACGCTCACGCCCGGGGTGGCCACCGGCACCATCGCGTAAATGGTCTGTTCGGGCGTCTGGCCCGGCCGCCACAGGTTGCCGACCAGGAGGTTGTTGACGAAGGGGATCGAGGTGCCGATGGCCTTCCAGCCACGGACGACGATGCCCTCGTCGTTCTCCTCGATGATGCTCAGCATGGGGGTTTCGGCCAGCGCGTCGTCGCGGCCGCGGTCGTACTGCACGTCGACGAACATGGGCGAGATCGCGAGGTCCTTCGAGGTGACCTCTTCCCACTGGCGCTGGATGTTGCCCGTCAGGTCGCGGCGGGGGCCGGTGAAGCGGGAGTTCTCGGCCCACGGCTCCTGGTCGTCGACCTGGGTGAACATGACGACGTTCATTCCGGCCGGCGGACGGGTGAAGATGCCGCCCTTGAAGTGCCGGAACAGGAACTCGGCGTACTTGCGGCGGCGGACGGCGTCCTCCTTCGACCGCGGCAGGAACCAGTGCATCGACTCGCGCTTGCCGTTCTCGTCGATGAAGGTGGTGATGTCCTGGTGCTCGGGGTCCAGGTGCAAGTCGTAGTACTCCGCGATCGCCTGGGCGTATCCGCGGGTCTTGGGGTGTGTGGTGACGTCTTCGATGAGCTCGCCGCCAACGTAGACCTTGCGACCATCGCGCAGCGACTCCAGGTATTCCTTGCCGGTCCTCATGCTGTCTCTCCTGTGGTGGTGGTGGTGTTCATTTGACGGTGGAAGGTGGCGGCGTCCCAGTAGTCCGCGCTGCCACGGATCAGCTCTCCCCCCAGGAGCAACACGTGCACGCCGCGCAGTGACAGACGCTGGCCGCGGGCGGCGAGGGGGCCCATCGGCGCCTGCAGCGTGGCAGTGAGCAGATAGGTGATCGCAACCGGTCCGTTCGGATCGGTGATCTGGGTCTGCGGTTGCCAGTGGGCGTCGGGAAACCACTGGAAGAAGCGACGCAGTCCGTCGGCGATGGCCTCCGGTCCCTGCCGGGAGCTGCCCTGTGCGATCTCCTCGTGCGTGGCCCCGGCGTCATACAGTCGCGCGGCGGCGAGCGGGTCGTGGTGGTTGTAGGCCTCGTACAGGCGGGCCGGCAGACCGGTCAGTTTCATGCCACGGCCTCTGTCATCGTCAGCAACTCCTCGATGTCCACGCTGCGTTGGTAGCGCCCCTGCCCGTACAGCAGTGGACGGCGGGAGTCGGGCGCCAGGACGGCCCGCACCTGGCCCATGACGACCAAGTGGCTGCCCACGGTCCGTGTCTCGGTCACCTCGCAGTCGAAGGTCACCAGCGAATTGCGCAGTACCGGCGACGTCACTTCGGCCGGCAGCTGGCTACTTGCGACGACGTGGTCATCGACGTATTTCACTGCCCCGGCACGTGAGCACAGCTGTGACACGGGGAGTTGGTCCTGGCTGAGCAGATTGACCCCGAATCTGCTCTCGCGGTGGATGTCCGCAGCGGTGACAGTGCGAGCGTTGACACACACCAGCACCATCGGCGGCTCCATGCACACCGGACTGAACGCACTGACGGTCATGCCCCAGGCGCGACCGTCATGACGTGTGGTCACCACGGTCACGCTGCCGACCACACGGCCCATCGCCGCCCGGAACGTATCGGGATCCGCCTTCGTCTCCAACGCCCACTGCGCGGCGTCGGCCCCCACGTCGTCATCCCCGAGCAGGTCGCCGAGGGTATTTCCTGATTCGATCACCGGATCTCTCCAAACCAGCGGCGGCACAAGTGCTGCCGCTCAGGAGGGGAAACTGCCGCAGTTTCGACCGTGAAGGCCGTACCGCTCGATCGGGACGCTATGATCCGGCAATATATCCGTCAAATTGATATATTGGATTCGTGGTATTTCTACCATGCATACATGGGGTGGTCAGGGATTATGAACCTGCGGAACGTGGATCTGAATCTGCTCGTGGCGCTGGATGCCTTGCTGGCCGAGCGCAACGTCAGCCGCGCGGGCCGACGACTCGGCCTCAGTCAGCCCGCGACCAGCTCGTCACTCGCCCGCCTCAGGAAGATGTTCGGGGACCCGCTCCTGGTGCGGCGGGGCAGGGAATTCACCCTCACCGCCGAGGCGGAGCGGCTGGTGCAACCCGTACGGGAGATCCTCGACCTGATCGAGCGGACCATCGAGCAGCGTCCCGAATTCGACCCGAGCACGGACATGCGCACCTTCTCCATCAGTGCGTCCGACTACGCGACGTTGGTATTGCTGAGCCCCTTCGTCCGGGCGGCGGCCGCCGAAGCCCCAGGCGTGACGATTCACGTCCTCCCCAGATCGAGAGATCCACGGCAACTGCTGCACACCGACGAGGCCGATCTCGTCATCGAACCAAGGGAGCTCCTCGGCGACACCGACTTCCCGTCGTATCCACTGTTCAGCGACCAATGGCTGTGCGCGGTCGACGCCGCCAATCCGGTCGGCTCGGCGCAGCAGATAACGCTGGACGAATACCTGCGTCTCCCGCACCTCGTGTACAGCATCGGACCGGACCGGCAACTCAACCTCGCCGACCAGCACCTCGCCCAGCTCGGCACCCAACGTCGGATCGAGTTCACTGTGGAGAGTTTTCTCCTCGTGCCCTTCCTGATCCGAGGAACATCTCTGGCCAGCCTCGTCCTCGAGCGGGCGGCTCGCCAGCTTGCCGCCGCGGCAACCGACATCCGGCTCCTGCCACCGCCACTCCCCCTGCCCGACATCCACGAGACGATGTACTGGCATCCCCGTCACACGACCGACCCGGCACACCTCTGGCTTCGCGAACGCTTGCTCGCCTCCGCGAGCGACCTGGCGGCGGGATTGTAAAACTAACGGCGGATCTGATGATCAAGAGAGAGACGCCAGATGACCCAGACCGCCGTTGAGTCCAGCGAGTCCGTCGAGCAGGCCACCGAGCCGCCGGCGAACGGGACGAGCGACGAGCAGTTGATCGCGATGCTGGTCGACCGTGCCCGGTCCGACGGGCTGCAGTTGACCGGGGAGGGCGGACTGCTGCAGCAGCTGACGAAGCGGGTGCTGGAGTCCGCCCTGGAGGGCGAGATCACCGATCACGTCGGCTACGACAAGCACGACGCAATGGGCAGGAACAGCGGCAACAGCCGTAATGGCACCCGTTCGAAGACCGTGCTGACCGACGTCGGTCCGGTCGAGGTGAAGGTTCCCCGCGACACCGCCGGCACCTTCGAGCCGCAGATCGTCCGCAAGCGGCAGCGGCGCCTGACCGGGGTCGACGAGATGGTGCTCTCGCTTTCCGCGAAGGGCCTCACACACGGGGAGATATCGGCTCACCTGGCCGAGGTGTACGGCGCGAACGTGTCCAAGCAGACCATCACCACGATCACCGACAGCGATAGTGATACCCGGGTCCCCGGTGGTCGTGGCTCGATCGCTGACTGACGTCCTGCTGGACTGTCTTCGCCTTGGTCTGTCCGGCCGCCGGGGCCATTTCCCGAGGCCCCGGCCGGGTGGATCCAGGTGTGGGTCAGCTGGCCGGCACTGGCTCTGCGTGCGGCGTGGGTACGTGGTGTGCCTTGTGGCGGCGGATGACGATGTGTGCCGCCTCCGCTGCGATCAGGGAGAGCACGATGAACCCGGTGCCGATGGGGCCGAGCCAGTGGGCGCCGGACCAGGCCATTCCGGCCTGTCCGAGCAGCGGGGCGAGGGAGACGCCGACGTATACGGTGGCGGAGTTCAGCCCGCTGAGCATGGGGGCGGCGGAGGGCATGGCGCCGATCAGACGGTGGGTCTGCGGGGTGAGGAATCCCCAGCCGCACAGGCCCCAGACGACCAGGGCCACGACGGCGGTGACCAGGTGCGCGCTGGACCAGGGCAGCAGGGCGAAGTCCAGTGCGAGCACCACGAGGGCGACGTTGATGATCCGCCGGGAGCCGAGGCGGTCGACCAGGTTGCCCGAGCCGAGTGTTCCGATGGTGGCCGCCACGCCCCAGACGAACAGCAGGATGGCGAGGGTGGTGCCACTGCCGCCGGTGGCGCGGTCCAGGCCCTCGGCGATGTAGGAGTAGACGATGTACAGGCCGGTGAACAGCAGGAGGGTGGTCAGCAGGGTCAGGCCGATGCGGCGGTCGCCGAGCGGGGCGAGTCGGGCGCGCAGCGGGACCTGCGGCGGGTTGGGGATCTTGGGCAGCAGCAGGGCGATTCCGGCGGCGGCGAGCAGGCCGAGGGCGGAGACGAAGAGCATGGTGGCACGCCAGTCGCCGGTGAGGCTGCCGATCGCCGTGCCGAGGGGAGCGCCGAGCGCGGTCGCGGCGCTGAGACCGGCCATCACGGTGGAGATGGCGCGTCCCCGGCGCTCCGGTGGTGCGAGCGCGGCCGCCGCGGCGACGGCGGTGGGAGTGACCATGGCGCCGCCGAGCCCGGCGAGTGCCCGCGCGAAGAGGGCCACGCCGAAGTTGGGGACGAGGGCGGTGAGGAGGTTGCCCACGACGAAGATGCCGAGGCCGGTGAGGAAGAGCGTGCGGCGTGGCCAGCGCGTGGTGGCCGCTGCCATGACGGGGCCGAGGATGGCGTAGGGGAAGGCGTAGGCGGTGATCAGCCATCCCGCGGTGCCGATGTCGACGCCGAGGGAGTGTGCCGCGTTGGGCAGGATGCCGGCGATGACGAAGCTGTCGGTGCCGATGGCGAACATTGCGGCGGTCAGTACGAGGAGTGATCGGTACACGTCGGAGGGGTCTCCCAGGCGATGTAACACATTCGGTTACATTTGAGGTTGAAGAAAGGCCGCCATGCGGGTCGGCCGGGGTGGACTGCGGCTCGCTCGAGGGGTCAGGCGATTGTCTCTTTGAGCACGTCGGCGACGGTGACGGTGGCCAGTTCGGCTGTCATCGACTCGTGCGCGCGGCCGTACGCCTTCTGCAGCACGGGCGGAATGCCCCGCCCGACGGGGCACTCCTGGTTGGGGGGCGCGGCGTGCAGCGCGATGAGAGGCTCCGGTTCGACGGCCAGGTAGACATCCCGCAGCGTGATCGAGTCCGGGGTGCGCGCCAGCCTCCAGCCCGCACCCTGCCCGCGCTGTGAGACGACCAGGCCCGCGTCGCGCAGGCTGCCGAGGATGCGGCGGATGACGACGGGGTTGGTGTTGACGCTGACGGCGATCTGGTCGGAGGTCACGATGCCGTCGGAACGCTGGGGGCAGACCATCGCCATCCAGGTCAAGGCATGCGTGGCCACGGTCACGCGGCTGTTGGCACTCATCGAACCTCCTTCCGTTCGGAGCGGCCGAAACCCCTCCTGTCGAAACCAATTTTGTTACATCACGAGGTGCGAGTCAAGCTCCGCGAGTCGGATCGGTCGGCGACGCGCTGGACGGCGCGCCGGTGAAGTCCGCGATCATCCTGCGAATCCGGAGCCGATCACATAGCGGCGGACGCCGAAGTCGCGCGCCGGGGTCGAGTCGGCCACCACCAACCGGGTCGACCGGCAGAGCCCGACAGCGATGCGGCCACGGCGGCCGGGAGCCCAGGCGAGGGGTCGCGGAAGACGAACACGGTGCCGGGCCCGGCGTGCGACCGGGCCCGGCCTGCCTGGTCAGCGGCTGTAGCGAGCGGCGGGCCGGGACAGCGACAGGTTGGAGCGCATGGCCTGGCGGGCCTGGTCATAGGACTCCCACTGGCCATAATCAGGCAGCGAGGGGATGGTGACCAGTTCGCCCGCCTCGAGTCCGGCGAGTCCGGCCCGGGCGGCATCCTGCGGGGACATCACCACCTCCTTCGAGAGCTGCTCGAGCTCGATGCCCGAACCGTTCCAGAGCGCGGTCTCCAGCGCCCCCGGCAGCACGACCTGTACCCGCACCGCGGAGTCGGCGAACTCCTGGGCCAGCCCCTGAGTGAAGGCCAGCACATAGGCCTTGGTGCCGCTGTACGCGGCGCCCACCGGGAGGATGTTGAGCGCGAGCGCAGAGGAGATGTTGACGATCGTGCCCGCGCCGCGGCCGGCGAATGCCTTCGCCGCGGCGGCCGCGATGCGGGTGAACGAGGTCAGATTGAGCGTGATCAGCCTCTCCAGCCGGTCCGGGTCGGCCTTCGAGAGCGGGCCGAGCAGCGCCATGCCGGCGTTGTTGACCAGCGTGCCGATCGACGCGTCGTCGGCCAGGCGCTCCTCGACCGAACCGATCCCCTCGGCGGTCGTCAGGTCCGCGCTCAGGGTGGAGACCTTCCGTCCCGACCGCTCCGCCAGCCCCGCGGCGGCCTTCTCCAGCCTTGCCTCGTCTCGCGCGACCAGGATGATGTCGTGTCCCCGTGCGGCCAGTTCCTCGGCATAGGCCGCACCCAGGCCCGCGGTCGCGCCGGTGATCAGTGCAGTGCCGGTGGTGGTGGTGGTGGACATGGCTGGACCTCTCCTCGTACTCAGCGCGGGGTCGCACCGTTGAGATGGCCGCGCACTCTGTTGTAACCGATTATGTTACGTCATGGATGCGTGTCAAGCTCCGGACTCGACGGCCGGCAACAGCTCCGAACCATCGATGCACAGGGCAATCTCAACGTGCATCGACAGACGTCGAATCAGTCCGTTACGGGCTGCCGCACGGGCACAGATCCGGGAGGAACCGATCGTGGACACCCAGCGGGATCTGCGTGAGCAGGTGCGGGCCAGCTACTCGGCAGCGGCCCGGAAGGTCGTCGAGGGCGGCGCAGACTGTTGCTCGGGCAGCGAGGTCGAGGTCGAGGTCGACGCCTCGTTCGGCGCCGGCTGTACGCGGCGGGGGCCGCGCAGGTCCCAGCCCGCTTCGGTCCGCGTAGCGGTGGCCTCCAACTCCCAGGTAGCCGACGGGGCGTCACCATGGTGCAGTTCGAGGAGCTCCACACGGCGGTCTCGGCGCTGGACCCCGACATGGATGCTGCGGTAGCCCGGCCTGATCGAAAGCAACGTCTGCTGCACCCGGCCCCGAACCGAGTCCGGACGTCAACGACCACATGTTCTCTTCCGACAACCGCTCGGCCATCGGCTGGATCACCTGTAGATCGCACCATGGCAGGCCGGCGTAGCCGACATGCGGTTCTAGACGCGCTGAGTTCTACTACCCCCATGGGCACTGGCCCAACCCCGCTGCCGTACAACGCCAACTCCGGCGGGGCGCGCAAGCGCGTCGACGGGCTGGCCGCGCGCGCCACCGGGCGGACGGCCGCGTCGTCGCATCCTCCGCTGGACCGTCCGATCCGGCCGGTCCACTCGACCAGACGTAGGGACGAGCAATGAGCACGGTGACCACCCCTGACGGCACGAACATCTTCTACAAGGACTGGGGCCCCCGCGACGGCAAGCCCATCGTCTTCCACCACGGCTGGCCGCTGAGCGCCGACGACTGGGACAACCAGATGCTGTGGTTCCTGTCCAAGGGCTACCGCGTCATCGCCCACGACCGCCGGGGCCACGGCCGTTCGAGCCAGACCGCCACCGGCCACGACATGGACACCTACGTCGCCGACGTCGTCGCCCTGACCGACGCCCTTGACCTGAAGGACGCGGTGCACATCGGCCACTCCACCGGTGGCGGCGAGGTCGCGCACTACGTAGCGCAGGCCAAGCCGGGCCGTGTCTCCAAGGCCGTCCTCGTCTCGGCCGTCCCCCCGGTCATGGTCAAGAAGGAGAGCAACCCCGAGGGCCTGCCCATCGAGGTGTTCGACGGTTTCCGCGCCGCGCTGGCCGCCAACCGCGCCCAGTTCTACATCGACGTCCCGTCCGGGCCGTTCTACAACTTCGACCAGCCCGGCGTCGAGAAATCGCAGGGTCTGATCGACCGCTGGTGGCTGCAGGGCATGATGGGCGCCGCCAACGCGCAGTACGAGTGCATCAAGGCCTTCTCGGAGACCGACTTCACCGAGGATCTGAAGAAGATCGAGGTCCCAGTGCTGGTCATGCACGGCACGGACGACCGGGTCGTGCCGTACGCGGACTCCGGCCCGAAGTCCGCCGAGCTGCTCAAGAGCGGCCGTCTCAAGAGCTACGACGGCTACCCGCACGGCATGCTGTCGACGCACCCAGACGTCCTCAACCCCGACATCCTCGCCTTCATCGAGGAGTGACCGGAGCGCGGCCACGGCCCCGGACGCGGAGGGCCCGGCCACGAGGCGGCCCGCACGATGCCGTCGCCGACGCGCGGCTCCTGATTGCGAAGCTCGAACAGATGGCTGATCTTCCCCGACCAGAAGCAAGGGTCAGAGCCGCACCCGACGCCCCGGCCCACCGCGGGCGCGAACAGCCGACCCGTCACCCACCCGGGTGGAGACCGCTGTTCGCCTCCAGCGCGCCGAACGCTACCGGCGCGGCCCGAACAAGCGACGCCGCCGCGACGGCTGCTCAGGGAAGGCGACCTCGAAGTGGAAACCGTCGTCGCCGACCGCGCGCCGCAACGTCCGCAACACCGCATCGGGATCGTCGTAGGGGCCGTTGACGAACAAGGGCTTGCCGTCCCGGCCGAAGCCGATCGGGCTGGGGCGCGCAGGTTCGCCGAGCAGCACGGCGCCCTCCGCGAACTCCTCAGCAAGCTCCCCCTCTGGTTCGAACCCGAAGCCGCGCGCGTAGGCGGCGGCCCCGAACACCAGAGCGCGGGCGAGGTCGGCCGGAACCTGCACATGCCCCTCGAAGGCGCTGAAGTAGAGCCCCCGGTGCCCGGCCAGCCGACTCTCGCTCATCGGCTCCGGTGCGAGCGCGTTCTTCACCCCAAGACACCACACGTCCAGCAGGAACCCCGCGACCTGCGCCTTCGTGGAGCGCGTGCTGTCCGCGGCGACGAGTACCGCGACCAGACCGCGCACTGCCTCTGCCTCGGAAGCCCCGGGATCAAGGCCCGCCCACTGCGGCGCCCCCTCAAGATCCACACTGCGGCTCCAGCCGGCGTTCACCCAGCAACGAGGCTCGCCGCGACCCGGCCCTGAGACCGCGACCGCGCCATTCAGCACCCCGACAACGTCTCCAGCGCTCATCCCCATCGCCCTGGCGATCGCCTTCACCGACCGACCCTGCTGATCAAGCAGCCGCACCCGCGCAACAAGCAACTCATCCACAGCCGCACCCTACGGCCAACGCCAAGCACCCAGGCGCCGAACGCCAGCAGTCACACCCACCCAAGCGACCCTGCGAAAACCGCGAAAGTCGAGGTTCATGGTGGCCAAGAAGAAGTCCGCGACGTCCAAGGCCGTCTCCGAGCAGGACAAACGTGTCGCCTCACTGAGGCAGTTCATCCGGACCAAGGGCCCGAGCTACCTCGCCGATCCGAACGTGAGTTGAGGTTTCGGCCGGCACCATCGGCTGCATCGTCTTCGACAGGAACGACGCAACCCCCTACGTCCTGAGTAACTGGCACGTGCTGCACGGCCCGGACGGCGTCCTGGGCGAGACGGTCGTGCAGCCCGGCCCGCACGACGACAACCGCATCACCCTCAACCGCCTCGGCATCCTAAAGCGCTCCCACCTCGGTATGGCAGGGGACTGCGCGGTGGCGACGATCGAGGACCGCCGGTTCAGCAGGGAGATCCTCGAACTCGGCGTCGCGCCGGAGGACCTGGGCGAGCCGGAACTCGGCGACAAGGTCGTCAAAAGCGGCCGCACCACGGGTGTCACGCACGGCGTGGTCCGGCGCATCGACACCCTCGCCAAGATCGACTACGGCGAGGGCATCGGTGAGCAGATCATCGGCTGCTTCGAGATCGGCATCGACCCGGACAACCCGCCCGCCGACGACGAGGTAAGCCGGGGCGGCGACTCGGGATCGGTCTGGCTGTTCAAGGCGGGCAACGGCCGCCCCAGCAAGGTCCTGGCCGGTCTTCACTTCGGCGGTGAGGGCGGCGACAACCCGGACGAGCACGCGCTGGCCTGCCTGCCGCGCTCGGTCTTCGAGAAGCTCGAGATCAGCCTCACGCCCCCGTCCGTTGAAGAAGCCGAGCTCATCAAGGGATACGACCCCGGCTTCCTGGCAAAGCGGATCGACGTCCCGCAGCTCAACGCAGCCATCAAGGATGACGCCGTCCAGCACGGCGGCTCCGAGGTCATCCCCTACACACACTTCTCGCTTGCCCTGAGCGCGTCACGGTGCTTCGCGTTCTGGGTGGCCTGGAACATCGACGGCGCCTCACTCAAGCGACTCAGCCGCAACGGCATCAAGTTCGTCAAAGACCCACGCATCGACGACGACGTCCAGATCGGCAACGAACTCTATGAGGCCAACCGGCTCGACCGCGGGCACATCGCCCGCCGCGCCGACCTGCTCTGGGGCAGTCCGGCCGAGGCCAAGAAAGCCAACCTGGACTCGTTCTTCTACACCAACATCACTCCGCAGATGGACGACTTCAACCAGAGCAGCAAGGGCGGACTGTGGGGCCAACTCGAGGACGCCGTCTTCGCCGACGTCGAAGTCGACGACCTGAAAGTGAGCGCGTTCGGCGGGCCGGTCTTCCAGGACGACGACCGCCTCTTCCGCGACGTCCAGATCCCCCGCGAGTACTGGAAAGTCATCGCATTCTCCGAGAACGGTGAACTCAAGGCCAAAGCCTTCCTACTCACGCAAAATCTCAACCAGCTCGAAGCCCTCGAACTCGACGAGTTCCGCGTCTTCCAGGTCAACCTGAACGAGATCGAAGAACGCGGCCGCCTCCGCTTCCCCGCCGCCCTGCGCAAGGCAGACACACTCGTCGTGCCCGAAACACTGACCGAGCGGGAACCACTGGACAGCCTCGCTGACATTCAGTGGCACTAGACCCCGAACCATGACCGTGAGCAGCACACGGTCCGGGCATGCGCGGCAGGCAGCCGCCCGCGGACGCCGCCCTGTTGGAGACCCGCCGCGCGGGTCTCCAACCCCAGGTCATCGGCGAAGAGGAAGCATCAGTGGCCACGCACTCCGGATGTGCGCCATGGTGGCTGCCGCTCGTGGCAGCCCTCCTTGGAAGTCTCCTCTCCGGAGTGTCGGCCTTCGTCGTCGCCTGGGCCGCATTGCGCTCCGCATCGTCGGCACACGCACCGGCGGCGGGCGGGGAGACTGGCAGCGGTTGAGCTGTTTGAAGCAGCGCCGCCGCAGATGCTGGACACCGAGCCGCTCAAGGACTGGGTGCACTGACGGCCACGCGTCCTTCGTCCGCGCTACCGGGACTAATCGCAGTGCATCGGGCTTCAGCCCGGTGGTGAAGCGATTCTGAGAAGTGCTCTGACCGCACCTTAGAGCGGACGGTTCTGCTGCTCGATGTACTGACGGACTATCGACAGCGGAGCCCCGCCCACCGATCCCGCGAAGTAGGAGCCGGAC
>NZ_JBHWKX010000086.1:0-23047 GCF_042730885.1 Streptomyces sp. NPDC059909
TGACATCTCGAAGCGTGGAGAACGGCCGCCTCCGCTGTCCCGGAAAAAACCGCAGATCAGCAGGTCGAGTGACCTGCGGGGTTAAACGTCAAGCTCAGAGGAGCCCCGCACGGCGACGACAGCGCGCTGTTGAGCACTGACTCACCGAACGATGCCCGAACCATGGGGTGGGGGACGGCAGAGGGGAAACTACCAAGTGACGGCAGATACACGACAGTTGACGTTTGCCTGATCAGGGCGCCTCGAGGCCGCCTGGGCCGGACCCCTCCGGTGGAGTGATCGGCACAGGGAGTACGGGCAGTGGCTGCCCCGGCGAGGGGCTCGGCCGCGGCGTTGGCGGTGCGGGTGGGTCGTCGGGCGGGCCGGACGGGTCCTTGCCGGTCGGCGGTCGGGCCGGAGCCGGCTTCGCGGGTGGGGAGCCGGGTTGCCGGGACGGCCGGTCCTTCGGCTTCGCAGAAGGCTCGACCTGCGGCTCGGATGACGTATCGCCAGACGCAGCGGTCACCCCGCTCGCCGCGATATGACCGGAATAGACGCGCATCCAGCTCAGCACCAAGTGCAGGTACTCCTCCGAGTGGTTGTACGCGAGGATCGCTCGCCGCAGGCCCTGGGCACCCCGCAGGTCGCCCCCCGCGGCGCAGAGATAGCGCCCGGCGGCCAGCCAGGCGTCGTCCACCTGGTGCGGGTCGGCCGACCCGTCGCCGTTGCCGTCGGAGCCCCAGCGACGCCAGGTGGAGGGGATGAACTGTGCGGGACCCACGGCCCGGTCCCAGACGCGGTCGCCGTCATGGGCACCGCCATCGGTGTCAGGGATGGCCATGACGCCGGGGCTGCCGTCCAGCCGGGGACCCAGGATCGGGCTTCGGGTGCGGCCGGTGGCGTCGATGTCGCCGCCGCGGGCGTGGCCGGACTCCACCCGGCCGATCGCCGCCAGCAGTGCGGTGTTCAGGCCGCACCCGGGGCGGGTGTCGGCCAGCGCCCGCACCGCACCGCGGTAGGCGGCAAGCACCCGGCCGGGTATCCCGTACGCGGCCGGAGGGCGTGGCGGTACGAAGGCGCTCTTGGCCGCGGACAATGGGGTGGTCCAGGGCACCGGACGCGTCTCGGGGACGAGCAGCATCGCGGGTGGTGGGTCCGGATACAGCGGCGGGGTGCCACCTCCCCTGTCGGTCGCCGCGGGGGTGGCCACCGCCGTGGACGGGGCCGCCAGTTGCCAGGCGGTCGCGGTCGCCATGCCACCGGTCGCGCCGGCGGCCACCAGGCCGGCCATCACCAGCGGCCACAGCTGCGGGCGCGCGCTCACCAGCACACCGGCCTCGCGCCCAGGGGTGCTGTCCACCCGCCGCCCGAGCCCCGCATGAAGAAGGCACAACGGGTATCGGCGGTGCCCTTCCCCGCGACGTACGTCAACGGGACGGTCAGGCCGCCGAAACGCTGCCCGCGGAAGGTGTACAGCTCTTTGATCAGTCCGGCCCTGCTGATCTCGCCCGCGCCGCGCGCCGCCTTCTCGAAGACCTTCGCCGACGCCCACCCCTGCGCGGCCGCCGGCCCCGGTGCCTTCCCGCCGCCGTACTTCTTCCACGCCGCGTCGAACTCGTGGATGGACGGGGACGAGGTGCCCTTGAAGGGGAAGACGGCCATCGCGGCCAGCACATTCGACAGACCCGGCTTGGATGCGCTGTCCGCCCCCACGGTGGCCGAGGGCTGCAGGAACTGGGGGCTGAAGTTCTGGCGTCGGCAGGACGAGGCAACCCTGGCAACGGTGTTCGGGTCCCCGGTGACCATCATCAGCTCCACACCTGCATTGCGTGCCTGGAGGCACTCGGCGGTGTAGTCGGGCTGTGTCACCGTGATCTTCGCGCGATAGACCGGATCGAGGCCGAACCGGGTGGCTGCCCTGCCGCTCCCGAACATGCGGTCCTCGGCGTGCGAGCAGGCATCGGTCTCGGTGCAGAAGAGGCCGCCCAGCTTCTTGCCCTTCCCGTAGGTCGCGCCCACCTTCGCCAGTCCGTCCATCTGGGAGTTCGTGGAGGGACACTGGCTGAACAGCACCGGGCTGCTCGTCCACGCGGTGGTCGAGCAGTCGCCGCCGACGACAGGGACCTTCTTCTGCTCGACGTAGCCCTTCCAGGCGGCAAGGGTGTGTGTGGTCGTCATCGCCGCCACGATGGCGACGACATTGTGGCGCTCGACCAATTCCTGCACCTGGCTACGGCCCTTGGCGGCGTCGGCCCCGTCGTCCATCACGATCACTTTGACCTGGCGGCCGTCGATGCCACCCGCGGTGTTGGTGGCTGCCGCCCATGCCTGCAAGGCGCGCGGACCTTGCCCGAAGGCGACGCCTCCGGGCCCCGAGAGGGTGCCGACGCTGCCGATGACGATGGGCGCACCGCCGCGGCCGGCGCCGTTGCCTCCGCCGCCCCTGCCGTTCCCGCCGCTGCCGTTGCCGGCTGCCGCACCGCCCGGGCCCGCTGCGTCGCCCCCACCCTCCGCCGGCCCGGCACTGTCGCCCGTCGCGCCCGCCGCGGTCTGCCCCTCGCCCGCCCCGTCCGCTCCCGGGACGAGCTCGCCCGCGGCCGTTCCCGTGCCGGCCTGGCCGCTGCCGGTGCCCGAGCCGGCCCGGACGATGGTGTCGTGGTCGAGCCGGGTGCCGCAGGCGGCGAGCACCACCAGGCTCAGCGCTGCCAAGGCCGCCTGCGGGCGGCGCGTTCGGGTGCGCGTTCGGGGTGGGGTCACGGTTTCCTCCATCACGTGTGTGCGCCCAGGTACTGCTCGATGAGCCGGGCCCCGTCGAGTTCGCCGGGCTCCCCCGCGAACCCGGTACGTCCTCGGTTCATGAGGTAGACGTAGTCAGCCAGCTCCAGTGCCCGGGTGACGTACTGTTCGACGAGCAGCAGGGCGCATCCGGAGGCGGCGAGCTCGCCGAGAAAGCCGAAGATCTCGTCGACGACCACCGGCGCCAGGCCCATGGACACCTCGTCGAGGAGGACGTAGACGGGGTCGGTGACGTAGGCGCGGGCCAGCGCGAGCATCTGCTGCTGGCCACCGCTCAGCGAACCGGCACTCTGGCGGAGTTTCCGCCCCAGGACCGGGAAGGCCGAGACCACTTTCTCGATTGCCTCGTCCACGTCCGCGCCCGCGGCCTGGACGAGGATGTTGTCCCGTACTGTCAGGTTCGGGAACACCCCGCGCCCCTCGGGCACGTGGCAGACCCCGCGCCGGGCCAGGGTGTGCGAGGACTTTCCGGTCAGGTCCCGGCCGTCGAGGCGGATCCGTCCGGCGCTGGGGGCCAGTTGGCCGGAGGCAACCCGTAGGAGTGTGGTCTTTCCCGCGCCGTTGGGTCCCAGCAGCGCGACCACCGAGCGGGGCGGCACCCAGAGCGAGACCTCGCGCAGTACGGGCGTATCGCCGTAACCGGCGCTGATGCCGTGAAGTTCCAGCACTATGCCGCCTCCGATCCCAGGTACGCGGCGCGCACGGTCTCGCTGGCCCGTGCCTCGGCGGGGGTGCCCTGGAAGATCATTTCGCCGAAGTCGAGGACAAAGAGGTGCTCGCAGACGGACATGACCAGAGCCATGTCGTGCTCCACCAGCAGCACCCCGCAGCCTCGCTCGGCCACGACCCGCGTCACGATCGCGCCGAACCGTTCGGTCTCCGCGGTGTCCAGACCCGACGACGGCTCGTCGAGCAGCAGCAGCTCGAAGCGGCCGGCCAGCACCCGGCCGAGGTCGACCAACCGTCGTTGCCCGGTCGACAACGAGGCCGCCGGACGGTGGCGGAGGTCTCCGAGCCGGCACAGCTCGAGCACCTCCTCGGTGGCCTGCCGGACCGCTTTCCGCTCGGCCGGGGGGCACCACAGCTGCCTGACGGGATGGCTGCGTGCGAGGCGCGCTTCCAGTCCGAGCGCGATGTTCTGCTGGACGGTCAGCGAGTCGAACAGGTCCATCTTCTGGAAGGTCCGGCCGAGTCCCAGCTGAGCGCGCGCCGAGGGCGGACGGCCGGTGATGTCCTGGCCGAAGAGGCGGATCGTGCCGGCCGACGGTCGCAGCAGACCGGAGCAGGCGTTGAACGTGGTGGTCTTGCCTGCCCCGTTGGGGCCGATCAGCCCGGTGATCCGGCCGAGCGGCGCATCGAAGGACACCGCATTCACGGCGGTGTTCCCGCCGAACCGGATCGTCAGTCCTTCGACGCCCAGACCCGCGTCGTTGCCGCGGCTCGCCTGCGCGGCATCCGCCTCGTCACCACGGACCACCGCCGTGCTCCCGTCGTCGGCGCGGGTCCTCACGGTGCTCCCGCCGTCGCGGCCGCGCACCGCCGCACGTCCCTCGCCGCCACTCACCGCCGCACGTCCCTCACCGCCACCGCGCACCGCCGCACGTCCCCCGTCGCCGCCACCGCTCACCGCGACACCCCCTTCGCCAGACCGGCACCGACCCGCACGCGCGCCGGCTCACCGCGGCGGACGATCCTCGTGGCAGCCGCTCGCAGCCGCTGAGCGGCGGGTCCCGGCGCGCCGAGGCGTTCGGCGGCCCGCTGCGCCGCCGGTTCCGCGGACCCCTCCCCTGCCGGTCGTCGTCCGGCGGCACCCGCTTCGCGCAGGGCCACCGCGAGCGCACCGAGGCCGAAGGCCACCGGGAGCCATGCGACGACGGTCGCGTCGGTGACGTACGCAGGGACGATCGCCATCTGCGCCGCCGCGGCCACCGGCGCGGCCGCGCGCAGACCGGTGCAGAGCACCAGGAGCGCCAGCCAGGTCAGCGAGGTGTACGACACGAACGGCACCCCTGTCGCGGACTGTCCCTGTGAGGCGTGGAGCGCCCCGGCGACTCCGGCGACGAACGCCGAGACGGCGAACACGGTGACCCGGGTGACGTTCACTCCGAGCCCGAGGGTCGACAGCGTCGTCGGCGAATCGGACATGGCGCGCAGCAGCCGCCCCAGTCGGCTCCGCCCGATGGCCGCGCTCAGCAGCAATGCGGCGACGGCAAAGGCCAGCAGTACGTAGTAGAAGGCCTTGTCCCCCTCGAAGGGGGCGGGGCGCGTCGCGGGCAGCGTGCTCGTCGCACCGAACATCAACGCGGAGCCGTAGACGACCCGTTCGAGCAGAATGCCGAAACCGAGGGTGGCCAGGGCCAGATACAGCCCGGACAGCCGGATCGCGGGAACGGCCACCAGCATGCCGACCGGCACCGCTGCCGCACCCGCAAGGAGCACGGCGACCAGCCAGGGCAGGCCGGCCCCGACCGCGAGGTGCGAGAACGTCGACGAGCCCACCGCGACCAGCGCGGCATGGGCCAGGGACACCTGGCCCGAGGTGCGTACCAGCAGATGGAGCGAGGAGAAGACCATCACGAACACCAGAGCCGTGGAGTACACGGGCAGCTTGGCGCCGACCACGAACGGGACCACCGCAGCCACCGCGACCGCAGCGACCGCCGTCACCCGCGCGGCGGCCCTGCCCATCAACGGCCGCGAGGGCGGCGCCGAGCGGCTCCCGCCGACCTCGACCAGCCTTCTCCGGCCCGCCAGCAGCAGGACGGCGAACAGCACCAGGAACGGCAGCGCGGGCGGCAGCCCCGACAAGAGCTCGGAGCCCGACACCGCCTTGGTGGCCACGGCCGCCAGCACCCCGACGAGCAGCCCGCCGGCGTACGTCAGCGGAAGGCTGGAGAACAGCCCCACCGCCGCGGCTCCGTACGCCTGCACCACCAGCATGGTCAACAGCAGGGCATCCAGCCCGATCTGCGGGGCCAGGAGCACGCCCGAGACCGCGGCGAACCAGCATCCGATCAGCCACGCCCGGCTCCGCACCGCGAACGCGCTCGTGCCGGCCAGTTCCAGCAGCGCCGGGTCGTCCACGACGGCGCGCATCTTCACGCCCATCGGGGAGACCCGGAAGAACACGAAGAATCCCACGGCGCCCAGCACGGCCACGAGCGCGGAGATCAGTTGGTCGACCCCCACGATCACACCGATCACCTCGACGGTGTCGGTGGGCAGGAACCCGGGGAAGTCCAGTCCGGCGCCGCCGTAGTGGGCGACCAAGGCCATGGTGACGGCCAGTTGCAGACCCACGGTGGCGACTATCTTCGTGGTCGGGGCGGCGCCCGCCAGGCTCCGGGTGAGGCGCTCCATGACCAGCGCGACGCAGAGCGGCACCACGACGACGGCGATGGCCAGCGCCACCGGCCAGGGCAGCCCGCGCAGGACACGCAGGTCGTAGTACGCGTACGCGGCCACCGCGGCGATCGCCCCGTGCGCGAAATTGAAGATGCCGGACGTCTTGTACGTGAGGACCAGGCCCATGGCCGCCAGGCCGTAGACGGAGCCGGTCGTGATGCCGATGACGACGAACGGGAGCCATTCGTTCATGCGGCACACACCCCGCACAGCTCGCCGTCGCCAGGGGCCGCCACGATGACGTCCTTACCGTCCAGCAGCGGGCAGTCCGGACGGTGCAGCCTGACCATGCCTGTCGCCCGCACCAGCTGCTGCTGTGCCGTGTTGGCCCGGCGGAGCGGCGTCGCCTCGTACGAGTCCTCCGGCTCCTCCCTCGGCGCAAGGGAGATGAGCGCGATACGCCGCTCCCCCACCGCACGCCGGACTCGCAGCAGCCACAGGCACAGGCCGATGGCCGAGACCGCAAATCCCGCCACGGCGAGATTCAGCCACGCTGTCTGTCGCGCCACCACTGCCGTTCCGCCGGCGCCGAACCATGCGGTGACGAGCAGCGCGAGCCCGGCCATGGTGGTGCCGCAGACCATCAGGGCGTCGCGGTCCTGCCACGGTTCCGAGCGCCCGCCGACTCCTGTCGCGCCGCCCCCTCGTGTCATGACGCACCCTCGATCGGCGGAAGCAGGACGGTGCGGTCGTGGTCGACGGTGCGGTCGCGGCCGTCTGGGGCCGCGCCGACCTCGACCGCACCGAGTTCACCGGCGGCCTTGATCGCCCGTTCGATGCGGTCGAGCTTGCGCCACTCGTCGCGCAGATCGGCGGAGAGCCACAGGGCGGTGGAGACTCCGAGCAGGAACAGTCCGCCGAGCCCTGCGCTGATGACGTACGGCACCTGTTCGGCCACGTACGCGGTCCCGCTCACCCCGCGCCAGCCGATGATCAGCACGACGGCTCCGGCGACGGCCGCCGCTGCCGCGGTCAGCCGGTCCCACTGGCTGCGTGCCCGGGTCATGATGTCCATCGGGTCCTCACTCCCAACAGGCGCAGCAGAGTTCCGAAGGCGAAGGTGGCCACGGCTCCGAACGCGACGACGAGATAGAGACCGGTCATCCCCATGTCGACCGGGTTGCCGATCAGGTGAGCGGGCGAAGGGTTCTTCGGGCCGGAAGAGGCTCCGTCGTCCGGCGCCGAGGGCTGCTCGTCCGGCGGTTCCTCGGCCGGTGCCGCATCCGGCGGTGCCGCGGGAGGCCCCTCCTCGCCGCCGCCGGCGGCCGGGGGTGGCCCCTCCAGCGGTGGCACGTCCCCACCGCCACCGGGCGGTGGCTCGACCGGAGCGGCAGCGGCGAACGCGCGGCCGAAGGTGTAGTGCACGGTGTAGACCGCGCCCGACTGTGTGTCCTGCTGCCGTACGAGGATCTCGACGCCGGCCGACGTGACGCCCTGCTCGGTGTTCTCCGGCCGTAGGTACCGCACCCGTACTCCCGCGGCCTCGAGCGCCTTGGCCGGATCGCTCTCCGGAAGCGGCCCCTTCTGGCCGACGGCCTGCACACCGTCCTCGGTGATCTCCACGACCTGTCCGGCAACCTCGGTACGGCCGACACTCAGCTGTGAGGCACGTACGAGCTTCCCGTCCCTGCCGACGGTCGCGGTCGCCTCGCTCCGTACCCGGCCCAGCTGCAGCACGCCGTTGAGGGTGATCGGCTGGGTGTCGGCCGTGGCCGACGCACTGCTCGCCCGCCGCACCGGATCCACGGCAGCGTTCGCGCGCGCGGTGGTCTCCGCCGATGCGGCGTCCTGCCCCAGCTGTGTCCGCGCCTGCGCACGGGTGGAGTTCTTGTCGCTGTGCGAGCTGAGCGTGTGGCCCTGCTGCCCGGTCTCGGCCTTCTCGGGGGACGGGTAGCGGGAGGCCGCGTACGCCGGGTACCCGGGAATCGACTGTCCCGTCTGGCTGCCGATCAGGGCGGGCGCCGAGACGATGCTCTCGCCCGGGTACGGGCTGGAGGCGAACCCGGACGATTCCTCGACCCCGTGGTCGACGCACGCCTGCGCGACCGGCACCCCGACACCCGACGGCGCCTGCAGCGCCGCATTGTCGCTGGCACTGACCATCACCTGAACGCCTTGCGCGGTCGCCGTCACCGGGCAGCCGCCCTCCTCACCCGGCTCGGCGGCGACGTCCGCCGGCGGAAGGCACACCAGCAGCACGACCGCACCCGTTCCGACGAGCCCGCGCCCGCGCCGGGGCAGGAGGGAAGAGGTCGCTTTCACGGGCATGAACGTCCTCCGGGTGTCGACGGTGTCACCGCCACGACTTTCGCGGAAGCCGCACGGGCGAGCAGAGCTGATCTCGGCTGGCGACCACGTCACTCCCACTCACCGGGACACAGCGACGGACGCCGGGTCCGCCACCGTAGACCCGTCCTGCCTCTTCCTGTTTCACGGAACCTGCGATACCGACTAGCCAGGCAGTTCTGGCGTCAACCACCAAGCGGAGGTGGAAGGTGACGGTCCCGGTGACAGTCGACGCGTTCGCGAGCAGCTCTTCCGTCAGGCACGGCGGCGGCCCGTGCGCCATGCCACGGGCACGGCCACAGCCCCCGGCGCCGAACACCATGATCGAGCGGATGACGCTCATCCTCGACGCGTTCGATTCCGGCACGCCCAAGCTGTCCCTGCTGGAGCTGACCGAACGCACCGGCCTGCCGCGCTCCACCCTGCATCGCATACTCGACCAGATGATCCGGCTCCGGTGGCTCGCACACTCCGCCGGCGGCTATCGCCTCGGCATGCGCACGCTGGAGCTGGGCGGACTTGCGGCCGGCCACAGCGAGATCCGGGACGTCGTCGGCCCGCTGCTGCACGAGCTGTGCCGGCGAACGGGATTCGTCGGCCATCTCGCCGTGCTGGACGGGCGCGAGGTGGTCTTCCTGGACAAGGTCGGCGGACGGTTCGCCGCCAACCTGCCCACTCGCCTCGGCAGCCGCTTGCCCGCGCACACCACAGCGGTGGGCAAGGCGCTGCTGGCGACGCTCGATCCGCACCACATCGACGCCATGTACGGCGCACGGCTGCCGGTCCGCACACCGCGATCGATCCGCACCGTCCCCAGCCTGCACAACGCACTGGAACAGGTCCGGCGCAGGCACGGTGTCGCCTGGGACAACCAGGAATCGCTGACGGGGATCTCCTGCGTCGCGGCTCCGCTGCGGGGAGGCGGCGCGGCCTCCGCGGCGCTCTCGCTCAGCGGCGACTCCCAGGCGATGGACCTCGGGCAGTTGGCCCCGGTCGTCCTGGAAGTCGCGCGCGAGGCGGGCCACGCGTTGTTCTCCGGGTGGGGGCGACGGGCGTAGGGCGCTGCGCGGTCGCCGTTTGCGCGGGCGGCGTTCACGCGGTCGCCGCCTGCGCGGCCGGCGGGACTGAGGGCGCGGGCCGGGCCCGTGTCCAGTCCCCTGCCCTGGGCGCCTGCATACCACAGTCCCGCCGGTGCCCGTATTCCACGTGGCGAGGGACAGCTGCGGCAACTACCTGCCGTCCGTTGTCCTTTCGGGCAAGCATCAGGGTGATCTGCCGAGGTTCGGGCGGCGTAGCACAGCGAGTTCGCGGACTCCCTCCGAATCTCGGACGGCGGGGAGGCCGTCACTCTGCCCCCGCCGCAAGGGCATCTACGTCAGGAGCGTGATCGGCGCGGCTGAGGGCACGAACTCACGTCACCCGGATGTCCCGCTGCAGGGAGACGGCGACGAGCCGGTCGCTGAAGGGCCGCGTGTCGCCCTCATCCGCCCCCGCGGCGCGGTAGGCACGGATCGCCGGGTCGGACAGGGTGAGGGTCAGCACCGGGCAGTCCGCGGCGTCGTCGGTGTGCTCGGGCGTGCATGAGATCACGTCGTCCATGGTGTGGCTGGGACAGATCGCCACGGCCGTCGCGAGCGCGGGTCATGGCAACGAGGGGCTTCGCCCGGATCAAGGCCCTCGCAGACGAACTCTCATACTCCGGAGCCTGGCCAGGCATCACGGATGCCCCGGCATGTCGCGCTGAACACGCCGCTACCTCAGGCCGGTCACCCGGCCGTACGTTCGGCGGGGGCCGCCACCACGTCCGAGGCGTCCCCGAGCCAGCCTCGTTCGCGGGCCAGCAGCGCGATCTGGAAGCGGGTCCGCGCGCCGAGGAGTTCGGCGGTCTCGCTGATGTGTTTCTGGATCGTCCGTCGACTCAGCCCCAGGACCCGGGCGATCGCGTCGTCCGTCAGACCCGCGCGCAACAGAGTGAGGATGTCGCGCATCCGCCCCGGAGGCTGGTCGTCCGGTTCCGCCGCAGTGATCGGCGGTCGACCGGGGCCGCTGTCCAGCGATACCGGGGTCGCCCGTTCCCAGACGCTTTCGAAGAGCGCGGTGAGCACCCCGAGAAGCGTGGCCGAGTGCACGATGAACGAACCCGCAGACGGGTCCTCCTGCCGCAGCGGCATGATGCCGACCGTCGCATCGAACACCACCAGTTTCATCGGGAGCCCGGCCAGCAGCCGAAGTTCCCCGCCCCGGGCTGTGCCGCTCAGGGCGGTGCGCAGCGAAACGGTGTCGGTCATCCCGTCGGTGTCGTACACCGACCGGAACCGCACTCCGTCGGGCACCGGCATCTCCGGAGTCGGCGCGTCTGAAACGGCAGCGGGGGCAGTCGGCACCGAGGTGCCCTCGAGGCGCGCGGACTGGGTGACGTATGGAGGTTTGGCGAGGTGGAGCACCTCGTGCCGGCTGGACGCGAGCAGCTGCGCGTAGCGCACCCCGACCTGCTCGGCGCTCTCCGCCACCTCGAACAGGTCGGAGGTGAACTGACGGTGCGACGCCGAGCGGTATGCCTCGTGCAACCGCTCCATGTACAGCTCCGCCCGCGCCAGTTCCTGCCGTTTCTGGGCGAGCAGCGAACCGAGGGTGGAGCGGGGCGGGCCCGCGCTCCAACGCGTGGGCCGGTCACTGACGCGGACGATCAGGTGTTCGTTCTCCAGCGCCTGTAGGGCGCGTTCGGCGGCTGCCGAGGTGATCCCGAGTGCTTCGGCAACCGCCTCGCTGCTCAGTTCCGGCTGTGTGACCAGGCGTTCGAGTACCCGGCCGGCCAAGGGGCTCAGACCGGTCCCCGCCCACGGCAAATCTGATGAATCCGCCAAAGTCGTCCCCCTTTCGGTGCGCTGGCTCGGCCGATCGTACGCGGAGGAGTCAGCCGGAGTGATCACGTGATCGTTACATTCCCTTGCGGCCGGGGGGACTCGTTCCGTCTCCAGTCTGTTCCTGTTCACATCTGCGCAGTTGCGCATACCCGCACTCCTGACCTCCTTGCCTGGCGGATTGCGCTCCGGACAGGGTGATCACGAGCCGCCGACGCGATGGTGCGTCGAATCCTGTTCGGTCTCAGCGACCCGGTCGACACGTCGGCACGTTACCTGGGGCAGCCCGAGCAGCTTCGGCCGACAGCCGGCCGCGGCCCTCTCTCGGGGCCCTCGCAAGAGGCGGTGCCAAAGTCCGTTCCGACCACCGCCTGTGCGACCGCGTCGCCCCACACCCACATCGCACGCCTTCGCGCCTTCACGCCGTAGGCGCTCACAGCCTCTGGCTCCCCCACCTCATCGGCCGGCACCACACGTCCGGACAGAAGGAGTTTCAGCAGTGCCGAACAACTTCCGTACCCGCAGGGCCATGTCGCCTCACAAACCCCATCCCTCCGGTCATGGGATCTCCGGTTACGGGCGTGTCGCGGCCATTGCGGCCGTCGCCACGGCCGCGCTCTTCGTCTCGGTCCTGCCCGCCTCGGGCACCGTCACCACCTCGGTCGGTACGGATCAAGCACCACGGCAGATAACGGCGGAGTCCAGACCCGGTGCCAGGGCCGTCGCGCTCTCCACCGCGCAGCGCGGGAAGCTGCTCGAGGCCGCGACCGAGGCACGCGTCACCACCGCCCGTTCCCTGAAGCTGGGCGATCGGGAGGAGCTGATACCCAGGGACGTCGTCAAGGACGCCGACGGCACCGTGCACACCCGCTACGAGCGCACCTACGCCGGCCTGCCCGTCATCGGCGGAGACCTGGTGGTCCACGAGCAGGGCGCGGTCCGTACCGTCACCAAGTCCTCGAACGTGAAGGTGTCGGTGCCGACGACCAAGGCCGCCGTCTCGGCCGCGACGGCGAGGAAGTCCGCCCTGGCCGCGGCGAAGGCCAAGAAGACCGACGACGCGGCCACGGACGGATCGCCGAAGCTGGTCGTCTGGCTCGGGGGCGGGACGCCGACGCTCGCTTGGCAGTCCGTCGTCAGCGGTGAGCAGGAGGACGGAACCCCGAGCAGCCTGAGCGTGGTGACCGACGCCACGACCGGCAGGCAGCTCCAGAGCGTCGAACAGATCCACTCAGGCACCGGCCACAGCCAGTACAGCGGTCAGGTGCCGATCGGCACCGCCCGCAACGGCAGCCTCTACGAGCTGACCGACCCCGAGCGCGGCGGCCACAAGACGTACGACCTGACCGGCGTCGGCGGCAGCGGCGTCCTGGTCACCGACGACGACGACGTCTGGGGAGACGGAACGGCGGCCGACCGCCAGACGGCGGCCGTGGACGCCGCATTCGGCCAGCGGCAGACGTGGGACTTCTACCACGACCGTTTCGGCCGCAACGGCATCGCCAACGACGGTGTGGGCGCCTACTCCCGGGTCCACTACGGCGACGGATACGCCAACGCCTTCTGGGACAACGGCTGCTTCTGCATGACCTACGGCGACGGCCTGAACAACGCCAGGCCACTCACCGAACTCGACATCGCCGCACACGAGATGACCCACGGCGTCACCTACGCCACCGCGAACCTGACCTACTCCGGTGAGTCCGGCGGCCTGAACGAGGCCACCAGCGACATCATGGGCACCTCCGTGGAGTTCTCCACGAACAACCCCGCAGATGTCCCCGACTACATGATCGGCGAGCTCGCCGACGTCCGCGGCACCGGCAAGCCGCTGCGCTACATGGACCAGCCTTCCAAGGACACCTCCGCCAAGGGCACCTCCCAGGACTACTGGACCCCCGAGACCAGGAAGCTCGACCCGCACTTCACCTCGGGCGTGGCCAACCACTTCTTCTACCTCCTCTCCGAGGGCAGCGGGAAGAAGACCATCAACGGCGTCGCCTACGACAGCCCCACATACGACGGCCTCCCGGTCGCCGGTCTCGGCCAGCGCGACGCGACCGCCGTCTGGTACCGGGCGCTGACCGTCTACATGACCAGTAGCACCGACTACGCGGGAGCCCGCGCCGCCACCCTCCGGGCCGCCGCCGACCTGTTCGGTCCGACCAGCGACGCCTACGAGGCCGTCGGCAACGCCTGGGCGGCCGTCAACGTCGGCGCCCGCTATGTGAACCACATCGCCGTGATCACCCCCTCCACGCGGAACTCGGCTGTCGGCCAGCCGACCAGCCGGCAGATCGAAGCGACGAGTTCCCGGCCGGGCCCCCTGTCGTATTCCGCGCACGGGCTGCCCAAGGGCCTGTCCATCAACTCGGAAACGGGCCTGATCAGCGGCACTCCGAAGAAGGCCGGCCACTTCAAGGCAGCCGTCACCATCAAGAACTCCCCGAAGGCCAAGCGCACGGTGCGCTTCGTGTGGACCGTCCTGGCCTCCGGCAGTGACTTCTTCGTCAACCCCGCCCGGTTCGACATCCCCAACTGGAAGACCATCGAGTCCCCGCTCATCGTCACCGGCCGCAAGGGCAACGCCCCCAGTGACCTCAAGGTCACGATCGACCTGTACCACCCGTGGATCGGCGGTCAGGTAGTCACCCTGGTCAGCGAGAACGGCACGGAGATCCCGGTCAAGGACTGGTACTGGGACATCGGCGAGGGCGAGTTGCACACCACCTACACCGTCGATGCGTCGGCGGTACCCGCCAACGGCACCTGGAAGCTCCGGGTCCAGGACAACACCCCTGGCATCTTCACCGTCGACCCCGGCTACCTCGACAGCTGGAGCCTCACCTTCTGACCCTTCTTCTCCACCGCACCGCCCACACCCGCCGCGCCCGGCCATACGGGCGCGGCGGTACGTGTTTCTCCCTGCCGGCAACCGGTCGGCGAGGCTGGGGTGATGGGCTCCCGAGCGCATTCCGAGTCGATGGGTCCGGGGACCTGGCCGCATCGCAATATACAAGCCACCCGGCCCCATTTCCCTGAAAGCAGAGATGAAAGACCCACGACGAAACGAACCACGCGCTGCCCACCGAAGGCGACCTGCTGCGCGTCGAGCCGGCCCCACTCAGCCGCCACGCCCTCCTCGGAGGCGGCGGCCGAGATGGACGGTCACGTGGAAGCGCAGGCGGTCTACGACATCTGCGACTACGACGACGACCGCAGCCTGAGGGGCTTCACCAAGCCGATCAAGCGAATCAGCGGCAAGCTGCAGGAGCAGGGGGTGATTCCGGAGTCCGCAGTGCTGGTGCTCACCCCCGAGTACGAGAACGGTCCCAGCCGGGCCTCCGGCTTCAAGGTTCACCCCCTTCTGGTGCCGCTCATCAACAACCTGGCGGACGACGACGAGGCATGACCTATTGCCGACGAGGTCGCATCGCCGGACACACGCCTGACGCGCGTCAACTCGACGATCAGGGCGCGAGCCGCAATCTGTTCGCGTTCTCAGGCACGACAGCGCGCCCACCGACGTCTGCTCAACCTTCCCGTTCCAGGAGTCATGGTTGTCGGGTCCGGCATCATGGTCCTCATGTCGGGTGGGGTGGATGTGTGGACGGCGGCGGGCGAGTTCAACCGGGGCGCCGTCGCGGAAGTCGAGTCAGCTGCCGAGGACGAGCGCAAGCAGGTGCTGTCCCTGTTTCCGCTTGAGGAGTGGGGAACGCTGCCGCTGGAGCACTATGCCCTCGGGCAGGCCTCGCCGTCCGCGACGGGGACGACATACTGCCGGCTGATGGAATTCGGTACGCCGCGCCTGGGCAGCATCAGGGGCGGCAGCGCGGCAAAGCACATCATGTACCGCCACAACTCCGGCGAGTGGCGGCTGGCGGCGCCCCTGAAGGGGATGGATCCGCGGGACGCGTGGGAGCGGCTGCGGGAACAGTACGTCCAGGCTTTCGAGGCGGTGGCCGCCGGAGACTTCGAGGCACTCGACGAACTCGACGTGCTGCGGTTCGGGCCGGCGCTGGTGACCAAGTCGCTGGCCACGTACTTCCCCGAGCACTTCCTGCCCGTGTACTCCGCCGATCACATCCGCAAGTTCCTCGCCTTGCTGGGCGGCGCGTCGGAGGCTGGCTCACCAGCCTGGCGCAGCAACCGTACGCTGCTCGCAGTCGTACGGTCGCGGCCGGAGTTCGAGGGCTGGACCTCGTACGAGGTGGTTCGGTTCCTCTACGGAGCCTTCGATCCGCGCCCTCGTCAGCGCACCATCTGGAAGGTTGCCCCTGGTGCGCGCGGCCGCAGGTGGGAGGAGTGCCGTGACGGCGGGTTCGTCTGCGTCGGATGGGACGAACTCGGCGACCTGAGCCAGTTCCAGAGTGACACGGAAGTGAAGGAGGCCCTGGACACACGCTGGCCCGGGAGCAGCGGCGGCAGCCTGACCCTCGCGCGCAGACTGCTGGCGTTCCGGGACCTGGAAGCGGGAGACCGGCTCGTGGCCAACCGCGGGGTGGACGAGGTCCTGGCCACCGGCACAGTCAACGGGAGCTACCGCTTCGACCCGGACCGTCTGGATTTCCAGCACGTCGTGCCAGTGGAGTGGGACGTCTCCCACGCGCAGAAGCTGTCAAAACCCCAGCACGGCTGGCGGTCCACCTTCGCCAAGGTCGACCCGGCCCTCTTCGCCAAGTTCACCGCCGTCCGCGCCGACTCCGACCCAGAAGCGGACCGGGCTGAGAAGGAGCGCGCTCCGGTCGCGCTGCCCGAGGACGTGCAGGCCGTACTGGACGCCCTGGAGCGCAAGGGGCAGGTGATCCTGCACGGGCCGCCCGGCACCGGTAAGACCCGGCTCGCGCTGGGCGCCGCCCTTGCCCTGGCTGGCCGCGCGGACGTGCTGGGAACCGACCCAGGCCGTCGTGCGGAGGCTCAGTCCGAGGTGCTGCAAGGCGACCGCGTCCGGCTGGTTACCTTCCACCCGTCGTACGGGTACGAAGACTTCGTCGAGGGCTTCAAACCGGACCTGAGCGCCACCGGGCCCGGGTTGACCCTCGCGCTCGCGGACGGTCTGTTCCACGCCCTGTGCAGCCGGGCCGCCGTCCAGCCGGAGCAGACATTCCTCCTGATCATCGATGAGATCAACCGCGGTGACCTGCCACGAATCTTCGGCGAGCTGATCACCCTGCTCGAACTCGACAAACGCAATCTGCCGGTCGACCTTCCCGTCAGCAAGCGGTCGTTCTCCGTGCCACCGAACATCCGGATCATCGGCACGATGAACACCGCGGACCGGAGCATCAGCCACCTGGACGCCGCGGTTCGCCGCCGATTCGCCTTCCTGCCCATCGGACCCGACCCGGACGCCGTATCGGGAACCGTCGGGCCACTGGATCTGGCGGCGTTTTTCGAGTCTCTCAACTCCCGCATCGCCCGCCACCTCGACGCCGACCACCAGATAGGGCACGCCTATCTTCTGCGCGACGGCGAGCCGATCGCGACGGAGGAGGATCTGGCCGCTGCCTTCCACCACGAGGTGATCCCCCTGCTGGAGGACTACTGTCTCGGCCGGGCCGACCTGCTGCACAGCGTCCTCGGAAGCATGGTCGACGCGGACACCGGCCGACCTGCCCTCATGTCCCCGCAGGACCTCGCCAGCGCACTCGCGACCGAGTTCACCAGCGGCGCGCCGGACGCCGATGGCTGACCGCACCCCGGTCGAGCTCGACGAGTACGGGTCCATCTCGCTCGGCAGCGAACAGCTCACCGCCCGGGACATCGATCGCCTGCACGCCCTCCAGGCCGGCGGCCGTCTCTCCCTGCACCCGGGCCGCACCGGATGGCATCTCAAGGCCGGCGCGATCGTCGGGGTGCTGGTCCTGGACCGTGTCCGGCTGATCATCAGGCCCAAGTTCGCCATCCCTGGCGAGCAGCTGATGAGCTGGCTGGCCTACGCGCTCTGCACACCCGTCCCGACGTCGGTCAGACACTGGACCACGGGGCCGGACGGCTACGCCGAGCTCGTGGCCGCCGCCCTGCTCGAAGAGTGCGAGAGGCTCGTCCGGGATGGTCTGCGCCGCGACTACGTCCGTCGCCAGAGCCTTGAACCGATGCTCCGGGGGCGCCTGGACGTCGCCGCTCAGGCCACCCACCGTTACGGGCAGCTGGACCGGCTGCATGTCCGCACCTTCGAGCGCGAAACGGATATCTGGGACAACCGTGTCCTGGGAACCGCGCTGAAGGCCGCGCTCCCGCTGACCACCAACTCCGAGCTCGCTCGCGACCTGCATAGCATCACTGGGACGTTCCCTCACACCGCAACCCCGGGCGCTGCCCTGCGCGCCCTCGACTGCACCCGATACACCCGCCTGAACGCCCGTTACCGTCCCGCCCACACCTGGGCACGCTTGCTCCTGCGTGGCGGAGGCGTGACCGACCTGCTGACCGACCGCGGCACCACGGCGGGCGGCCTCCTCCTGCCCATGCCGGCGCTCTGGGAAGCCGTCGTCCGACGCCTCGCCACCGAGGCCGCCGCCCCGCACGGCGGTCGATCCGTGCCCAGCAACGGCAAGGCCGGCATCACCGTCCGCGGAGACCTGGGGAAGACCTCCACGTTCCGCCCGGACCTCCTGCTCAGCCTCCCCGGCCCCGGCACCGCCCACCGCGTGCTGCTGCCGATCGACGCCAAGTACAAGCGCTACGACCGCCACGGCGTCAGCGCCGACGACGTCCACCAGCTGCTCACTTACAGCGCTGGTTACACGCCTGCCGACAACCCGAGCGCGGTGATCATCCATCCCCGGGGCGGCGGTTACGCCCGACGAGTCCTCCAGATCGGCAGTCCGCAGGGCAGTCTCGGCGTCATCCACGTGCTCGGCATCGACACCCGTGCTCATCCTGAACACGCGACCGCATGGGTGCGAACTGCCCTGCTGTGAAGCCGACTGCAGAGAACCGGCTCATCCAGAACACACACGTTGGTACATCCCCGCCTCACAGGGGTGGCTTGGTCCCCGGTACCCACTCGAAGCCGAAGCCGTATGCCCGGTCGATGAGCAGCTGGTTCGGCAGCCACGGCTGCGCGGTGAACCAGCGGACTTCGCGCCGCAGGTCGAGCGTGTCCCGCCCCGACGTGAGCAAGGCGATCGCGCATGCGGTGGCTCCGGCAGGGGAGTCGTCCAGGTGGATGCGCCAGGTGCCGCTTGGTGCGCTGATGGTGACGACGCCTCCCAGCGTCCGGAAGTCGGCCGCGCCCTCGTAGATGTAGACGTAGACGAGCAACTTGGTGAACTGCCGCCGGTGCTCGAGGCTGATGCGGAGGGTTTCCCCGTCGGAGCTCTCGCCGGTGCGGTCGTCCTGGTCCAGACTGACGTAGGGCCAGGCATCCAGGTTCCCCAGCTGGGAGCCGAGGGGTTGGACCGCAATGCCCATTCCGTCGCGGGTCAGGACCATGCAACCCAGGTCCAGGTCGGCCTTGGAGGTGACCGACCAGTTGAGGTTCACCTGAAGCACGCCTCGACCCGTGATCCGGGCTTGCGGCGTCTGCTTGGTGAGGTCCACGGTACGCGTCGTCGGCTCCCTCAACGTCCGCCTTTCGGGCTGGACGGGCGCCCCTCCCCCTGCCAGATGGATAGTCCCACGCTGTCTTCCGTCACCGCTCAACGCGGCCCCCTCACATACATCACCGATCTGTGTGATCGCTTCGCGCCACGCCACCCGACCTATGTGATCGTCGTCTATTATTGCGCGACTGGTGAAGAAGATGTGAAAGTCTTCAGCGGTCTGTTCTGTGCGGCAGGGATGTAGGCGGCACGTCACGGCCCTGTCCTCGTCGCGTCTGGATCTGCACAAAAGTCCCGGAGTCACCGGGCAGGGGTGGGGAATGTCCGCGGGGAGAACACTCGAAAAAGAGGTGACGGCACGTCACCTCGAAGATGCGGCGCAGGATCCTGCGCTCGCACCGTGCGCCGAGGAGCTGAGGGCCCTGGCGGAGGCACTCAGCTCCAGCGATACGGAGGCCCTCGACCCCTGGGCCGACCTCGATCTGATGGGCCACTTTGCCCGGGCCGAGAGCGTCGCAGAGGTCGGGGAGGATGGCCGCGGCGCACGATTTGACGCCGTGCTGGACTGGGTTCTGGGAGCATTGGTCTTCCTGCCTCTGCTCTTCACCTGGTTCGGGCTGTGGCAGGCCTCGAGTGCGTACGGGGCTCTTACCGGCGACGACCCCAAGGCCGCAGGCCGGCCGTTCCTGCAGCTGTGGCAGTCCGGGTTCGACGGGCACCTGGGCGAGACATTCCGGTTCGGGCACGTGGCCGTCGGCGGGTGTCTGGCCCTGGCGATGCTGTTCGTTCTCACGGCAGTGCACGGCTACCGGCGCACCGCGGCCGAGCGCCGCGAAGAGCAGGTCCGCCGGCGCTCCCGTGCGGCCCTTGCCCGTCTGGTGCCAGTCCTCACACGTGCGCAGCTTGCGCTCAACCAGCACCGATTCGCCTCTCCTCAGCGGTTCGCGGCAGAGCTCAATTCGGCTGCCGGACGGCTGCAACGCATGCACACGAAGGCCATCACCACGCAGGAGGAACTCACTCGCGCCGCCAATCTGGTGAGCGGGGCCATGGACAAGGCGGAGCAGCGTCTCGCCCAGGCGGAGGCCTACGTGCGGCCGCTCGAACAGGTGGTGATGCGGATCGAGGAGACCGTGCGGGACAGCGGGACGGCCATCCGGACCGCCGTGCATGACCTGGACGACCCGTTGACACAGGCGGGCCGACGGCTGGCCGACGCGGTCAGTGGGCAGACCAGTGTCCTCGACAAGGCATTGGAAGAGTTGCGGACAGTCGGCGATGGGATGCGTGACGTCCTCGCCCGTACGGCGGACCGGCTGGAGATGGCGGTCGGCGACAACGGCGACCGCGTCCGCAGCGCACTGTCGGACGCGGCGCAGCAGGTCGAGGACTCGTTGACCGTGCTGGCAGCCTCGCAGCGCGGGTTCACCACCGGCATCGAGGTTGTCGCGGATGTCAACGGTCGGCTCCTCAACGACCTGGGCACAGTTGTCGAGCGCACCGGTGAGGCTGCGGAGGTCTCTCGTGAGGCCCTGCTCGGTATCGAGGCTCGCAGCCTGGCCCTTCACGATGCGGCCGCCCGTTTCGGCGCTGTCACCGATGCCCTGGAGCAGGCGCTCCGTGAGACCGAAGCGGCGCGGGCCGAGGCACAGGCGGCGCGGGTCGGAGCCGAAGCGGCCCAGAAGCGCGCCGAGGAGGAGCTGCGGGAGGCCCGGGAACTGCGCGCCGGGATCGGATCGAGTCGGTGAGCCCGCTGAAAAGGGGGCCTCGGTTCACGCCACTGCACCTGGCCGGGTGGCTCTTTGCCGACATGCTGCTCGTGCTGGCGCTGGTGTCCATGGGAGACCGTGGCGACCCGCTGGCCGCCAGGGCCGCCGTCCGGCCCTCACCGTCGGCAAGTGGCTCAGCCGGGCCTGAGCCTTCGCCCGAACCCAGCCGGACGCCCTTGGGGCCGCGGTCCGTGGAGCGCAAGCCGGTGAAGGTTCGTGTGACGGCTGGGGTCGGTGACACCGCCCGGATGGCGAAGCAGTTGCGTGCCGCCACCGCCGCGTATGAGGGTCGCAGCGCCGCCTTCGTACTCACCTTCGGCCAAGCGCCCGAGCCCGGTGACGGCCAGGCATACGCGCGCGAGATCAACAAATCTCTGCGGAAGGCGCGTCCGGGAATGTTCGCCGACGCGACAACGCGTGACTTCTGGAACGGCGGCACCTCCGGCGCAGCCGATCTCGAGATCTACTTCTACACCCGTTGACGGCCACGCCGTCTCTCTTACGCTCAGGAGAGCCCGTGCAGATCCTCCCCTTTTACATGGTGTGCGACGAGTCCGGTTCTATGTCCGGTCCCGGCGTGGACGCTATCAACTCGGCTTTGCCCGACCTGCACCAAGAGATCAGCACCAATCCGAGTGTCGCGGACAAGACCCGTTTCGCGCTGATCGGCTTCTCCACCCAGGCTTCCGTGCTGCAGCCGCTCGCCGACCTGAGCGAGCTGACGCAGCTTCCGTCGCTGTCCGCTGGAGGAGTTACCTCCTTTGGGTCAGCCTTCAGCTTGCTCAAGGACACCATCGAGAAGGATGTCGCAGCGCTGAAGGCGGACGGCCACGACGTGTACCGGCCCGTGGTGTTCTTCCTCTCCGACGGCATTCCTACGGACGACGGCTGGCGCAACGCACTCAAGGACTTGAACGGGTTCCGCTACGCGCCGAAGATCATCGCGTTCGGGATCAGTGACGCTGACGCCGCGACCATCACGGAGGTGGCCAACTTCAAGGCGTTCCTGCAGCAGGACTCGTCCATCACCCCGGCCGTCGCGCTCCGTGAGTTCGCGTCGAGCCTCACGCGGTCCATCGTCAGTTCGGCGACCAGCATGGCCGCGCAGGGCGGAGATGGGTTCCAGCTCCAGGTCGACGAGCAGGTGCCTGGCTTCACCAGCCTTTCCCTGGACAAGCTGTGAGCGGCCAGGTGAATCACGAAGAGTCCCGCGGCACAAGCCACGAGCCGGCTGGCTTTGACAGAGCCGCCGATGCCGACGACCTCGACACGCACTTCGCCGGCCTGCCGTACGGGGTCATGGCGCACGACGCGATCACTCAGGTACATGGAGGCGCTGCCCCCACGCTGGAGCAGGCGCCTCCGGCGCCGGAGCAAGTCGTAGTACCCGCCGAACCCGGAACCGAGTTCCTGCGAGGGGTACCGGCGCACGTCGGCAAGCGGCCGCCGAGCTATCCGCCTCACCCTCTGGGGCGTCCCTCAGTGCGGGACGCGGACGAATTCGCGGCCTTCTCCCCTGCCGTCCTTCTGGACGGGGCCAGAGTTGGGCGCTTGACGGTGCGGGCCGCCTCTGTGCGCGGTGACTCCCACAACTGGGAGGGCAACTGTCGCCAGGACGCCATGACGGTGACGCGGATCGGTCCGCCGGAGGCAGAAATGCTTCTATTGGCCGTTGCCGACGGCGTGGGCTCGGCGCTGTACTCGCATGTCGGCTCGGACGCGTTTTCTCGCCTGGCAGCCGTTTACCTGGACCGGGAAGCCGAGAGCATATACGCGGCGCTGTGCGCTCAGAACGAAGCCGACCTTCGCACCCTTGCCACCAAGGCAGTCGCCGGTGCGGCCGGCGAACTGCGTTCCGGGTGGGCTTCGTCCGCAGGGCACAAGTCCCGTCCCTATGCCGATCAGGACTACGCGACCACCCTGCACGTCCTCCTGATCCCCACGGATGCTCGCGTCCGTGAGCGCGTCCTGTGCAGTGTGGGCGATGGCGGCCTATTCGTGCTGCGCCAGGGCCGTTGGGAACACGGGGACCCCAACGATGGCGGAGGACTGCTCGACACCCGGACCGAGGCCCTCCCCCACGCCTACCACAGTGTTAAGGCCGCACTACTGCGGACCGTGCCGGGCGAGGTCCTCCTCCTGGGCACCGACGGCATCACCAACCCGCTCACCCAGAAAGACCCCGAGTTCGCGCTGCGTCTCGCGGATGCCTGGAGCGGTCCTGTCGTCCCCTCAATGTCCGACTTCCTGTGGCAGGCGCAGACCCGCGCGATGTCATACGACGACGACCGGACCGTCATCTGCGTATGGGAGGTCGACGCATGAGTTTCCTGAGTCAACCTCTATGCCGCCAGAGGCGTGTCGGCGGGCGTGCTGATCTTGTTGTTGGCCTGGTGGGTGACGG
>NZ_JBHWKX010000087.1:0-23018 GCF_042730885.1 Streptomyces sp. NPDC059909
GCAGACCCGTGGGCACAGTTGAGGTCAGAGCAGTCCTGAGAAGCGATTCCCCCCATGCCTAAAGGCACGGGTCCCCTCGCTAGCTATCCGATGGAGAACGTGTCCGTGAGCGGCGCCTACACGCCCGACGGCAAGGAGCACCGCACCTGCCCGGCCGTCGTCGGCGCGTCCACCCTCGCGGGCAGTGTCGAGGACGGCCCGGCCATCCCCGGATTCACCGAGGGCATGCGCAACCCGGTCTCCCACATCATCGACGCACTGCGCGTCGACACCCCCTCCTGGCTCGCCGCCTGTCAGTACCCGAAGGCGAGCCTGGTCCCCACGGGCATCATGAGCGACCTCTACCCCGTCACGCCGCGGATCCTGCCACTGCAGATCGTCAGGATCGGACAGTTCCATCTCGTCGCGGGTCCCGGTGAGTTCACCATCACCGCCGGTCTGCGAATCCGCCGCACGGTGGCCGAGCAGCTCGGCGTCCCGCTGGACCATGTGCTGCTCCAGGGGTACGCCAACTCCTACAGCCAGTACGTGACCACGCCGGAGGAGTACGACGCCCAGCAGTACGAGGGTGGCTCCACGCTCTACGGCCGGTACACGCTGCCCGCCTACCAGCAGGAGTACGCGAAGGTGGCGGCCTCCCTCCGTGACGGCACCGCGATCGGACGGGGCACCGTGTCGCCGGACGAGTCGGGGCGCCAATTCACGCTGCAGACAGGCGTCGTGTACGACAGTCCGCCGCTGGGCAGCTCGTTCGGTGCCGTGCTGACCCGGCCGGCGGCGTCGTACGCACGCGGTGAGACGGCGACGGTCGAGTTCGCCACGGGCCACCCGAAGAACAACGTGCGACGGGGCGGCACCTTCCTGGAGGTGCAACGGCTCGTCGACGGGCGGTGGGTACGGGTCCTGGACGACGGCGACTGGCAGACCGTCTACCGGTGGACACGGACCAACAGCCTCACCGGCACGTCGAAGGCCACGATCACCTGGTCCATCGGCGCGGACACCGCGCCCGGAACGTATCGGGTGGTGCACTTCGGGGACGCGAAGAACCTCTTCGGGAAGATCACACCGTTCACGGGCACGTCACCCGCGTTCACGGTGCGCTGAACCGTTGCTAAGAGCTCAAGGACTCTCAGCCTGCCGGGCATTTCGGCCTGGAAGGTCCGTCACATCACCAAAGCGTGAGGGCTTCGGCTTGAGTACGGTCTCTCGTTTCTGTCTGCCGCTGGTGCGGCAGGATTGCGCCACCTGCCCGCCCCGTCCCCGCCTTACGGCGGGGGCGGGTGGCGCGGGTCTTCTGGTCGGCTCCACGAGGCTTCGACACCCGCTTGAGGGTGCCCTGGTCTCCGGCCACTCCGGTACCAGTTGCTGCTGCCGCTGCGAGGGCGGCGAGGTTGCGGGCTGCGTTGTCGTCACGGTCGAGGACCAGACCGCAGGCGTCGCATTCGTAGGTCCGGACGTGCAGCGGCAGCTTGGCTTTCACCGCGCCGCACCCGGAACAGGTCTTGGAGGAGGGGAACCAGCGGTCGGCGGTCACGATGCGGCAGCCGTTTTGGCGGGTCTTGTAGGTGAGCTGACGGCGGATCTCACCGAATCCGGCGTCGGCGATCTGGCGGGCCAGGCACCGGTTGCGGAGCATCCCGGCGACGTTGAGGTCCTCGATCACGACCGTGCCGTATTCGGCCGCCACCGCGGTGGTGAGTTTGTGCAGGGCGTCGGCGCGGAGGTTGGCCACCCGGTGGTGGACACGGTTGCGGTGGGCGTTGGCCTTCTCCCACCGCTTCGATGCCTTCTGGCCGGTCCTGCGGTCGGGGCCCTGGCGGCGGGACACGGTGCGGGAGGCCAGGCGCAGGAGCTTCAGGGCACTGTCCAGGTGCCGGGGGTTGGGGACCTCGCGGATCTCCCCGGTGCTGTCGGCCATCACCGCGAGCGTCTTCACGCCGAGGTCGATCCCGACCGCCGTGTCCGGGCGGGTGACGCGCCGGATTTCCCGCTTGACCTCGGTCTGGAAGGAGACGAACCAGCGCCCTCGTTCGTGCCGGACCGTCGCGGACAGGATGCGGGCCGCCTGGGCCTGGACGCGGTCGAGGAGGCCCCGTGCGGGTTCGTGGATGCGGATGATGCCCAGCCGGGGCAGCGTCACGTGCCGGGCAGCGGCCTCGATACGGATGACGCCGGTGGTGAACCGGCAGGCGAGACGGGCCTTCCGCTTGGACTTGAAGCGTGGCATGCCCATCCTCCGCCCCTTGCGGCGGCCGTTCTTCGACTTGGCGTAGTTGTCGAACGCCGCCGCCGCGTTCGCCAGGCCGGTGCTGTACGCCTCCTTGGAATTCTCTGCCCACCACCCGGCGAACCTGGGGTCGGTGTGCTTGGCCTCGTTGAACGCCTTGCGCAGCGCGGGCAGCGACCACGGCCGCCACTGCGTCAGCTCGTCGGCGCCGATGCCGTACGTCTCCTCGGCGCGGCGCTGCCACCACGACGCGGTCACCCAGCCGACCGCCCAGTTGTAGGCGGTACGCGCCGCGCCGCAGTGCGAGCGGAGCGCGGCCCCTTGGCCGGCGTTCGGGTCCAGGGCGAACTTGTACGCCTGCACCACGAAACCGGGCTGCGGCTGGAACTTCTTCACTCGGCGGCCTCGCCCGTGGCGACTGCGACCGCACGCGCGGCCCGCATCTTCGCCGCACGCCGCCCGTACAAGCGGGCGCACATCGACGTCAGTACTTCCGTGATGTCCCGCACCAGGTCGTCAGCGGTCTCGGCGGGATCGAGGACGACCAGGCGACGGCCAGAAGCCGACAGTACGGCTTCCAGGTGCTCGACACCGAACCGGGCCAGCCGGGCACGGTGCTCGACCACGATCACGGTCGCGCCCGGGTCGGACAGAAGCCGATGCAGCTTGCGACGCCGTCCGTTGAGCCCTGAACCGACCTCGGTCACGATCTCCGCGACCGGCAGGCCGAGCCCGGTGGCCCCCTGGACCACGCGCGCGATCTGCCGGTCAAGGTCCGACTTCTGATCCGCCGAGGAGACGCGGCAGTACGCCACCACCCGCCCGGACGCCCGCACGGTGGGCTCATCGACCAGCCACGTGCCGGACGGCGTCTGGCGCACCGGGACCGGCATACGGCCCTCTTTCGCCCACGTCCACGCGGTCTGGTAGTGCACGCCATTGCGTGCCGCCCACTCAGAAAGCTTCACGCGATCAAGATAGCGGATGAGAGAGACTGAGATTTACTGATGAACTCAGCAGCAGTTGCCACCCCCCGGCTGCGGGTGCCGCGTTGCCGGCGGACGGGCGGCGGAGAACTCGTCGGCTGCCTCCTGATCTGAGTACTTCGGGAGGGACGGCCTGAGTACGTCGCCCGATCCCCGGCCCGCGCCGCCGCTGGTCCAATCGGCAGCATGGTCCTTCACGCACCGCGGCACCCCCGCATCCAGCACGTCACCACCACCGGCACTGCCCTGGCAGCAGCACTGCTCCCGCTGGTGGTCGGCGTGCTGCTGGCCAAGGCGATGGCCGCGGATCCGCTGACTCCGGTGAACGCATTGATCACCAGCGGTGGGCAGCGTGCGCGTGTCTCACCGTTGGCACCGTCGCATTGGCGTGGGTGCGGCAGAACCGCGCTGCGCGGATGGAAGTCCGCGGATCGCCCACGTTCCGTGGGCAGAGCCCGGGGAGCGACTCGACCGTAGCGGAATCGCCCCCAACCACTTGTCAGGGAAGGCCACTTCGTGATCGAACACCCTTCCCATGCGGGGTCGCGGTCTGAGATCTTGCGTCCACCCCATTCGACACACAGCCCGGTCGGTGTCACCAGCGCCGCCGGGCTCTCGGAGGATGCATTGACAACCCCCCTCATATCCAGCCGGCTGAGACGCTCGGTGGTGGTCGCGGCCGCTCTCGGCGCGGCAGTGGCGTTCGTGACCCCGGCGGGGGCGGCCCACGCCGCCCCGGCAACGTCCTCGATGTCCACGGCGACTTCGGCGTCCACGGCGGCCTGGGCCGCCGGCACCCGCGCCTATCTGGTCATCACGGCGCCGGGCGACACCTCGGCCGTGCGGAGCGCGGTCACGAGCAACGGCGGCACGGTGTTCGCGCACTACGACGCCATCGGCGTGATCGTGGCCCACTCGACGTCCACGTCCTTCGCCGCGACGATGCGCGGCGTCGGCGGCGTCCAGCAGGTCGGCGCCACCCGGACGTCGGACGTGCCGGCCGATGCGTACAACCCTGCGCTGCCCCCCGCTCCCTCGCAGAGCCCGACCACCCTCACCGAGTCCAACCGGTGGGACATGACCCAGATCAAGGCCGACAAGGCGTGGGCCGTCACCACCGGCTCGTCCGCGGTCAAGGTCGGCGTCCTGGACACGGGAGTCGACGACCTGCACCAGGACATCGCGCCCAACTTCAACGCGGCCGACTCCGTCTCCTGCGCCTACGGCAAGGCGGACACCCGGACCGGCGCATGGCGCGACGTCGGCCAGCACGGCACGCACGTGGCGGGCACGATCGCGGCCACCAAGAACGGCAAGGGTGTCATCGGGGTCGCCCCGAGTGTGAAGCTCTCCTCCGTCCGGATCGCCGAACCGGACACCAGCCTGTTCTTCGCCGAGAACACCATCTGCGGGTTCGTGTGGGCCGGTGACCACGGCTTCAAGGTCACCAACAACAGCTATTACACCGACCCGTGGATGTTCAACTGCCCGGACAACGTGGACCAGGCAGCCATCATCGAGGGAGTCAGGCGCGCCCAGGAGTACGCCGAGAGCAAGGGCTCGCTGCAGGTGGCGGCCGCGGGCAACTCCAACTACGACCTGGCGAACAAGCGGACCGACACGTCGAGCCCGAACGACTCGACGCCAGTCACCCGCACCATCACCAACGCCTGCATCGACATCCCGACCGAGCTGCCCGGCGTGGTGACCGTCGCGGCCATGGGCAACGGCAATGTCAAGGCTTCGTACTCCAACTTCGGGCGGGACGTCATCGACGTCGCGGCCCCCGGCGGCGACGGTGCGTACGGGGTGTACTCGACCCTGCCCGGCGGCAAGTACGGGAACATGAACGGCACGTCGATGGCCTCCCCGCACGTCGCCGGTGTGGCGGCGCTGCTGGCAAGCACGAACCCCGGCTCCACGCCGGCGGATCTGCGGGCCGCGCTGGCTACGCAGGCCACCGACACCGCGTGCCCGTCCGACAGCCGGTGCACGGGCACGACCGCCAACAACGCGTTCTTCGGTGAGGGCCAGGTAGACGCGCTGAAGGCCGTCGGCGGCACGCAGCCGCCCGCCGCGTACTTCGAGAACACCGCCGATGTCGCCATCACCGACAATGCCACGGTGGAGTCCCCGATCACCGTGACCGGCGTCAGCGGCAATGCCCCGGCCACCCTCAAGGTCGGTGTGGACGTCAAGCACACCTACCGCGGCGACCTGGTGCTCTCCCTCGTCGCCCCCGACGGCACCGTCTACAGGCTCGAGGACTTCCCGAACAGCGACGGCACCGACAACGTCGCCAAGACGTACACGGTGAACGCCTCCTCGGAAGTGGCGGCCGGCGTCTGGAAGCTGCGCGTCCGTGACCTGGCCTCCCAGGACACCGGAAAGATCGACGCCTGGAACCTCACCTTCTAGGCGCAGGTCACGGTCAGCGGGTCCCGGGGAGCAGCAGTCGTACGCGGCTCTGCTTCCCGGGACTTCGGTGTCTCGGAACGTCGGCGGCTCGGCGCAGGGCGGGAGGCGAGGCCGTCGAGTGCGGTGAGGGCCACGGCGGTGACCAGGCCGCCGTAGAGCTGGGCGGTGCCGGCCAGGCCGACGGGGTGGCGATCACCACCAAGGCCCGCAAGCTGCGCGAGAAGCTGGTCGTGCCATCCGGCGTCACCGCACTTCGAAGGGAGCGGTGGCGAGGACGGTGCCGTCGATGGAGGTCAGGCGGACGCCGGAGAGCGTGGACGGGTCCACGGGGGCCGGGGCTCCCCAGTAGCCGTAGCCGTCGTGCAGCTCGAAGGTGCCGACTCGGACGGTTGTCCCGTCCTTACGCTCCAGCAGGCAGGAGACCTTCCCGGTGTACGGGATTCCGGCGTCGTCGAGGTCGACGGACATGTACACCCAGCCAGGCGACCCGGGATGGGCGTAGATTTCACCGCTCGGCTCCCGATCGGGGCCTCCGGTCAGTTCCGCGCGCAGCATTCCCGCCCCGGCCTCGGTCGGCCGCGAAGGGGCGGCCGTCGTCCCGTTCTCGATGGCCGTGCCGACGGCCCAGCCGCCGAACCCGAAGGCGAGTGCGAGGGCGCCCGCGCCCCCCGCGACCCGCGGCCGTACACGTCCGCGGAACCCCTTGTACCGGAGCCCGCGGCCGCGCGTGTGCACGCGTCCGTCGTGCGCCGCCAGGGCTTGGCTCAGCCGTCGCGACACCCGGGCTTCGAACCCGACCGGCGGCTCGCTGCCCGGCAGAAGCCCGAGCAGCCCGTCGCCGACGAGGATCAGCTCCTCGACGTACTCGCGGCAATCCGCGCAGCGGTCCAGATGCGCTACCGCCTCGGCCCGCTCCCGGCCCGGGAGAATCCCCAGAGCCAGCTCGGCGCCGATCTCCCGCAGCTGTTCGCAGGTCATTTCCTTACGCATGGTCGCCTCGCTTCGGAGACGTGAGCGTGGTCCGCAGTTTCCCCATCGCTGTCCTGATCCGCGTCTTGGCCGTGCCCAGCGGGATCTGCTCCAAGTCGGCGATCTGCTGAGCCGTCATTCCGTAGACGCCCGCCATCACCAGGGCACGGCCCTGTTCGCGCGGCAGCTGCGCCACTGCGGCCCGCAGGTTGGACGACGCCTCGTCGGCCAGAGCCCGCTCCTCGGGGGTGTCGGTCACGACGTCGAGGAGTGCGTCGAGGTCTTCGGGGGCCACCGGCTCCGGCCGACGCGAGCGGACGGCGTCGATGGCAAGGTTGTGCGCGATGGTGGTCAGCCACGTCGTCACTGATCCACGGCGGGAGTCGTAGATCTGCGCGTGCCGCCACGCACGCTCGAAAGTCTGCTGGGATATGTCCTCGGCGAGCTGCGGATCGCCGAGGACGGCGATGGCGACGCCGAAGACCGTGTGCTGGAACCGCCGTATGAATGTGACAGCGAGCTCAGGGTCGCCCGTGGCCAGTCCGGACAGCAGTGCCTCGTCCGGGAGGCGGCCGACCGGGAACCGAAACCTCTGCATACCCGTATATACGGTCCGCCCCGACCAGGGGATTGCCTGGCGGCCACGGAAGATCACTCTCCCATTCTCCCCCGGTTCCGCTGCCCAATCCATTGGCCGCGATCGTCCGTATCCCATGCGGGACAGAACCGTTGGAGGTCCAAGATGCCAAGGACATCTGCGCGGGACTCGCATGGTGCTGGGATCGGTGGCCGGAGCACCTCGGCATAAAGACGGAGATCGCTGTCGGCGCCGGCGCCGTGTCGCCGAGCGGGGGCACGCCAGAGGGCAGAGGTTACTGAGCGTGCCCACGGACACCGTTGCGTCGATGGGGCCGCCGAGTGCTCGCCGACACGTGCGCCGGGGGGCGTGTCACCGGTCATCCGCCCGGCCTGCGACCACCCTGCGGCGATACGAATGACCGGCCAAGAGCCCAGGAGGCTTATGCAGGACTGATTCCAGGAGAGATCACCGGTCAGATCGCCGCAGGTCGGCAGACGCCAACGCGGCCGCTGACGCAGGGCTCCCCCGTTCCGCCCACCGGTTGGACGCAGGGCTCGCCCGGAAAGGCGAGACCCCCGCCGCCACGGTCGGACGGACGTTCCCAAGGTGCCCTGCTGCAGATGAGGAGGCCATCGTGCCAGTCATATCCGCTCCGTACGACTTCAACGAGGACGAGCTCTACGTCGACCTTCAGTCGATCTTCGGGCAGTCGCTCTTCCTGAAGTGTGAGGGGTTCAATTTCGCCGGCTCGATCAAGCTGAAGGCCGCGACCGAGATGGTGGAGACCGCCGAGCGCGAGGGAATCCTGACGCCCGAGTCGATCCTGGTCGAGTCCTCGTCCGGAAATCTGGGCGTGGCGCTGAGCATGATCGCGGCAAGCAAGGGCTACCAGTTCCTGTGCGTGACGGACTCCCGGTGCAACCTGTCGACCAGACTGATGATGGAGGCCCTGGGCAGCCAGGTGCACATCATCGCCGGACAGGAGGCCAACGGTGGCTTCCTCGGCGCCCGGATCGACTACGTCCGCGCCCTGTGCGCCTCCGACGACCGGTACGTCTGGCTCAGCCAGTACACCAACCCGAACAACTGGAGGGCGCACTACCGCAGCACCGCACCGGAGATCGCCCGCGACTTCCCGGGACTGGACGTGCTGTTCGTCGGCGCCGGCACCACCGGAACCCTGATGGGCTGCGCGCGCTACTTCCGCGAATGGCACCGGCCGGTACGGATCGTCGCCCTGGACAGCGTCGGCTCGGTCATCTTCGGCGGTGCGGCCGGCCGCCGGATGATTCCCGGCCTGGGCATGAGCATGCGCCCCCCGCTGCTCGACGAGGCCTACGTCGACGAGGTGATCCTCGTCGAGGAGTCGGACACCATCCGCGCCTGCCACCGACTGGCCCGGCACGGATTCCTCTTCGGCGGCTCCACCGGCACGGTGGTCAGCGGCGCCATGGACTGGCTGGACCGCAACCAGGCACGCGGACTCACCGCGGTGGCCATCGCCCCGGACCTCGGCGAGCGCTACCTCGACACCGTCTACCACACCAACTGGCTGCAGGCCCTCTACGGCGAGGACGTGCTGGAATACGACGAGCCGGCCGCCGGTTCCTGGGCAGCCTCCCCTGCGCCGGCGACGCGGTCGGGCCAGCGGCCGGACCACCAACCCGGCGACCGCGGTGGCAACCGGTGCCATCAGCTCCAGGATCGTAGGACCTAGCCTCCGCGTTTCACTTGCGGTGGCGTCCGGATCACGGGCGGGAACGCGAAATTGCGCTCCCGGGTACACAAGACGCCGCGGTTCTTCAACAACCACCCCTGACCGCTGGCCCCCGATCAAGGCCTTTCCGGCACGGCCGGCTGCCCGGCCGCCCCCTGAACGTCGCCACCGTCGTCCGGCCGGCCCCTGGCAGAGCAGTGCCCCCCCGTAGCGCAGACATCGCCGACATCTCTGGACCACGTCCCCTTCCCCAGTCGCCCACACCGGGAGATCACCCATGACCACGCCTTCGCCTGCGCGATCGCCTCGAACCTGGCGCACGCGCTCGCCTGCACCCCGCCCCGAGATCATGCGCAGGCCCGACGAGTACGGGGGCTCCCCGACGAGGACGAGTACGGGGGCTCGCGTACGAGGACGTCTTCTTTACCTCCCCTCCCTTTCCTCGCAGGACGGCACCCCGTTTGAGGGCTGGTTCACAGGTCCACGATTGCCTCACCGCCGCATGGAATCTGCCGCCGTCTCGTTCGATTCCCGCGGTACTGGGCGGCCTGCTTCTGGCGTCGGTGCCACCGATTGCGAGCCGCCCGGTGCGGCACCGGTCCGGCGGCTGCGACGCCGCGCCGCGATGAGCGCGTCGACGGAGAGCGACGGGGTGCCCGCGAGCACCAGCGGCAGCCACGCCATGAGGTAGGGGATGTCGTTGCCGAGGAAGTACGGATCGGCGCTCCAGCTGACCGTCAGCCACAGGCTGAGCGAGATCAGCGCGCCGCCGACGGCTGCGATGCGACCCAACAGGCCGACAAGGATGCCGATACCGACGGCGAGTTCGCCGAGGGCGATGGCATAGCCGAATGCGTGCGGATTCTTCAGCGCCAGATCGATCATGCCCGGGAACGCCGAACTGTCGTGCACCGCGTGCAGCGTGCTGACCATCGATCCGGGCGCCGAATCCGTGAAGAACGGCGAATCGATGAATTTGACGAGCCCCGCGTAAGTGAACGTGACACCAAGGAAGATCCGCAGGGGTATGAGGGAGTAGCGCGTGGCAGTCTGTCGCCAGTTACCCAGCATGATGTCCTGCCTCTCTGCCGTGAGCGTCGCAGCACGTACGACTGCATGGCTCCCCCTCACAGAGATACGTACGCCGGGTCGCCTTGGATTTAGCTGTTGCCCACGTTGTCCGCCGAGGTCCGCTGCCTGTCCGCTACTCGATGCGAGGATGATCGAGGCGCGTTCGTCCACGACCACAGCGTGCCGACGGCACCGTGGTCCGCTCGACGGTGTGGTCGCTTCGGCGGGGCTGAGTTCTGTTTTGGTCACCGCCTGACCGTCCCTGTCCGCACGATCTGGCACGCATCCGGCGCGTGACCACGGTCGGTCCCCGGTTCGCCAAGTGGTAGGGTCGCTCTCTTCGCCTGGCTCCCCCTGTGCGGAGTCCCCGCGGTAGGTCGTGCCATGTCCGATCCTCTTGACCTCGATCCGTACGCAAAGTGGCGCCACGCGCTCGCCGAGGCTGACCGGGTCTTCGCGTCACCTCCCGCACTCGACCGCCCGGTGGACGGCTGCACTTACTGCACCCCTGAGTCGGAGCTGCTCATTCTCGGTGGCGATCCCGCCGCCGTACCAGATGAACTCCTCGGGCATTTCATGCGCGAGGTCGTCAGCCACTGGGAGGCGGACCAATACCCCCTCCTGTGGCGTCGCCTCATGCCCCGTGCGCTGCGCTATTGGGGGCCGGAGGGCCATGGCACCGATCCGTCCCTGGAACTCGGTCATCTCGGCCGGCACGGGGCCAAGTTCGTTGACTGGCCCACCCCCGAACGCACCGCGGTGGAGCAGGCCTTCCGAGCGCTGCTGGCCCTCGCCCTGGTCGATGGCCGGCCGGCCGGGGACATCACCGAACTGCTGGAAGGAATCGCCCACGCAACGGGTGATCTGGAGCCGTGGCTGCATCACATCGCCGGGCTCTCCGGCTCCGATGCGGACACCGGCCTCGTCCGCCTCGCCTTGGACTGGGCGACCGACCTTCTCTGGGACGACCTTCAGTTCTCATGGTGGTACGACGGCGACCCCCAGGTGATCGCTGCCTGGCTGCCCCCCCAGCGCGCCCGCATCGCCACCTACGCCACACAGCACCCGCGCTGCAAGACCGCGTCGGACGCGCTGATCGCAATCGACCGACTCCAAGCCGGTGACCATAGCCCATGGCTGTACCCGTACGGCATGAACGAATTCCTCAAACTCGCCCCATGAGCAGACCGCTCGATGCTCCCCAGCACAGAACGCACCATGGCCTGGCTCGCAGGATGCCGACTCCTACACCGACGCGACGAAGGCAAACCCGAGCACTTCCTGGCCTTCACCCGTATCGCCTGCACCCTCATCCGCTACTCGGGGCTGGGAAAATGAAATGACCTGTTGGCTAGGAGTCGGACGCTGCTTCGACGGCGGTGCGGACCTGCTGGGCGAAGCCCTTGACGGTGTAGTCCGCCGGGAGACTGTCGATCAGCACCATGTCGGAAATCGAGTTGTTGGTGCGCAGGGGGCGGATTCTCTGGTACTCGGGCGAGTCGTACCACTGTTCGGCGGCGGCGCGGTCCGGGAATTCCATGAGGACGACGAGGCCCGGCCACGCCCCCTCCACGACCGTGACCTCACCGTTGGCGAGCCAACGACCGCCGTAGGGTCTCACGGTCGCCTCGACATGCTCCAGGTAGGACAGGCCCTCCTCGTTGGGACGTCGCCGGGGATGCGCAGGTGGTTGATCAAGTAGGTGCTCACGCCCAACCCTCCGGGTCGTCGCTGAGTCGTGAAGGCGGTTGCGGGGAATGGGACCGCTACCACCACTGTGCTGGGCCCACTGCTCGCCGTGGCGCAGCCACGCGGGCCACAGGCTCGCTTTGATTTCCTCGCCGCGGCTGATGAAGCGGCAGATGCATGTGTACGCGTCGAGTGCTCCGCCGGCGACCATTGCCAGCAGGCGCCTGGTCGCACAGAGCGGAGCGGCGACCGCGACAGCTGACCTGTGCCGGCAGCCCAGCGCAGCCCCTGACCAGCCCGGTCATCGGCCCCGAGGATTCGCGCCGCGTGCCCGGCCCGTGCTGTGCGCAACGTTCATGATTCACCGCCCAGGCGTGTGAGGCGCGCACGACCCTCAGTGGCCGACCATTGTGGCGGCACGTTCGGCGATGGCCAGCACGGTGGCGTTGGGGTTGGCGCCAGGAATGGTGGGCATCACCGAGGCGTCCGCGACGCGCAGTCCGTCGATGCCGTGCGCTCGTAGCTGGGGGTCGACGACCGCCGCCGGGTCGGTACCGATCCGGCAGGTGCCTAACGCGTGTTGGTACGGGTCGGTGTCACGGCGCAGGTAGTCGCGCAGCTCGCTCTCGTCGTGCACCTCGGGTCCCGGGAGCGCCTCCTTGTCGCGCCAGAGGTCGAACGCCGGTGAACTGCCGAGCACGCGGGCCATGCCCAGTGCTGTCAGCATCGTGACCATGTCACGATCGTCGCCGAAGAAGTTGGGGTCGATCAGCGGCGGGGTCGCAGGATCGGCGTCGGCCAGCCGGACCGAGCCCGGCTGTGTGGGCGCAGCGCCGAGAACACGATCGTGTACCCGTTCGCCGGTCCTGGCAGCGACGGCGGGTGGAACGGTACATCGTCGTACGACAGGGGATGGACGTTTCTTGCAGGTGCGACCCGCATGGGGCCGTCGGTGCCCCGGTATGCCGGATCGCGACCCTGCGTCGCCTCGCTGCGTTTGAAGAACGGGAGAAGATCCTCGTAGCCCCAACCGGGAGCGATCGCCGCCCACTCCTCGTAGCCGGCGCGGTGGCCCCGGATGAAGGCCATCCCGTTGATGCTGCTGGACCCGCCCAGGACCTTGCCGCGTGGGTAACGGCGGGCGATCCCACCGGCTGCGGTCTGCGGCACGGTGGTGTAACCCAGTCGACCTCGCTGCCGATCAGCGCCGGCCACGCCGGCGGTGCCGCCATGATCTCCGGCCCGTCGGCAACCCCGGCCTCCAGCAACAGCACCCGATGTCGCGGATCCTCGGACAGCCGCGAGGCAATGACGCAACCGGCGCTGCCCGCGCCCACCACGAGGTGATCGAACTGGTCCATGGCTACTCCAATGTCGGCCGCAGGAGCTTGTACAGGGTGATTGACAGGTGCCGGACGCGGATGCCCGGTGTGTGATGCATGGCGTTGGCGATCCGCGCTCCGCCGCCGTCCGCCGCGCGAGCTTTCAGCCGCGGCGTCGAGGACCGCGCGGAAGCGGGCGCGGCCGGAGAGCATGTGCTCGTACGCCTTGGGGGCGTCGGAGAGCGGGAAGGTCGCGCTGCGTGGCCGGATGCCGTTGGCGGCGCTGAAGGCGAGCTTGTCTTCGTTCTCGATCGGGGTCTCGGTGAGGTGGCCCTGGATGGAGCGGGTGCCCAAGATCAGCTCGGCGGTCTGCGCCTCGATGGGGTCGGGGGCCACGCCGAGGACCATCAGTTTGCGGCGCAGGGCCAGCCCCGCGCCGAGGGGGCTCATGGACGCGCCGCTGGCGGCGGTGGCGAGGATGGCGGAGGCGCCGCCGAGGTCCTGCCGGGCGTCGGCGATGTCCTGTCCGCTGCCGTCGATGTATTGGTGGGCGCCCAGTTGTCGGGCGAGTCTTTCCTTTTTCGCTGCCGCGCGCGATGGCGGCCACCCGGTAGCCGAGACTGCGGGCGTACTGCAGGGCAAGGTGCCCGAGCCCGCCGATGCCCTGCACGGCGACGAGGGCGCCAGGGCGGGCGCCGGCCTGCTGCAACGCGGTGAAGGTGGTCAGCCCGGCACACAGCAGCGGAGCGGCTTCGGCCGGTGGGATGCCCGGGGGGACACGGACCAGGCCGCTGGTGCGTGCGTAGGCGACCTCGGCGTAGCCGCCGTCGGTGGTGGTGCCCGTCTGCTGCTGGTTGTGGCAGTTGCCGATGATCTCGTGGCCGGGCACCATGGGCTCCTCGGCGGTGAGCGTGTGACCGCTCCGAGGGCGGGATCGGGATGTGGAAGGCATCGCACGGTGCTCGGTCATGGTCGTCGACCCGGTGAGACAGGCCGTGGCAGGCAGCCCTGGCTCCGGCCTGGGAGCGGTTCTGCGCGCCGCGTCTATGTGGAGATGTCGTCCGGGCCACCGACCCGGTCGGCAAGCAGCCGAAGAGCCCGGGCGGACGGGGATCCCGGTTCCGCTGTCTGCAGGATGAGGGACTGGTCGGGATCGCCAGGCACGGGCAGCGATTCGAAGTCCAGGGTGATGTCGCCGACGACGGGGTGGTGGTAGTTCTTGGTGCCGTATGCGTGCTCGACCACATCGTGGGCGGCCCACCAGCGGCGGAAGTCGGCGTCACGGTCCGCCAGGTCGGTGACCAGCTCGGTCAGCAGCGGGTCGTGGGGGTGGCGTCCCGCGTAGAGCTGGATGGATGCCACGGCGTCGCGGGCGGCGGCCGCCCAGTCGGAGAAGAGTTCGCGGGCGGCTGGATCGAGGAAGACGTACCGCGCCACGTTGCGCTCACGGTGCGGCATGGCGTCGAAGTCGGCGTACAGGGCACGCGCCAGTCGATTGGCGGCCAGCACGTCCATGCGACAGCCGACGATCATGGCGGGGGTGTCGCGCAGACTGTCCACCAGACGATGGAGACCGGGTCGTACGCGCTGGGGTGGTGCGGGGCCGCGACAGGTCCGCGCGCTGGTGCCGGTGGTGGTGCGTCTGGCCAGGTCGAACAGGTGGGTTCGTTCGGCGTCGTCCATACGCAGGGCCCGGGCGATTGCGTCCAGCACGGTGTCGGAGGCGTTGATGGGACGGCCGCGCTCCAGGCGGGTGTAGTAGTCCACGCTCAGCCCCGCCAGCAGGGCAACCTCCTCGCGGCGCAGCCCCGGTACGCGGCGGCCCGCGCCGGCCGTGAGGCCCGCCTGCCGCGGGGTCACCCGGGCTCGGCGGGAGCGCAGGAAGCCGCTCAGCTCCGTGTTGTCGCGGGCGCCGGGAGACGCGCTGGTCATGGCATCCAGCATAGGCAGGCGGGTAGGCACGGGGGCGGGCGCGAGAGGGGATCCGGCAGGCCCTGGATCGGCAGGTCCGGGGTGAAGAGGGCCTCTTCCGGCAGGTCAAGGGGCGTCGAGGACGCGGTTGGCTGGGGGTACCGGCCGAAACCGACCCGCGCAACCGTGGCGGGGATCCGGGAGCACCCGCTCCGGCCGGGAGGAACAACCCATCAAGGATTCAGCAATGCCCACACCCCAGCCCGAGACCTCACCGGTCGCCCGCACCGTCACCATCGGATCCGACCTGGTGGTGAACCGGATCGGCTACGGAGCAATGCGCCTGACCGGTGATCTCCAGTGGGGCGACTTCCCCGACCGTGAGGCCGGTATCGCGCTGCTCAGGCGTGCCGCCGAGGCCGGCGTCACTTACATCGACACCGCCGACGCCTACGGCCCGCACACCAACGAGACCCTCATCCACGACGCCTTGCACCCCTACGACGACCTCGTCATCGCGACCAAGGGCGGCTTCATCAGGGGCGGACCCGACTACGCGGACTTCGGCGCAGTCGGCAACCGCGAATACCTGCGCCAGGCGGCCCATCTCAGTGCCCGGCGCCTCGGGGTCGAGCAGATCGGCCTGTACTACCTGCACAGCCCCCACGCGACCGACGCCCCCTTCGCCGACCAAGTCGCCACCCTGGCCGAACTGCGCGAGGAGGGCCTGATCCGGCACATCGGCCTGTCCAACGTCAGCCCCGAGCAGTTCCGGGAGGCCGTCGAGATCGTCGAGATCGCCGCCGTCACCGCGCTGTACAACCTCGGCGACCGCACCGGGGCCGCGTTGCTCGCGGCCGCCGAGGAGACGGGCACGGTCTTCTCCCCCTGGTTCCCGACCAGCCTGCCGAAGTTCTCCACCGGCGCCTCGGACGAGGACGACGACACGTCCCACTTCGGCGCCGTCCTCGACCCCATCCGCGAAAAGCACGACGCCACGCTGCCGCAGATAGCACTCTCCTGGCTACTGCACCGTTCGCCGCTGGTCCTCCCCATTCCCGGCACGACATCGCCGGCCCACCTGGAGGAGAACCTCGCCGCCGCCGCGATCGAGCTCACGGCCGAGGAGGTAGAGGCCATCACCGGCCTTGTTCCGGAGGAGCCGACGCAGACCGCGTGACCGATCCGATGGGGCGAGGGCCGGCCCTGCTCGAGGTGGTCCCGACAGCGCGGTCGGGACCACCCGCTTCCTTCGACACCGAGCAGCACGTCGGCAGGCCCTCGCCATGTCCGCTGGGGAGGGCGACCACTGGAGGCTCTCTGATGAACAGCGCCCTGGGGGCGAACGCTCAGCGTGTCCCGGGAAGCAGTCCCTACGCGCCGCGGCTCCCCAGGTATCGGGGCGCTTCGGCGTCCTGTCACCTCACCGCGGGTCGGGGTCGAGCAGCACCCCGGGGTTGAGGATGCCCGCCGGATCGAGTGCGCGTTTCGCGGCGCGCAGGGCGAGGGCGAACGGTTCCGGGCGCTGGCGGTCGTAGCCGGGCCGGTGGTCGCGGCCGACGGCATGGTGGTGGGTGACGGTCGCGCCGTGGTCGCCGAGGATCTGCATCGCGGCGGACTTGATCTCGTCCCACATGGCGACTTCGTCGCCGCGGCGGCCCGGGGCGATGACGGTGAAGTACGGCGCGGGCCCGTCCGGATACACATGGGTGAAGCGGCAGTCGATCATTGCGTCGGCTCCGGTCACCTTGCGCACGACGTCACCCAGTTCCCGGCGGACAGCCTCGTACAGCTGCGGTGCGCGGTCCCAGGTGCAGGCCGTTTCGAACGTCTCGGAGATCACACTCATCCGGGCGAGCGCGTCACGGAGGTAGGGCATGCGCAGGAACGCCGAGCGCCAGGTGGCGGACGCGTCGGCGTCCGGGCCTCCGGGGGCGGCCGGTACAGGTGAACCGCCGTGATCGCGGGCGAGGATGACGAGTTCGGCGAGCATGCCGTCGACGGGAACGTGAGCCGACTCCACGCCCAGGACGAGCAGGCTCTTCCCATCGCGGGCGACACCGGCCAGCGCGGCCTCGCCGGGGTCGAGCAGCCGGCAGTTGGCCGGGTGCAGGCCGGATTGGGCGATGGCACGTACCGCGTCCGTCGCGGCCGCGAAGTCGTCGAACCGGACCGAGACCGAAGCCTTGTGGCACGGGCGGTCCTGCAGGCGCATCCATGCCTCGGTAATCACCCCGAGGGTGCCCTCGGATCCGAGGAACAGCCGGTCGGGCGAGGGCCCGGCACCCGAACCGGGTAGCCTCAGCGACTGGTTGACGCCCGACGGGGTCACGACACGCAGTGACTCCACGAGGTCGTCGATGTGGGTGTGGAGCGTGGCGTAGTGCCCGCCTGCCCGGGTGGCCAGCCAGCCGCCGAGCGTGGAGAACTCGAAACTCTGCGGGAAGTGGCGCAGGGTGAGTCCGTGCGGTCGCAACTGCGCTTCCAGAGCCGGACCGAGGGCGCCTGCCTGGATGCGGGCAGCGCGGCTGAGGCGGTCGATCTCGAGCACGCGGTCGAGGCCCGAAAGGTCCAGGGACACGACCCCGCTGTGCCGGTCCGCGCGGTACTCGACGCCGCCGACGACCGAACTTCCCGCGCCGTACGGCACGACGGCGACGTCCGCGCCGGCGGCCCAGTCGAGGACGTCGACGACGTCCCGCTCGGTGCGGGGGAAGGCGACCTGGTCGGGGGCGGCCGCGAGGTCCCCGTGCAGTGCTCGGACGACGTCGCGGTACGCCTTGCCGTAGGTGTGGGCGGCCCGGTCCAGCGGAGCGGCCGACATGATCGGGGCGAGGGCGGACGGCGGTGTGACGCGCACCCTCGGCAGTGTGAGGGCGGAGACCGAGGGCACAGGGAGGGGAGCGGCCGCCGATCCCGGGAGGAGTGCGCCAAGGGCGGTGCATTCGGCGTCGGGCAGTGCCTTGTCCTCGGTGCCCCAGCCCCACCAGGAGCGGCGCTGCTGAGGGGAGTTGGAGGGGGACGGCGGCGCGGGCAGGGGTTGCTTGCTGTCGACCATGTGAGCTGACCCTTCAGTAATTTACCCCTTGGTAAATTACCGCAACGTATAGTCCTCGCCATGACCACCGCAAGAGCCTCGGACGACGCATCGCATCCACCCGGCCCCGCATCGGGCCACGGCCGTACGGGTGCTGCCCGCGGAGCCGGCACCAAGGGCGTGCCGCGCGCCCGCCGCGAGGAGCAGATCGTCGCCGCCGCCCTGGAGGAGTTCGGCCGACACGGCCACGCCTCCGCCTCGATGGCCTCCATCGCCCGACGCGTGGGCGTCACCAAGCCGATGCTCTACACGTACTTCGGCTCAAAGGACGGGCTCTACCTGGCCTGCCTCGAACACATCGCCACCCGCCTCGTCGCGGTCATCGACGCGGCCATGGCACCCGGGCCCTCCGACGAGCGCCTCCCTCAGACGGTCCTCACAGCGATCTTCGAGGCGTTGGAAGGCCGGCGCCGCGCCTGGTTCGTCCTGTACGACAAGACGCTGCCACCCGGCTCCGAGCTGCGCCTGGCGGCCCAGCGCCACCGCGAGGCCATCGACGAACTCGCAGCCTCCGGCACCGCCGCCCTGTTGCGGGACCACGGGCACGAGGACCCCCTCGACGCGGACGCTCTCAAGCATGTGTGGACGGGCACGGTCAGTGCTCTCGTCGCCTGGTGGGTCTCCCGTCCCGACCAGTCGGCGCAGGACATGAGCGCACGCTGCGCCCGCCTTTTCTCGGCCGTCCGCAGCAGCAGTTGAGGGGCCGTCGAGACGCCGCCTGATCGTTCCGGCATCGCCGCACTCACGAGGTCGAAATCCCGGCCGACACCTCGGAGCTGTGTGCGAGCCGGAGGCTCCGATCGCTGTTACGGATGCCTTTAGGCCGTCCGGTGGAGGCGGGTCGGGTGACGCGCGGGGTTGCGCCGCTCACGGGCAAACGGCGCGGCATGACGGTGGATATGTGCCTTTTACAGGAGAGTGTTACGGAAATGTCCGTGTTTAGTAACCCGAATCGTTTCCGCCGTGTTCGGCGGCGTCGCCGCGGCAGGGTGGCGGCACTCGGCACCCGCCGGGGAACCCGATCCGCACCAGCGGCCCGATCAGGGGCCCTTGTGCATTCGTGTGAAAGGGCATGCTCATGCCTGTTTCCCGTAATGTCCGCGGTCTCCTCGCGAGCGTCCTGGCGTCCGGCGCCGTCGTCGGCGTCGTCGCCGTGCCGGCCGTGGCGCACGACGGACACGACCGCCACCACCGGCAGCATGCGAACGTGGCCATCAGCGACGTCCGCCACGGCAGCTCCGGGCGTGACGACCGCTCCAACCGCAGCCTCAACGCGGAGTGGGTCGAAGTGACGAACACCGGACGCCGCGGGGTGAACCTCCAGAACTGGACGCTCACCGACAGCGACGGCAACCGCTACCGCTTCAAGCGGTTCTATCTGGACGGCGGTTCCAGCGTCCGGGTGCACACGGGCTTCGGCCGCGACACTCGCCACGACGTCTACCAGGACAGCCGCCACCAGGTCTGGAACAGGCGCGACACGGCCACCCTCCGCGATGACCGCGGACGCGTCGTCGACGCCGACTCGTGGGGCGGCCGCGGCCGCGGACGCGACGACGACCGCGACCGCGACCGCGACCGCGACCACCGCGGCGGCGACCACGACCGCGACCACCGCCACTGACCGATCCGGCCGCGCCCCGCTGCGGGGCGCGGCCCTCACACACCCTGCGGCGTGCCACAGCCGGCCGCTCCGGCCATGGCACGCCGCGTACATGTCTCAGAGGTGCCCGGTGCCGCCACCGGCCTCCATGGCCTTGGTGATACGGCAGTTGGCCTCCCGCCAGACCTCCTCCGGCACCTTCGGCAACACGTCGTCCCAGAGCGGAAGACAGGTGCCGCGCCACTGCATCATTCCTTCCGGGCGGGCGATGAGGAACATTCCCCGTGCCGAGCGCCCGGCCACACCCTCGTCCGCCCGCCCCCTGCTCACTCGCACCCTCGCTCGCTCCCACCCGATGGAGGGAACTTCGCTGCCGTTCCCGACGACCGGGTGGCCGGTGGGCGTGGCGCTGACACAGTGATCACACAGTCCTCACCGCCGAAAGGAGCACTTCTGTGTCGATCACGCCCTCGCGCACCCGTATCGCCGTCGCGGCTGCGGCAGTTGCCGTCCTCGCTGCCGGGACCCCTGTGGCGTACGCGGCGCTGGACGACGAGCCTGCCGTTGTCGCTGCGCGAGGGCAGGAGTACGCGCAGACGCGGCTGTTCTTCGGGACCGAGCGGCCCGACGGCGGGCCTGCGGTCACGGGACGCCAGTTCAGCGCCTTCATCGACCGGTATGTGACCCCCGCCTTCCCGGAAGGGCTCACCGTCCAGGACGGGCAGGGGCAGTGGCGTGACGCCTCGGGGGTGATCGAGCGGGAGCGTTCGTACGAGCTGATCCTGCTGTACCCGGCGGGCGAGAACGCCAGCCGCGACCGGAGTATCGAGGAGATTCGTGAGGCCTACCGGAAGCTGTACGGGCAGGAGTCGGTGGCCCGCCTCGACGAGACGGTTCAGGCGGACTTCTGACCCTGCCCTCGTGGCTCGGCGCTCGAGTTGAGGGGCATTCCGGCACGGGCCGACCGTAGGGCAGCCGAGCGGGCGGTGCCGAGGAGACCGCCGGGCTCGGCCACGGCACGGCGCGGCAGGGCAACGTCTCTGCTCATGGCGGTTCGTCCTTGCTGCGGACCATTGTTTCGGAAATTGCATTTCGCCATTCGGAATACAAAGGAGGGCGCGAGGGAGCTCGAGGGGCGGATTTCGGGGAACGGCCCAGAATGGTTTATCGTTCATCTAGATGTGGGTGCGAGCACCCCGTACCGCAGCGCTCCGCGCCGGTATCCGCACCCCTCCCTGAGCCGCCCCGGCCGGACTCCCCCGACCGGCCGGGGCCTCCCTTCAGGACGCGCCGCCACCTTCCGCGAAGGCCAGGACACGTTCGATCGTGTCCGCTTCCGCCGCGCTCTTGTCGGGACGGTGACGGATGACGCGTGCGAACCTCAGAGCCACTCCCGCCGGGTAGCGCGGCGAGCGCTGCAGACCGTCGTAGGCGATCTCGACGACCAACTCCGGGCGTACACGTACGACGAAACCGTCGTCGGAGACCGCCAGTTCCCGCAGACGGTCCGTCTGCCAGCGCAGCATCGCGTCCGTGAGCCCCTTGAAGGTCTTGCCGAGCATGACGAACGTGCCGTCGGCCGCACGGGCGCCGAGGTGGAGGTTGGAGAGCAGCCCGGTGCGGCGGCCGTGGCCCCACTCGACGGCGAGGACGACGAGGTCGAGGGTGTGGACGGGTTTCACCTTGAGCCAGGAGCGCCCGCGGCGCCCGGCGACATAGGGCGCGTCCAGAGCTTTGACCATGACTCCCTCGTGGCCGCGTGCGAGCGTGGCGGCGAGGAAGTCCTCGGCGGCGCGGAGCTGTGCGCCGGACCCGGGGTCCTCCACGACGAGGCGCCGGACCCGCATGGGCTCGGGGATCAGTCGGGCCAGCTCCGCGTGCCGCTCGCGGCCGGGGAGGTCGAGCAGGTCGGTGCCGTGGACGGCGAGGATGTCGAAGTAGACGGGTGAGAGGGGCACCGCGGCGGTCGCGGCAGCCACGTCCGTCCGGGAGCCCACACGGGAGGCGATGTCCTGGAAGGCCAGAGGCCGGCCGGACGGGTCGAGTGCGATGACTTCACCGTCCAGGATGAACTCGTCGCCCGGCAGTTCCCGTACGGAGGCGACCACATCGGGCAGTCGTCCGGTGATGTCGTCGAGGGAACGGGTGTGGATACGGACGTCGTCGCCGGAGCGGTGGACCTGGATCCGGACGCCGTCCAGCTTCTCCTCGACACAGCAGGCTCCGAGCGCCTGGACGGCGTCGGCGACGGATGAGGCGGTGTGGGCGAGCATCGGCTGCACCGGCCGGCCCACGTGCAGCCGGTAGGCGGCGAGGACGTCCGGCCCTTCGGCTAGCAGGGCACCGGCGACGCGAGGCAGGGAACCGTCGAGCATGACCGCGCGCCGCACGTCGACGGCCGGCGCGCCGGCTGCCTTGGCGACGGCCTCCAGGGCTACCGCGTCCAGGGCGCCCTGGCGCACCTCGCCGGTCAGCAGGCGGAGGAGGAACTCCTGCTCCGGCTCGGTCGCCGCGCCCATCAGCTCCCCGACCAGGCGCCTGCGTTCGGCCTGGGCGCCTGCTCCGGCGACCTGGGCGAGGGCGGTGAACACGGCGTCGGTGCCGACGACGGTCAGGCTCGGCTCCTCGGCCGGCCGTGGCTGGTCCTTGAGGACGCTCCAGCCGACGCCCAGCCGTCCTTGCGGCAGCCGTCCGGCGAGGTAGGCGATGACGAGCGCGACCTCTTCCGGCCGGGCGTCCGCGAAGAGGGACGCCAGGGCCGCGATCTTGCGCGTACGGGACGGCTCAGCGGCAATCTGTCGTGACACGTCCGCGAGGCGGGCCAGCAGCATGCCGCCATCGTGCCCGTCCGTCTCGTGCTGCGCACGCTGCAGCGCGGAAACAGCGGTGGTCGCCCCGCCCCGGGCCGAAGGGGACGGCCCCAGGCCCTTCGCGGCGGGGTCTCAGGTGTGGGCGCCGAAGAGCCGGTCAGGTGGCGGTCGAGGAGGCGCAGGGCTTCCTCGGGGGTGTGGACATGCAGCAGGGTGTACGCCTTCAGTCCGTCGACCAGGCTGATCAGGATCATGGCCTCGTCGTCGGGCTCACGGCCGCGTGGACGTTCACCTCCTCGCCGTTCGCACGGCGGGCCGGACTCCCATCGCGCCTCCCACTGCGGCGCGAGTTCGGTGACAAGCTCGCCAAGGTGTTCCCGTGACAGCCCGCAGAAGGCGTCATAGGACATGGCCGCGCGGGCCTGACCAAGGTTCGCACCTCGGCAAACTAGTGGTCCACCAGCACGTCACCGCCTGCGTGAAGACGCGGTCAGGCGGGCTGCCACAGCTCGACCCGATTACCGTTCCTAAAGACTGAGCGGAAGTGAGTCCTGTTGCCAGAACTCATGCTCAGCCGAACGCCCCGAACGGTGTTGGGCGTTCTGGTCCCCCGCG
>NZ_JBHWKX010000088.1:0-22840 GCF_042730885.1 Streptomyces sp. NPDC059909
TGGAAGCCTCAAGAACTCCCATCATCGCAGGTCACAAGGCACTTCCTTGTTTCCCGAAGAGTCATCCACAGCCATCAGATCGGTGGATCAAGGCTTAGGGCCCGTCTTCCGGATCTTGCCGGGCTCGCGTGCCTGGCACGCACCCCCAGAGCTGACGCCTGGGGCCCCAGCTGCGTTGTCGTCGGTCACCGACACCTCATAGCCCTTCGGGCGCGGGAGGTGCCCACCGCGTCCCCCGCGGCGTCAGCCGCCGATGTCACCGCCTCCTCCGCCATGCGATCGCACGCACCGCTGTGACATCAGCCGCTCCGCGGCGGACCGCTCCCCGATCCGGCTCCTGGTGTAATTGATCGGGATAGCGGCCTGCCCGTCATCAGGCGAGCAGGCCGGTCGGAACGGGATTGCAGTCAAGCTGGTCGGTTCGGCGTGGTGGTGGTCGTCCTCCGTCGACCAGGTGCCCGTCGCCCCGTCTGGAACTCCGACCGCATCATCTGCGCCGGCCTGAAGCTGAGCGCCTTGGCGGCGTTCTCCACGGAGGCGCCCACCATCGGCCTCGACGAGGTTGAGCTCCCCGCCCCCATCGCGCCTGGCGAGTGCGCTGAGACGAGGACTCCGAGGTGGTTCCCACGTTCACTGTGATCCGCTCGTCGGGTGAGGCGGCCAGCTTTGCCCCTGCGGCATCGCCACGGTTACGCCGCAGTCCTTCACCGTGGCCTCCCGACCGGCAAGATCAATCCGATCCAGGAGTTCCTGCCCGTACAAGGCAGTGCGCACCGCGATCCAGCCCAGATCCACCGGGTTTGAGCTGGCGGAGGTCTTGAGGGGCTTTACACCGCTGGTTCCTCTCGTCCACCTTCCCGTCTCGCTTGCCGGACCCGCACCGTCCGGTAGTTCCGATGCGTCCCGTCGTTGTCGGGGCTGCTCTCTATCAAGTCCGGCCGACTCGCCGGGCCCGACTGCCCCCTGCTTCTGCCGTCCCGCTGCGACGGGACAACGGCGCGGGTCTCACACCCGCACGCGAATCACAGCGCCTCGTGGCGCACGGTCTGCCACCTCCACTCGGTCACATGGCGCCTCGTGGCGCATCCAGCAGTTCTTGCGCGGCAGGTCCGACAGCAGGTCCGACAGCAGGCCCAGCACCAACCGTCCGGCCCGGCAACGTGGTTCTACCCGGGCGAACCGTCCCGCGATACGGCCCATGGCCACCTCGAACGCCTCCCGCCAACGAGCGGGATCTATGCTGTGACCTGCGGTCACCGTCTCATCGTTGCTCCACACAAGTCACGATGATCAACGGTGGCCGTACCCGTACCCCTACCAGGCCCCACCAGCAAGATCACGATCTACAGCTGGAGTACTAGGGTGCGCTGAGCTGCGCCTTCTTGAGTGAGTGTGCCCAAAGGAGGCCGCTGGTCGCCGAACCTCGCCCAGAGCAAGGACTTCACGGTGCCAGGGGACCCGAGGAGCAGGGCTTCGGCGTAGTCGCGTGATGTCCGGTTCGTGATCACGTGAGGCCGAGTAGGGCGAGCGGGCGTTTCGGGTCGCTGGGGTCAGCACGGCGCAGGCGGCCAGCGCAGGCACATAGACCAGGCCGTGGCGCACACCGCGGGGCTTGCGCGGATCGGGGACAGCGGCCAACCGGGGCCAGCAGCCCAGGCAGTTCATGTGCCGCGGCATCAGGCTGGTCACGGAGTTGGTCAAGGACGGGCGGGATCGGAGAGGATACGGTGGCAGGCACGGACTTCCGTAGGGATCACTGGACTCGACCACATGATCTTGGAATCTCGTGCCTGTCCTGCACCCGGGCCACCGCCGGCACACATCGGGAAAACCCGCTCAAGCCGCGACTACGCCGAAGCCCTGACCCGAGGAGGCCCTGGCTTTCGTTGTCATGGGATGAGATCTCGCCGTCGGTCGGGCTTCTTCGCGTCGTTTCACTTGTCGAGGATCCATTCGGCAGGCAGGCGCACGACGTCGATGAAATGGGAGCGTTGCATGAGTTCGGTGGCGATGGCGGGATCGACGCGAGAACTGGGAAGTTCGATCTCTCGGACGCGAAGCCGTAGCGGGCCGAGCGCGGTGGGTAGTGACGGGAGGTCGGCAACGCCGTCATGGCTGAGCACGGTGAGCCCGTCGACTGGTCGCCAGGCCGGTATGCGGGGGTCGAACTGGTCACCGATGTCGATCAGGTCTACCTCGTCCACCGGCAACCTCTCCGGTGCGATGCAGTGTTCTACGGTGACCTCGAACGCATTGCGAGCGGCGGGGCTGGTTCCAGCCAGCTCTACCCTCACCGATTTCACCGATTCGCCAGTGCGACTGACCGTCAGCCTGCGGTCTGGGGGCAGTTGGACCAGGTCGGCCGCCACCACCGTGGACAGTTCCAGGCCGCGTAGGCTCTCCGGTTGGTATCGGGCAAGAATGAGCCGGATGAACGGGTTGTAGGACCGGTCGGGTGACGGGGTGCTGATCTCGACGTCGGCGGACCAGTGGTCTGCGGCGTCGGTGACGGCGTACGGGACGGCCTGCACATGTGCCTTGAATTCGGGCAGGAAGAGCCGTTTCACCTCGCCGGTGGTTCCACTGAACCAGTCGGCCGGTGGGAATGTGGGCAACGCTGGTGAGGCGGAGATCGGATCCCGGCCTGCGCGAGTGAGGAATTCGGCCTGCTCTGGGCTGGGATCCTCGTCGGCGACGACGACTGCCAGCCGCTCGCCCTCGCCGGTTTCGTACCACGGCCGTGCCAGCTGGACCCGCAGCCGTTGGCCTCGGCGCACCCGTTCCAGCCGATCGGGGCCGGCCGGTCCGGACTCCCAGCGGAAGGCCGGGGTCACGGAGCGCACGATCGGCGGCGACGGCCGTGCACTGGACACGATGGACACAGGCTGTTGGGTGGTGGCCACCTGGAACGCGGTGTCTGGCTCGGTCGGATGGTAGTAGTCACGGAACCGGCTGATGGCGGTCAGCGTGTAGGTGACCGTCCGATGCTTGGTGTCGCCGAATGAATGGCGCATAGGGTTGAACTGCGGCTTACCGCGGGCGACCGGTTCGGTATGCAGCCGCTCGACGACCACCTCCTCCTCACCGATGTCCGACCGCTCGGTCCAGTGTGCGGCAACGTCCACCTGGACCGTGCTGTCGGTGTTGAGCCCGTTCTCCTTGAAGGTGGGATGCAGCACGGCGGTGGTGTCGCCCTCAGTCCGCACGATGGAATCCGAGGGCAACCGCCACCGCGGTTCCACAAGTGGTCGCCGAACCGCGTGTACGAGGTGGACAACTCTCGGCGGTGACAGCATCGGGTGCTCGCCATTGAGCGCCTCGGCCAACGAGGCCTCCGGGACATGGGCCCGCGCCAGCCACTCGTACATGGCAAGATGGCCGGCGTATCCGCGGCGGATCGTGGACGACAATGCGATCGTTGCCTGCTCGGCCTTGGCCAGGCCGACCACGAGGCGGTCACCTCGCCAGTGCAAGGTCATCGGCCCCTCGCCTGCCGACCGGTCGACCAACTCGATCGACTTGTCGTCATAGTCGGGCCAGTCCGGTTGCCATTTGGACAGCTCGCTCACAGACTCTTCCACTCCACCCGGCTCGCCTCGCAGCCTGGCGTTGACGCCGCCCACGGCCGGATCAGGCAGTCCGTGCCCGGCGGTCTCGCCCTGTTCGGCATAGGCGGTCAGGGCGCGCTCAGCCCATCGTCTGGTTTGCTCCTCGGTTCGTGGCGGGTCGAACTCGCCGTGCTGCTCGGCCACACCGAAGGTGGTGTGCGGTGGCAGCAGTACGCGCTGGTCGGTCAGCGGGTAGCCCGGGTCGGCTTGCGACACCTCGGCGACGCTGAGGTTGTGGTCGCTGCGGATCACCAATCGGTCGATGGCCGCGCCGACGGCGAGTGGGCTGGACGCGTGCGGCACCGGCGGCAGCACCGGTTCGTGTCGCCAGTAGAAGATCGTCTCCGTGGCGGTGGAGCTGGAGCTCTCATGGTCGGCACCGAGACCGCCACCTGCCAGGTCGGCGATCCGAACCCTGAGGCTGTACTTCTGAGAGAAGCGCAGCGACGGCAGCGTCCCCGGTTTGAGCCGGTAGTCCCAGGTGAACTCGTACGGCAGCGCAACGTCATGTCTCCTCGCGGCACCGGCCGTGTTGTCCAGGAGGTTGGGGCGCGGCACGGCGAGGCTCCAGCCGTCCCAGCGGGTGACTATCTGGTCGGCGTGGAGGCTGTTGTCCGCGTCCTTGACGGCGGCGTTGGCCTTGATGTGGCCTTCCTCGTCCCCGTAACCGTCCTCATCCAGGCGGCCGGCCTGCTCGATCGCCAACCCGTTGACCTCGTAGCGGGCTTGCCGGGCGCACAGCGGGTACCAGTGCGAATCGTCGCCCATGCGCACGTCCACCCGGTAGCCGAGAATCAGGTCCTCGGCATGGAATACCGCCTCGTCGGTCGAGTCCAGGCCCGCGTTGGCGGCGGCCACCGCGACCCGATTGGCGAAATCGTCCGCGCGGCCGGGCCGCACGAGCATGAACCCGGCCGATCGGATGTGCGGCAGGTCGGGCAAGCCGACGTCGTTCTCGGACCGGCGAGCGGACTGGGCCGCGCCCCGCAGCCGGCCGACCACGCCGTCGACCTCGAAGGTGGTGACCGCCCAGCGCGGTGGCGGGGGCGGCTGCTCGGGCTGCGGCGGCGGGGCCACGATCACCGGAGCCTGACCGAGGTCGAGCAGACCTGCGTGGATGTCGACCGCCGAGTCTGGTGACGGGGCAGGTACGAACAGGCTGTCGGTGAGCAGGTAGTGCGTCCACGGCGCGGTCGCCAGAAAGCTGAGTGGCGGATCGGGGCATCGGATCGACAGATACCGCTCGTCCGGATCGCCGACGTCCAGTGCGGAGCGGTCCACGGTCACCTCGAAGATCAGCCCGAGCTTGCGCAGCACCGCAGGGTGTTCGCGGAGCATCGCCACGGTGCCGTGGAAGTCGGCGACCGCGTGTGGAGGGATCGGCGGCTGAGGGGGTGCGGACGGCATCGGAGTTTCGTCGAACCAATGGTCCAGTTGCCGGCGGACCACGGCCGGGGTGTTCTCGTCCGGCATGGCCATCGCCGTCGCCGAGGTCCGGTAGGTGCCCACCACATCGCCTGCCTGGCGGTACGTGTCGGCAACCATCGGAGCCGGGTGCGTCTTCCGCGTCCACTCGTTCACCAGGCCTGCCTGGCCGCCGAAGAACGCCTGCCACACGTCCGGGACGGCCACATCCTGGTAGGTGACCTCGGCCTGCACCGCCTGGATGCCGTCCGATGTCCTGGTGCGAATGTCGAAGGTGGACGCTGCGAGGGTGGCGGGCCAGTCCTGGATTCCGAAGTCGGCGAGTTGGCCCGCCTGCAGCCTCGGCACGACGAGAACCTGGATGACGGCCTGCGATCCGGACAGGCCACCGGGGACCGGGACCCACAGCAGCTCGCTCATCCGAGTCTCCCGGCGACGACCCGGGCGTTGCCGTCCTCGCACGCGGTGACCAGCAGTTCGCCGTCGACGTTGAAGGCGAGGTCGCGCACCGGACCCGGATGCAGCACCCGGTACAGCTCCAACCCGGTAGTCACCTCGATCACCTTGACTGTCGGATTCTCGGTGGCCACGGCGAGCGCCTGATCCTTCGGGTGGAACACCAGCGCGGTGATCGGGGCATCGTAGGTCAGGCTGAGCGCCTCGGTCGACTCCTCCTCGGTCAGCCGGGAGATTCGCACTGTCCGGTCGACACCGCCGGTGGCCAGCAACGTCCCATCCGGACTGAACGCGACCGCGGTCACCGGCCTGGGATGAACCACCGTGCGGCGGACTTCCCCGGAAGCGGGGTCGATCACGCGGACCCGGCCGTCCTCGTTGCCGGTCGCCAGAAGACCGTTCCGGCTGAACGCCAGCGCCCGCACCTTCCCGTCGCCGTCCAACTCGTGCCTCAGCTGCCCGGATGCCGCGTCGATGACGCTGGTCGTTCGGTTGCTTCCCGTGGCGATCAGCGTGCCGTCCGGGTTGAAGACCACCGCAGTGACCCCACTTCGGTGGGCATGCCGACAGCGTTCGTGGCCGGTGGCGAGGTCGAGCACCCGAGCGGTGCGGTCGCCGCAGGCTGTGGCGATCGCGTCCCCTGCTGCGTCGATCGCCACGGCGTTCACCGGCTGACCGTGGTCGACCGCCCACACCAGGCCGTAGAGCGTCCTGAACAGCCTGGCACTCCCATCCAGGCAACCGGTGGCGACGGACTGGCTGTCCGCACTGATCGCGAGCGAGGTCACCGGGCTGGGGTGAGTGCCCTCCAGCACGTTCTCCCCGGTGTCCGCCCGGAACGCTCGGACGCGCTGGTCACCGGCCACGGTTGCGGCGACATTGAACGCGGTCTTCCCCATGGCGACTCTGCTGACCGGTCCGCCGTGTTCGACCGTGGCTCGCTCGACACCGGTGTCGTAGACATGCACGAACCCCTGGGATTCCGCGGTGACGCCGCCGATGACCACCCGGCTGCCGTCCGGGGCGAACGCGATGTCCCGGGCCAGGTCGCTGCTCCGGTCCGACCACTTCGGCGTTCCGGTCCTGGCATCCAACACCGTGATACCCGGTCCCGGGGTCGACCCCGGTATCTGATTCACCGCGAAGAACCGCAGATCGGGGCTGTACACCACCTTGGTGCATTCCTCGATATCCGTGATCGGGTCGAACCGGTGCGCTCCGGTGACCGCGCTGAGCACGGCGGGGCCCCGCTCCGCCACAGCGGCGATCCATTGGCCGTCCGGGCTGACGGCGAGCGAGAGGACGCCGACCGGGTCGTGGAGTGGGGTGACGAGTTCGCCACCGGTCTCGAGGTTTCGTATCCGAACCTTGCCGTCAGCCATTCCGGCGATCACCGAACGAGAGTCGGGACTGAACGCGATGGATCTGACGGTCTCGGGCAGCTTGGTCGACTCGGCGGGGTCGTTCACGTCGCATACGAACGCTTCCGCGCCGCGGATGACGGCCAACCGCCGGGAATCCGGACTGAAGACCAGCCTGCTTGACTGCCACAGTTCGCTGAGGTCGCCACTGCTCTGCCACTTGGTATCGCCGTTCACGGCGTCGAACACCCAGACCAGGAGGCCTGCGACAAATCCGGTGGACGATCCGATGGCGGCGACGCACGAGCCGTCCGGACTGAAGGCGACCTCTTCCGCGTCGGCCTGCTCCGGGTTGACGCACCTGACCTTGCCGGACGCCACCGCGTGTACACCCGTGGTGCCTTGACGGGGAACGGCCAGCCACGCCCCGTCGCTGCTGACCGCGACGCTGTCCACCTCCGCCTCCGTCTCCAGCGTGGCGTCGGGCTGCCAAATCGGTCGACCGGTGTATGCATTGATCACCGTGATCGCTCCGCCGCCCAGCGTGTCACCGGAAGGGCGGCCGGACGCGACCGCGAGGAATGCGCCGTCCGGAGTCCAGCAGATCCGGTTCACCGGGTACGGCAGTGACAGGGCGTGCAGTCGCTTGCCTGGCTCGCTCATGGAGATTCCGTCCGATCCTCGTATGCGGTCAGTACGCGAACGCCGCGCGGTAGCGCCGCCACCGATCAAGCTCCAGCGTCGCGGCGTCGCGTTGCGGCGCCCCGAGCAGCCCGCGTATCGCGCCGGCGGAACCACCGGCCAGTACCCATTCGCCGCTGTCCAGCTCCACGCTTTCCGACCACAGCGTCAGGTCCACCTCGACGACCAGGGTCGCTCGGCCGACCAGGGCCTTACGGTCCGACTGGTAGGTCAGCCCGATGCGTATCTCGACGGAGAGGGAGATCAGGCCGAGTATCTCGACGCAGCCGCCGATGCGCAGAAAGCCCTCAAGGGACACGGAGCCGTTGTGTTCCAAGGTGAACCGCACGCCGCCGAGCGCGTGCACCTCGCCGCGGGCGACGAGGAAGTCGATCGCGACCAGCGCACCGAACTCGAGTGCCGCTTCGAGGCGGCGCAGACCGCCCCGGTCGAGCGTGATGTCGATGTAACCGCCGCCACCGAACATCAGCACGCTCAGATTGAACGGGTTGGCCCTGCTGCTGAACGCCAGCGACACCTGGACCGGCCGCCCGTCGAAAGGCACCTCGACCTCGGTGTGCACGGCGATGTTGCGCAACGAAAAGGCGCCGGCGGACACCGAGGGGACCGGCAGCGAGTACCGCGCGGTGATGCCGGTCGGGCTTACGTCGAGATACCGCGCGGCGCGTGCCAGGTCAACGGCGTCCTGCAGCTCCTCCAGCAGTTGCAGAACGCCGAGGAACCGGGTTTGCAAACCCGTGATCTTCAAGTCCGGTTCCCGGCCGGTGACCTGAGTGAACTCGATCGAGCCGAAGGAGAGCTTGAGCAACTGGCTGGGGCCGGGAGGCAACACCAGGGCGAAGTCGTTGACCGTGCACGTGGTGTGCGCATGCGGGTTCGGGTCGTCGACCGGCCCGGGCGTGGTGGTGACCGTCAGGTTCAGCCGGGCTTTCGCGGACGGCTGGAACGGTCCGACCTGGATCAGTTTGATCTGCTCCCAGCGCATGGTGATGTCCGGCGGACGGCCGTTGTGTACGACCGAGGTGATCTGCGGGGGCACCTTGACCTCGGAGACCAACTCCCGGAGAGGGAAGCCGAGAACAGTGGCCTCCTTCGGGAAAACGCGCTTCGGGTCGAGGAATCCGGTGACCGGGTTGGGCAGGCCTGCCAGGTTGATCGGACCGAGAGACCGGGACAGCGCGTCGGCGGAGAAGACCGGCGCGGCGAGGCCGCCGGACAACTGCGCACGACCGACGAAGTCCACGGTGATGGGGTCACCGGTCAATTCGAGCAGCACGTCCTCGACATCGCCGTTGCTCAAGTAGTTCGCGGCGAACCGAACCGGGGTGGGAGCGTCGTGGCCGATCAGCGACCGCAAGGCGGGGATGCGTAGTTCGAGCCCGGTGAGGGCCGGTCGGTAGCCGTCCGCCGCCAGCCGACCGCCGATGGTGAGCGCGTGCACCTCGTGCACATCGCCTTCCCGCCGGTCGGCCGAGCGGACCAGGTCGATGTTGGTGCCGGGCAACCGAGCCGACTGGGTGGTGTAGACCGCGCCCAGTTCCTGGGCCAGTCCGAGGTCAGTCAGCGAGGCGAAGTGGGGGGACAGGTCGGTGACGAAGATCAAGGGAAGAGTGCATCGGACATCCCCGGTCGGGGTGGCGAACCGCAAGGGGAACCCGAGCCGCTCACCGGTCCGGTCGGTCGGCCAGAAGTACGTCGGCTGCGGCTGGCCCCCGTCCGGCGGCTGGTACCACTGCCAGTCGGTGGCACCGAGGTCGGCGAACTCGCGTCGGGTGATCTCGACCTCGTCGAACGGGAAGGCTCGCCTGCTCGCCACGTCCGCATCCGCACGACGCACCGGATCGGTGATCGTGAGAACCGACCACGACCGAAGGACAGCGGCGTGTCCCGCTGCCGGGTCGAATGTGCGCTCGGTGAACTCCTGGTACATGGCGCGGTGCCCGAAGGGGTACAGCGTGCCGACGACGGCTGCATGCACGCCCAGATCTCGGCCGAGCGCAGTCCGCTGTCGCCAGCGGAAGTTGTCCCAGACCCCGTCGACGCTGAGCGTTCCGCCGAACGCGCTGAGCTCCAGCCTGCTCGCCGCGGCCGGTCGGTCGGCACCGTTGAGCGCGATCAGGGCACGCTCCGCGGCCGGTAGCGCGACCAGGAAGTCCAGGGCGTCCGCCTGGCCCGCAAGCTCGGTGTCGACCGGGCGAATCGCGAGCCCGGCATCCAGCAGCGTCGCCGAAGGCGCCGTCAGTGCGGTCCGCCACAACCCGGTCACGCCGTCGGCCACCACCGGGGCCGTCGGGTGTACACAACGGACGGCGCCGTGGCCCGCTCGGTCCTCGGGAACGGTGATCAGGCGCCAGGGCAGCTCGATCGCCGTATCGTCGGGGCCAGGCGGAACTGCTCCGATGTGGACCGACGCGGAGCCCATCGCCTCGAGGACACCGGCGACGGTCGGGGTGATCGCGGTGCCCTCGTGAACGGCGAGCACGATGCGGCTCGGCCCGGACAACATGGACCGCCATACCGGTACCGGCGGGTCGAGCAGCTGGAAGGGGGCGTCCACGCCGGGGAAGGACACTTCCTCGACCACGTGTTGGGGCGGGAACGTCACGATCAGCCTGGTGCTGTCGCCAGCAGCGATGAGCAGGGGAGCTCCGGACGAGTCGTTCCTCAGCGTGAAACCCGTCAGGCGAAGTCCGAGAATAACGTGATCTTCGGCTCTGACCAGGAGAAAATCCGGCACGGGCAGTCACCTCACAGACAGTCGTTCAGCCAGGGATCGTGCCAACGCTGACGAAGCCGTCGCTCTCGCTCCAACCGATGTGACCACGCTCGAACCAGCTCACACGCCCGGGTGCCACGACGCGCTCCCCGGAAATCGGATTGCCGAGTTCGCCTGCCTCCTCACCGAGTTCGCGATATTTGTCGAGTATCGCGCCGCGGACTTCCCAGGTACCCCATCTCGGGTGGCTGAAAATGTGAGCGAACCCGGTGGTGGTCGTCCAGTCGAACACCGCCCCGAGGCCATCCGCGGTTCGGCGTTCGCTGTCCCTCGGTACCGAGCCGCTGCTAGCCCCCGAGCTCTCGGCGTGGTGCACGGCAAACGAACGGAGCAGGGCGTCGTCGTGGAATGTCACGGCCGGGCCGCGCAACCGAGAGAACGTGATGTCTCCTGGATCCGCGATCCGATCAGCCACACCGAACTGGGCGCGTTGGAACAGCTCCAGCGCGATACGGGTCGCCGAGCCCCAACGCCCGTCGATGTTCAGTCCAGCCCGTGGTGTTCCATTGAGCAACAGTTGGACCAGTGCGACATCTTCGGGATGGTTGGGCCGCCCGTCGCCGACTCCTGCGCGCAGTTGAACCGACATTGCCACTCCGTTCTACTGGCCGATCTCCTGGCGGGCTCGTTTCACGTCCTTGGCGAATTCGGCGAGATACTGGAAGTGCATGATGTCGCCGGATTCCGGTCCCATGGAGCAGGCGCCCCAGTCCATGCCGGCCGTGGTCAGCGCGACCACGAGATCCTTTGGCAGCGCATCCAGGAAGCCGTTCCGGGGGTCGGTGTGTTTGAAAGGCCGGTCGGCAGGCTGTCCATTCGCCTTGATCACGGGCTCCAGCGGCAGAATCGGGGTGCCCGGACCGCCGCCGTGATCGGAGAAGTAGGTGCCAGGTTGCTCGGTAAGGGTGCGGTACTGCTCCACCATCAGGCTTTTCTGAGTGAGGGCGAGCTGGGTTTGGGCAGGCTCCGGCAGGAAACTGGGGATCTTCCCCGAGTTGACCATGTAAGCACGGAGGACGTCGACGGGCTGGTCGAGGAACCCGAAGTACACCTTGAAGTCGTCGCTCTCCCGCTTGAGCGAGTCGTAGAATCCCGGCACCGAACCTGCTGGCAGATTCAGTGGCAACGCGTTGAGGACGCTCGGCACTCCGCGCATGAACAGGGAGATGGCCCCGTAGGTAAGTGCCAGCTTGAGATCTAGTGCCTGCTCGCCACGCTCGCCGATCAGGTAGGGGCAGCGGTCGCTGTTGATGTCCAAGCAGAAGCCCCACTCGTGGCCGCCGAAGTCTTTGGTGTTCAACCCCTGGATCTTGGGCCTGGTGGCAGCGATGGCAGCGCGCTGGTCCGACCGCAGCAGTGCCTTGGCCCTGACCAGTACCCGCAGGAGATCTCCGGACACCCCGCCGACGATTTCAACGCCCGGCAGGAGCTGTCCGCCGATCGCATTGGCAGGATCGCGGGTCTCCCGGTCAATCCGCGCGCAGTAGGCTGCGTAGTCAGGGTCGGCGGTACCGAGGTTGTGGCCCAACTGTCGGGCAACGGCGTCGCGATCGTAGGTCACCATGCCTCCTTTGGTCAGTCGATCGGCACCGGATCAAGCGGGATGCGGATCGGATGAGAACGCTCGAGGTGGGCTGCGGTGAAACGGCCAGTCGTGTCATCGCGAACGATGACCATGCAGCGGCCTTCGCCGATGCGACTCTCTTCGCCGTGCAGGATCCGCCCTGCGGAGTTGGCGGTCACATCGGCGGCCACCTGCTTCCCGCCGACCAGGAACGTCAGGTGTACCGGACCGTCGGGCGAGAAGCCGGTACCGGCCACGGATATCCAGCCAGGCCGAGCCTGGACCGTGATCTCGGGCTGAACGACCACCGGTGTCGAGGCTGGGGTGGGCACGCTGTAAGCAGCGCTGCCCGTGTGGTCGTGTTGAGTGCCCGCCGGGCAGATCCCGCCGTGGCCACCGCCTGCGAATACCAACACCTGGCATCTGTTGCACCAGCGCCAGCCCTCCTGCGCTCCGGCAGGAACCGTATCCATCGGTACGCTGTAGGCGGCGCTGCTCTCGAGCGAATGGACGCCACCGGCATAACATCGCCCGGCCTCACCCTCGCCGTAAGCCAGACTTTGGCATCGCTCGCACCAGCGCCAGCCGGGTTGCGTGCCGTCCGGGTTCGATCCGATGGTCACCAAGTACCGGCCGCTGGTGCCGAAGTTATGCCCCTCCTCGCCCCCGCACTCGCCCCTGCCCGATGTGCTGTAGGCCAAGCCGTAACACTGGTTGCACCAGCGCCAGCCGTCCTGCATATCCACCGTGGGCTCCTTCCCTCTAAGGATCTGAAGCTCCCCATCGACGATCGGTATGAGATTGATCGGTCCGACCGGCCCTCGTCATCAAGGCTGAGCCTGATGACGCTTTCGTGCTCGGTGGTGTGCCACGAACGTGTACGGGGTGGCGTAAGGGGATAGGCCTGCCGACGTGGCGGATGCAGGTATTCGATGACGGCAAAGGCGTGTCGGTGGTCGTCACGTTGCAGTGCTGACGCTCGCTCAGTATTGGTTCTGCGCCACGAGACGAGGCTATCCTCCTGGCGGCCTCAGCGCAGGACTTCGGGAAAGTCACGTGATATCCGTTTTATGATCATGTCGGGTCAAGGAAGCCGACGCGGTTGCGTTCAGTGGGTTTGAGTCAGGTCAAGGGGGTTGAGTGAGGCGACGGGATATCCATGGAACAACGATTGCCGAATGGAGTCGATCAAGCGCATGGGCCGACCCGTTGATGAAGAGGCCTGTCAGCGCTCGGACGATCGGGCGATCGGGCGGCTGGGGGTGTGTATGCCCGGCCGATTGGGTGAGTTGATCCAGTTCGTGCACTTCGCGTCGGACTCGCCCGCCGAACCGGGTGCGCGCCGACGGCCACGGTCCGCACAGTGCCCGCGCCGCTGCGGGCGGCACCCCTGGGCGGCGTAGACCTCACCAGGGCGGCCAGCCGGTGCCGCTGGGGCCGGAGTTTCTCGCCCTACCGGGCGGGACACTGCCGATCAGTCGGGCGACACGATCTTGTCGATCAGGAGCGGATCAGGGGTGAGGCAGCCGCCGGCAAGTTCGGCGCCCCAGGCTCCGTCCCGGATCTCGCCGCCGGGCTCGATCGCCGCCGTCCGGACTGAGACGGGCCTTCAGCACGGCCTGGTGAATCTGCTTGCGATGATCTGCCGATCGAGTACGACAGACCGTCGGCGCTTGGCGAGCCACGTCACGAACTCGTGCGCCCCGCCACCCGAATCGGTACGGATCAGCGTGCTCCGCCGGTGCTGGTGGCGCTTCGGCAGTGGGGCCAGGGCGAGGTGGGTGGAGGTGATGTGGTCGGCTGCGGTGTTGCAACCGGCATGCCCGGTCCGCGGCAAAGCGGCCACCGGCTCGGCGGCGCCGGCCTGCTGGTTGCCGTCAGCGGTGGAGCGGCCATGGCCCCGGCCGGCGCCGCGCGGACGAAGCCCATGCCGCCCTCATCAGGTCGATCGGGTGCGGATGCACGGCAGGGGCGCAGAATCTTTGCCCATGGACACGGCACAACTGGCCGCCGGTTCGGGCCCGAGTTCGTGGTTCAGCGGACGGCGCCGCTATGGTCCACGCTTGCCACAGTGTGTGCCGCTGTCCTGCGACCTGGCGGTGGAAGAGGTGTACGAGCCCTGGCGGGCTTGGCTGGTCGCGCAGCTGGCGCACCTTCCGGAGAAGGCACCGAACCAGCCCGGATCAAGAACCTGAAGATCCGCGAAAAGACCGACTCGGCGGGGATCCCTCATCAGTACCAACATGTAGCTCTACCAGGGCGGATGATGAATCGGCACCCTCAGTGCGCATGCTGTCAGCTGTTTGCCACGATCAGGATCAGCACCAGGACCGCCAGGACGACGAACGCCAGGATCAGCGCCTTCGGCATTACCGTTTCGGTGTTCTCGTCACTGTCCGGGACCCCGGGGGCAGGCGGAGGCGGCGTCACGTTGAACACATCGTGTCCGGTGACGGCGGCACGCTCGCACCAGGGACAGCCGGCCAGATGGGACCCGTAACTGTGCCTCGGCCGTGCCGCGCACCGCTGGACCAGTGACCGTTCCTCGTCCAGCGCGCGCAGCCAGGCATCCGCCCCTGGCCGCGCCTCCGGCTGCTGCACCCCCGGACCGAAGGCGTCGCGCGCCAGGGCGAGGACCGCCGGTGGCAGCACCGTCGGGTCGATGACACCGCGCGGTACGACGACGCGGTCCGGCCGCACCACATATGAGACGCTCGCCGCGATGTTGTCCTTGACGGTCGACTCGGAGGCGCTGTCGTGCCGCACTCCCCCGAAGGGATGGTTGCCCGCGGTCAGCAGCTGGTAGATGAGAACGGCCAGTGCGAAGTCATCACCGGCCGCGGTGGCTGGAACGCCCTGCTGCCGCTCGGGCGCCGCATAGTCGGCGGTCTGCATCAGGCACGGGAAGGATTCGTGCGTGGCCGGATCGGTGAAGGCGATGGAGTCGCAGTCGAGGAAGGTGACGAAGCCATTGCGGTCGACGACGACGTTGTTGCTGGAGAAGTCGCCGATGACCAGGTTTTCGTGGTGCATCCGGGCCGTCATGAAGGCGAGATTCCAGCCGACTCCGAGCAGGAACCTCCAGTCCGTGTGCTCGGGGAACAGCCGCAGCCGTTGCGCTCGCGTGAACAGGCCCACCAGCGGTACATGCTCGGGTTCACCGAATCTGCTCATTGCATAGCCGAGGAACTCCCCGTCCTCGCCGTGGGCCAGTGCGGTGGGCCAGGCGAGTTCGGGCGGCTGGGCGTGATCGGTCGGGCGGCCGCCGAGCGGGGACATCGCCAGCATGCGGGCGAGCCTGCGCTCCTGCTCGGCACCCGGCGGGTCGCGGTAGAGCTTGACGACGATCCCGTCGTGGCCCTCGACCGGGAAGACGGCCGCCTGGCCGCCGCCCTTCAGGGGGGTCTCGGCGAGTACGACCGGCTCATTGCCCAGAAACACCCTGCGTCCGGTCATGGCCGCACCGCCCTCACCAGCGTCTTGTCGTCGGCGTTGAGCGCTGTCAGCCGGTCCGAGCGGAGCAGGGCGGCCAGCGCCTGCTCGTCCTGGCCGGGATCGGGATGCGGGCTGTCGAGGGAGCGCAGTACCGCCGAGGCGAATGAGTCGTTGGGCACCTGCGACCGGTCCCCGCACCGGTTCAGCGCTGCCTGGGCAAGCCCGTCCGTGGACAGCAGCAGCCCGTCGATACCGCCGTCGTACACGCAGTCGGTGAGAACCCAGCGTTCTGCGTGCGGAGAGGTGAGAAACACCGTCTCGTTGCTGTACTCACTGACGGCCTCCGGGCGCGGCAGCAGATGGAACAGCCGCTTTCCGTTGTCTTCCCCGGCCCGGAGCACCACGAAGCCGTCACCGACGGTCAGATGGCCGAGCCAGGACGGCGTGAGCACCACCACGGTCAGCGTCGACGCGTAGTCGTCCGCCTCGTCGCCGGTTCGTCGAAGAAATTCCTCTTGTACGTCCTTGAAGGCGTCCAGCAGCAAGGCCCGGACCGCGCCGCCCTCGGCGGAATACCCGGCGGCCCGACGCCCGAAACGGTCCGTGGCCAGCTCCACCGCCAGCCGCGCCCCCTGGTCGGAGCGCGGGCGGCTGCCCGCGCCGTCCGCGATGGCCAGCACCGCCACGGGTGCATCGGGCGGGCCGGTCACCGTGTGGTGCCAGGCATCTTGGCAGGGGATGGCGTCCCGGCGGTGACGGTACCCCTCCACGCTCAGTCCGTGAATGCGCCACGGCATGCTCGACGCGTTCATCGGCCCGTACCTCCGCTCACGATTCCCACGCCGGACGCTGGGTTTTGAACCGGCTGAAGATCTTCTCCAGCACCTCGTCCCCGGCGCCCCTCTGCTCGGCATTGGCACTGGCCGACATCATCTGCAGCAGCTCACGGAACGGGAAACCGTGCAGCTTGGCGTTGAACTTCGGCGCGAAGGCCTTCAGCACCTCCTCACCGTGGTCCGTGATCCCGCCGACCCCGATCGCGTAGAGTCGGAACCGCTGGGCCCGCTGCTGCTCCGTCAGCACGGGGACAAGCCGCCGCCAGGTGTCCGTGAGATGGCCGGTGGAGTCGGTCGGCAGGCCATCCGTGACCAGGCAGATCTGCGGGCGGTAGTACTGCAGTCCGGACTGCCGAAGCTCGGCCTTGCGGGCCGCTACGACCTGCATCGCCAGCTCCAGCGCCTCGGTCATCGGGGTGACACCGGCCGCTCGGAGTCTCGGGGCCTGGAAAGCATGGGCAGGGACGAAGGGGCTGACCGACGCCTGCGCCGCCAGCTGTTGCGGCCCCCGCCACATGGCCACGCCCTGGCTGCCGAAGGTGATCACGGCGACCTCGACGCTGTAAGTGAGGCTCACATCGTCGTGCAACTCCTGCGTCCACGTCTGCAGGGCATCGTTGAGCGCCTTGATGGGACTTCCCTCCATGGAGCTCGAGGTGTCGAGACAGAGCACCAGGGGAAGCCGCTGCGCATTGTTCTCGATCTCGATGTCGGCGTACTCCGCGGGGAGTGCCTGGGGTTTCCGGTCTCGCATGGCCCCTCCTGCATGTCTCCTGTAGGTGTGCTGCTGCCTGGCTCAAGGTGTTCGCCGCTCGGCGCCGCCGCGCCGGACCGCGAGCAGGGAGTCGGAGCCCTGCCCGGCTCCGTCGACGACGTCGACCGGATCGCCCGGGGCGGGCGGTGACGCGTCCGGATCCGCCCAGGCCGCCCGGTACAGGCAATGGTCGATCTCGACGTATCCCTGTGGGCGAAGTTCCGTGCGCACGATGGCGGTGCGCATCGGACCGGACGGTACGGCAACGGGCAGGCCGGGCCGGGAGGTTGCCGCCCCCGGCGGGGCCGTACGCCGGCCGGGCTCCCGGGATACCGCCGAAGTCCTCGGATACGGCACCGGGCCCGGGTGGGCGGCGGTCGCGAGCCTCGGCGTTCCGGAGCGCCGGACGAGTAGTACGAGGAGCGCGAGCAGAGCCAGGAGCGCGGCGAACAAGGCGGCGAGGAGCCAGCCTGCGACACCGTCGGCCGGCCTCATGTCTACGACGGATCCGTGGGGGGCACCCGCGGCGTCCTTGGCCAGCCCGGCGCTGATCAGGTTCTCACCGGACACGTCCTTGTCGCGTACGCGCTCGCACAGTTCGTCGCAGGCATGCACGTCGCCGAGGGCCTTGTACGCGTCCTGATCGAGTTTGGTGATCGTGCTCTCACGGTCGACGTACCGCTGGTCGGCCAGAATGAGGAGTACGGTGCCACCGGCGCCGCTCGCGCCGGCGATGTTCACCGAAACGGCCTCCCTATGGGGGCCGAAGGCGGTCATTCGATCCTTCAGGTCGCCCCGGTCATTGACGAGGTCGTCCACCTGCAGCCGCTCTTGTACTTGCGCGGCGACGTGGCTGCGCTCCCCGGCCAGCCGGGCCAGACAGTCCAGTCCGTCCCCGGAGCAGCCGGCGGATGAAGCGGCACAGCCCGCAAGCGACAAGGAGGCCAGCGATCCGAGGAGAAGAGCTGTGACGAAGACCGAGCGCCCCATGGCATGCCCCCCACACCTTCTAGAGCTTGAACACCTGGTGGCATCGGGCGAACATCAGGCGTCCGCCTTCCATCCACTCGTCGGCCAGGGCATTGAAATCGGACTGCGTCATGCGGCAGCTCAGGGGAAGCACACAGGCTCCCGCGAGAAAGGGGCGACCGCCGCGGACATCCCAGACGGCGAGAGTGGGAAGTAACTGCTCCGCATTCCAGGCATTCGAGGCCGCTGCCGCCACTGCCAATTGATCCTGCTGTACAAAGTGGCCATCCGTCATGAACGCGACGAGGAGCCTCGTGGTCGTCGTGAACCTCAGCGTCGCGGATTCCCCCGTCGCCTGGGCGTCGAACTCCAGCGAGATGGACGTGCCGTCCGTCGCGGACCGCAGAAAGCTGCGCGCCGCCCATCCGTCGACCAGCCGCCGCCAGTGGGCACCGATCGCCAGCTCCTCGCCGGGCCCGGCTTCAGTCTCTTCCACCACGTCTCACCGCCTCCAGGACCATGCGATCGGTCAGCCCGGCGTCGAGCAAGGCCTGGGCATGGAGCTGCAGAGGGGACGGAGCGGGATCGCCCGCGCCCTCGGCAGGCTCGTCCGCGGAGAGCCGCGGCATCTGAGGAGGCGCGATCACCCGCTCGTCCTGCTCGCCGCCACGCCCGCCCTCGGGCTCTTCCGCCGGCGCGACAGCATCCGCCCGGACCCGCACCTGGAGCTCTCCCGTGGCGGTCCGCAGGATGACCCGGCCCTCGTGGACGCCCGGCTCGGACGTGTATACGGAGAGCGCGACCCCGTCCTCCACATGCCTGACCACCACCCAAGGCTCCGCCTCGGCCTCCAGCGTCGCGCGGACAAGGGGTGGACCCTCGACGCGCAGCACCGTTTCGGGCCCCGCTTGTCCTGCCGTTGTCCGCCCCAGGTCCCAGGCCGTACGTGCCGCCATGGCCGGCGCCGCCGAGGCGAGCGCGCGCTGTGCCGCGTCGGCCACGCGGCGGCTGTCGTCGCGGCAGAGCGTCATCAGCGCCTGGTGAGCCGCGAGCGCCAGAGAAACATCGGCGCTTTTCAGCACCTCCGCCAAGTCATCGACTGCCCAGAGACGTTGGGCTCGTTCGGGCGAGGCCGTCGCCTCGGCGAGATGCCCCGGCAGCGCGGCCGCGCGGGGTCTTCGCCGAGGGGAGCGCGCGATGGGGAGGTCGCCCCGTGCGCCGAAGATCCACAGCTGAGGGTTCTGGTTCGGGGTCACGGTGCGGATGCGATGGCTGATGTAATCGGCGAGTTCCGACAGGCCGATCATGCCGTCGTGGTCCCGGTCGGCCTCGCCGGTCGTTAACCCCTCCACCAGCGCCCCGGTGAACAGGGAGGGGCCGGGCTCGCCGCGGCGGAGTCTGACAGCCATGGTCGACCCGGCCGTCTCGCTCGCCACGACCTGGTTGCCCTCGAACGCGTACTCCACCGCACTGGAGGCGGTGAGCACCGCGCGCCCCCGCTCACGGCCGATGGACTCCAGCGCTGTGAAGCTCTCCGCGACATGCACGTCCGCGGCGGCGCGGCTGAACATGTCGCGCTCGAATGCGCCGGCGTAGCAGCAGTCCAGCAGCACCGCGGCCCGCTGTGCCCGGCTCTTCATCATCAGTCGGCTGACGTACTCGGCAGGGATCGCCGTCGACTCCAGACGGGTGCGCATCGTGTCCTTGGCCGCGAGAAAGAGCTTGCCGCTCTCGTCCTTGAGCCCATGGCAGGCGAAGTGCAGCAGCAGGGTGTCGCGTAGCGAACGGTCGGCGAAGAAGTCCTCTATGCTTCTTCGGAGTGCATACGATCCGGGGTTGTCCAGGACCTGCACCTCGAAGCCGCCGATCGCGGGGTCGCCGAGCACCAGCGCGAGTTCGGTGGCATCGCGCACCGGTGCCCACAGGCCGTGCAGACCCGCATCCTCGTACTCACCGGTGGCCACGATGAGGGCATACCTCCCCTCGGTGTTCACCGACGGTCCGCAGTCACTGCGGCGATCCACACGTCGGCCAACCGCCGCTGCTCCGCGTCGTCGACACCGGCGACCTCCAGCCGGTGACCGTCGATCTCCAGCACGACGCTCCGTCCCCGGAAGGTGCCGAGCCAGGTCCGCACGACGTGGACGATGCCCTCCAGCAACGGCAGCGTAGGCACCAATGTGACCACGAGTGAGCCGACCGCGTCGACGACGCCCGCGCGGCTGCCCTCCGGTGCGGGGCCGGCCGCGCGCACCCCGACCTGGTCGATGTCCAGCCCGAGCAGATCCTGACGGAGACCGCCCAACCGCCACTGCACCCTGTCGACATCCGCGTCGTCCTGAGGCGCGACGATGTACAACTCTCCGGCCATCGAGTCCTCCCCGTTCCGGGCCCACGCACCCTTCAGCGGATCGGGGCCCGCATTTCAGTCTGCCACCTGGCCCGCCCGCGGAGGAGAGTTTTATGGCATCACGTCAGTAAGAACGCCCGGCAGTAGGCGTGTGTCGTTGATGAGGGCGACCCCGGAAGTCGAGCAGGCACGAGCCATGGTGATCATGGAGTTCTCTACGCTCAGTGATCACCGGAGGGCCCGTGCCTGTCCTGCCATCATGCCTGCTCGAACCCCTGTGGGACCAGTTCGCGACGCTGTTACCGGAGCACGTGGACAGCCACCCGTTGGGCTGCCACAACCCGCGCATTGCGGACCGCGTGGTGTTCGACCACGTAATCGCCGCCTTGGTGCACGGCTCCGGCTACGAGCGTGTCGCAACTCCTGAATGCTCGGACCGCACCATCCGACGACGAGTCGCCTACTGGGCCCAACTCGGAATAGCCGGGCAGTTGCACGCCCTGGTGCTTGAGGCGTACGACCGGATGATCGGCCTTGAGTTGGGCGAGTTGTCCGTGGACGGCTGCATCACCAAGGCTCCCTGCGGTGGCGAGGCCGCCGGGCGCTCCCCAGTGGACCGGGGCAAGCAGGGCCTGAAGCGCTCCGTGGCCACCGAGGCCCGCGGCATCCCGCTGGGCATCGTCTCAGCCGGGGCCAACCGGCACGACTCACCGCTGCTCGTGCCCACCTTGGAGGCAGCAAAGGAGCAGGTCGGATCCCTGCCAGATCAGGTCAATGTCAACTTGGACCGTGGCTACGACAGCCACAAGACCCGGGCCGCGTTGTCGGAACTCGGCTTCACCGGCGAGATCGCCCGCAAGGGCGTGCCCGCTCCGATCCAGGCTGGCAAGAGATGGGTTGTCGAGCGCAGTCATGCGTGGATGAACGGCTTCGGCAAACTGCGACGCTGCACCGAGAAACGCAGCCGGGTCGTCGACTTCTACCTCTACCTGTCCGCCGCCATCGTCACACTCCGTATGCTCATCCGCCGCGCCACCCCGCTCTACCGATGGGACGGTCGCCCCACCACCAAACGCCTGAAGTAACGCCTACTGCCGGGCGCTCTAAGGTCCACCCCGGGCATACCAACGTCAGCGCTGGCTCGTGGGCTCGGGGCGGCTGCTGTGGTCCGGGCCGGCCGGCCCGGGATCTGGCCGCAGTTCCGCATGACGGCTGGATCCACCGCGACATCAAGCCCTCGAACATTCTTCTCCTCGACGGCCGGTGGACTCTCGCGGACTGGGGTATCGTGCGACGGCCGTCAGGTCAGACCACCAAGGTTGGACGACCCCGTCTATCAATCGGAACCCCGGAGTTCGCGGCTCCAGAGCTCTCCGAGGCCTGCACGGTGCCACGGTCACCGGCGACAACTACAGCGTCGGCAGAGTGATCGCCTGGGCTTGACCGGGGAGATGCCGAAGGCCAATGTGCCGCTGCTTCCTTCGCCGGGACCCTGGCGCAACATCGTCAAGGCCACCACGGACATCGATCGGGGGCGCCGCCCTCAGACACCTGGTGATCTGCTCGCCCTCATCGACCGCGAGCATGCCGAGTACTCCGAAGACCCGTTGGAGCGGGCCGAGGGTCTCCTTGAGGTAGCCAACACCGGAGACATAGCGGCTGTAGAGGCATTCCTCCGCCTCGTCGATGACCATGATCAGGACTACGAGCTCTACATCGACGTTCTGACCCGCCATGAGGGCGAGTACGCCGCGCTCGCCCTGGCCAGTCATTCAGCGCTGTCGCAGCGCGGCGTTCTCCAACGGCGGTATCGCACTGACGGGTCGTGGTAAGACGCACGTCGCCAGGGCATCTCTGCTGGAGGATGGCAGGATCATCTACCTCAATCGGCCATGGGGCACGCCCACGTCCGCCGCCCGGGCAGCAGCCGGCGATGATCAAGTCGATGGATGGCACTTCTGGCATCTCACGCTGGACGGCAGGACTCAGTCGCTGCTCGAACTCCGAAGCGCCCGGATGCCGGGCACTGACACCTGACCCCGCTCCGCTGTAGCGGGGAGCTGATCGGGGATTGGGAGAAGATGCTTTGGTCGCCGTGGTTGGTTATGCGTGCTTTGATCAAGATCTCAGAACGGCATGTGGCCGGACATCCACATGACCCCGGCCGAGGGCATGCGTGCCCATCTGGACCTCCAGGGCGGCGAGCCGACCGGAGTGATGCTGCCGATCCACTGGGCCACCTTCAACCTCACCGCGGCCGCCGAGGTGGGGGCGCGTGTCGCCGTGCCGCTACCGGGTGAGCCGTTCGAGCCCACTGCCGACGACGTCCCGAAGACGCCCTGGTGGCGGGCCGTCGCCCCCGCCCCGGCCACGGCGCCCGCCCCGGCCGCTGCGCCGGCCTCCGCTTCCGTGCGCCCCGACGTGGCAGGCGCCGCTCCGGGCACCCGCGCGCCCGACAGCGGCGCGATCCCCGGCAGTGGTGCGGGAGCTCCGGAGACGGCCCAGACCGCCTAGTCCTGTCTTTCGCAGGTCCTTCGTCGAGGTGGTTCTGCGTCGGGGTGGTGTCCGGGGTGGGGCTGGAGCGTTGTAGGTGGCGTGCCCGTC
>NZ_JBHWKX010000089.1:0-5279 GCF_042730885.1 Streptomyces sp. NPDC059909
GGCGAGGCTGCGTGGACTGCGGGGCGTGAGTCACGCGTCCCTGCCACCCCATAGGGGTGTCTGGACGCAGGAGCCCACCCAGCAGCCAGTTGGGCGCTACCTCCAAGCCCGGTCGTTTACGGCCGGGTCAAGTTGACGCCGGGAGCTTGGTCTGACCGCGCTCCCGACGGTGCGGGACGACGAGGCCGGTACCGGGACAGTCGCTGTCGGCGATCGTCGTGGTCCGGCCGACGGCGGCTTTGGCGCCGGATTCCTCCCACGCCCTGCAGTCGATGCGGTTGCCAGGCTCCGGCAAGGCCGGACGGGTCAGCCGCCCGGACTGATCTCCTTCGGGCCGTAGAGGGCCGCGCCCTCCCCGGTGATCAGAGCCCAGTAGCGGTCACCGAAGGACCAGTGCCACCACTCCGTGGGGTAGTTCACCAGGCCCGCAGCCGTGAGCACAGCTCCCAGCAGCTTCCGGTTGGCGCGAGCCTCCTCGCTGATGTTGACGGCCTGGGTGTAACAGGCGCCCTCGCTCTCTTCAGGATCCGCGTTCATGCGCGTGCCCAGGTCCAGCTCGCGCCCACCGATGTCGGCCAGAGTGAGGTCGACGGCCGCGCCGGCACTGTGCGGGGCGATATCGGGTGGAGACACGTACCGGCTCGCCGCCGAGTGGATCTGCTCGTCGTGCCATTCGGGGTGGCCGGCTCGCAACTGGCTGACGTACTCCTCGTAGTACTCCCGCTGGAGGGAGGGTGGCCGGTACCCCTCGACGAACAGCAGTCGCAGTTCCTGCGGAAGCATTGCCTGGGCCTTGAGCAGCCGCTCCAGCACGCCTTCCCGCAGGTACGCGAAGGCATCTGCCGCGTCCTGCTTGCGTGCGTCGACCAGCAACGAGCCGCCGCGGCGGACATCCACGAGACGTTCACCGCATTCCGCAACGGGTATGGCCGCGACTTTCGGGTCCGACATCAAGACGATCGCATTCATGACGCGATCATCTCGCACGGCTCAACCCGGCCAACCTTCCCGGTCACAGCACCAGGTGTATTGAATGTGCTGGTTACAGCCACTCATTGATGGCCGCGACGAGGACGGTCGCTTCTGGCACCGCGACCTCCACGACCCTGAACTGTCGCCGCAACCGCCGGGGCCATTGATTGTTTGCGGGCAACTTCCCCAGCCGTCGGTTGCCACCTGCGGGAATCGTGCTGGGTCGACCGTGGGGTGGGTGGGGGAGTGGTGGTGACGTTCGGCACGTGGAGCGTCTCTTCGTGGGGGAGCAGGCTGTGGACGTATCAGCCGAGGACGAGCGGCAGTTTCGCGGCCGGCTCGCCGAGTTCGGCCTTCTCCGCGTCGGTCGGTGCCCGGCGGCCGGTGCCGACCAGAAGTGCGTCCTTGTCGGTGAACGACGCGGGGAACGCGGCGTCGGCGATCTTTTCCAGCGTCGCGCGGGATCGGGCCAGGCCCTCCGCGGGCGGTTCCGCCGCGTCCGGGAGGTGCGCGATCAGGTCGAGATGGTGCAGCGTCCATTCCAGGACGTACGCAGTGAGGTAGTCGCCCACGGTGAGGACCTCGTCGCGGGTGCTCACCCGGACTCCGGGGTCGGCGAGTTCGGCGGCACGTCCGGCGGCGGAGCCGACGTCGTCGAAGTGGAACTTGAGCAGGCGCGGTTCCTCGTAAGCGGCGGCCAGCCGGACGGTCAGCGCATCGAGCGGGTCCTCGCCGGTCGGCGGTTGGTCCTCGACGTTCCAGTAGGTCACCGCGTTGACGGTCGGTTCCGTATCGGCGGGGGTCACGAGGGTGATCAGGACGTCCTGCGCGTCGATGATCAGGTGGCACACGAGGTCCCGCACGAGCCAGCCGGTACAGCCGGACGGCTGCTCGAAGTCCTTGTCCGGAGTTCGGCGACAGCCGTGCGCAACGCCGCCCACGAGCGTGAGAAGAGATCCACATCGGCAAGGTAGTGGTAGGGCCGACGTTACCGCCGTACGCGGCGCGCTGCCGATTCGCGAAAGGGTTGTCCGTCCGCAGCGGACGATGAGGGGAAAGGGGAGTGCCCACTCCTTTCCACTCTCAAGGTATAGGGCACCGGGGGGCTTGCGGCAAGACCCGGGTCGTGCCGCAGAATCGCCCGCCGAGGCCAGAACCGACGGGAATGGGTGAGTCACGAAATGCGTGTGTTGTTGTCGACGTATGGGTCGCGCGGGGACGTCGAACCGCTGGTGGGACTCGCGGTGCAGTTGCGGGCACTCGGTGCGGAGGTGCGGGTGTGCGCGCCGCCGGACAAGGAGTTCGCGGAGTTGCTGGCCGGTGTCGGCGTGCCGCTGGTGCCGGTCGGCCCGCCGATGCACTCGATGGTGAGGCCGTCGTCGGCGGCGGACGCCTCCCGGCGCGTGTCCGAGCTGGCCGCGCAGTTCGATTCCGTCGCCGCGGCAGCCGAGGGATGTGACGCGCTCTTGGCGACCGGGCTGGCGCATTTCGCCTCGCGGTCGGTGGCCGAGAAGCTGGGCATCGCGTACGTGTACGCGACCTTCTGCCCGTTCCTGCTGCCGTCGCCGCACCACGCGCCGCCGCTGCTGCTGCTGCCGGGCCAGCCGTTCCCACCGGAGGTGACCGACAACCGGGTGCTGTGGGACCTGAACGCCCAGAGCTTCAACGCGCTGCACGGCGAGGCGCTCAACACCCACCGTGCCTCGATCGGTCTGCCGCCGGTGGACGACGTCCGCAACTTCATCTTCACCGACGAGCCGTGGCTGGCGACGGACCCGACCCTGGGCCCGTGGCAGGAGACGCCGGACCTCGACGTCGTGCACACCGGTGCGTGGATCCTGCCGGACGAGCGCCCGCTACCGCACGAGTTGGTGGCGTTCCTGGACGCCGGCACACCACCGGTGTATGTCGGCTTCGGCAGCATGCGCCACGTCTCGAAGGACGCCGCCCGGGTGGCCATCGAGGCGATCCGTGCCGAGGGCCGCCGCGCACTCGTCGGACGCGGTTGGGCCGACCTGGCCCTGATCGACGACCGGGACGACTGTTTCGTCGTCGGCGAGGTCAACCAGCAGGCACTGTTCGGCCGGGTGGCCGCCGTCGTGCACCACGGCGGCGCGGGTACGACGACGACGGCTGCCCGGGCCGGCGCGCCTCAGGTGGTGGTACCCCAGGCGGCGGACCAGCCGTACTGGGCCGGCCGGGTGGCCGACCTGGGAATCGGCGCGGCGCATGACGGTCCGACTCCGACCACCGAGTCCCTGTCAGCCGTGCTCAGGACGGCCCTGACTCCCGAGACCCGCGCCCGAGCGAGGGCCATGGCCGGCACGATCCGCACCGACGGGGCGACGGTGGCCGCGAAACTGCTGCTCGACGCGGTCAGCCAAGAAGGGCCCAGCGTCCGCCATGCCCACCACGATCGCCTTGACCGACACTGAGTGGGGCCTACCTGCAGAGCCAGCCGCTCGGCCGCCTCGCCACCGTGGATGCTAGCGGTGCGTTCATGAGCCGTGAGGTCATCCGGATCACGCCGACGTGGGTCCGTGCCTGGGGACTCGGCCCCGACGTGCAAGGCCGGCAGGTCCGTTCCAAGGCGGCGAGGGCGTCGGGGAACCACGGTTCTGTCACGCCTTCGCTCGGCGGCGCGCGCTCGATGTAGCCGCCTGGTCAGGAGCTGAAGGTGCCGGGGTCTCGGATCACTCCTCAGCCTCGTTGTCACGTGCGCGGGTCCGGCGGTGTCTTCATGCCGAACGGCCAAACAGGCACACGTACAAGGAGAACACCATGACGCTACGCGTCCCGAAGGCCGAGCTCACCGCCGAGCTCCGCGAAAACATGATCAAGCAGCTCGGTGACGTGCCCGAGCCCGTCGAGGTGCTGCGGAACAACCCCAAGCTTGCCGAGGCCAACCAGGAGTTCTCGGCCAAGGTGGGCGCGTGGGACGCGGCCGACGCAAGCCTCAAGACGTTCGCGCACATGGCCGTCGCGGCACAGGTCGGCTGCAGTTGGTGCCTCGACATCAACTACTTCCACGCGCTGAACCAGAACCTGGACCTGGCCAAGGCCAGCCAGGTGCGGCGTTGGCGGCAGTCGGAGGTGTTCACGCCGCTGGAGCGCGACGTTCTCGAGTACGCCGAGGCCATGACGAACACGCCGCCGACCGTCACCGACGAGCTGTCGAAGCGTCTGCTCGACCGGCTCGGCCCGGCGGCGCTGGTCGAACTCACCGCGTTCATCGGCTTCGCCAACATGGCGACCAGGTGCAATACGGCGCACGGGGTCACGTCGCAGGGCTACTCCGATGCCTGCGAGATTCCGCTGGCCGCGCGTCCTGAGACGTCCAGCGTGGTGTCGACAGCGTGACCGAGGACCCGTTCGTCGCCCATCGCAGCCTGCTGTTCACGGTCGCTTACGAGATGCTCGGCTCGGCGGTCGACGCGGAGACGTGCTGCAGGAATCCTGGCTGCGGTGGGCCGACGTCGACCGCGCGCAGGTGCGTGACCCGCGGGCCTACCTCGTCCGAACCGTCACACGGCAGGCGCTCAACCGTCTGCGGACGATGTCGCGCAGCCGCGAGGAGTACGTCGGCCAGTGGCTGCCGGAGCCGGTACTGACCAGCCCCGACGTCGCCGAGGACGTCGAGCTCGCGGAGAGCGTTTCGATCGCGATGCTGACAGTGCTCGAATCGCTCGGGCCGACGGAGCGCGCGGTGTTCGTGCTCCGCGAGGTCTTCGAGATTCCGTACGGCGAGATCGCCGAGGCGACGGGCAAGTCCACGGCCGCGGTGCGGCAGATCGCGCGGCGGGTACGCGAGCACGTGGCGGCCCGGCGGCCGCGGGTGCGGGTGAGCCGGTCGGAGCAGCAGGCCGTGGTGGAGCGGTTCCTGGCCGCGCTGCGCACCGGCCAGGTGCAGGAACTGCTGGACGTCATGGCACCGGACGTGGTCCTGATCGCCGACGGCGGCGGGCTTGCGGCCGCCGCTCCGGCTCCGATCCACGGGGCCGAACTCGTGGCGAAGCTGCTCGCTCGCCCGGACCGGGTGGTGTCGGCCGTGTGGCTCAACGGTGCGCCTGCGGGCCGGATCGAGATCGACGGCCGACTGGCCGCGGTGAGCCTCGTGGTGGAGAACGGGAAAGTCAGCCGGATCCACGCGATGGCAAACCCGCGGAAACTGACGCGGCTTGATGAACCGGCCGAACTCGTCAGGTAGGCCCGCTGATGCTCTGGCGGCGTGGGGGGTGTTTGGGGGCGGTGCGACCTCCAAGAACAACCAAAAGAGAACGAGGCAAAACAACCCGAACAGCCGCCGC